>JBKPGB010000075.1:0-12655 GCA_046729135.1 Thermoproteota archaeon | reverse complement strand
CGCTGTAGGAATCGTCGGCAGCGTCAGATGTGTATAAGAGACAGCACCAATACCTCAAAACATTACAACACCCCCACCAATACCTCAAAACATTACAACACCCCCACCAATACCTCAAAACATTACAACACCCCCACCAATACCTCAAAACATTACAACGAGTGGATCTATCGGAGGTAATGAAAATATTGTAACTAATGAAAGTACCAAAATACCGGCGACTGTACCAGCTCTGGATACTACAGTAGTTTCGGCCATTGATGGCGCTGGAAAGGCGGTAGCTAATGATGGTATCACGTCATCCAATTCGATAGTTTTTGTTCTATCCGCTTCAATTGCTGGTATGGAAAATGGAGGCGCAGGTAATAACAGCTTTGAATGCTCCATAGACGGCTCATCATTTTCCACCTGTACCACCCCTGTCCAATTTAGCAGTCTTGCAGATGGAGCTCATATACTTGAGGCAAGATCAGTAGATAACTCAGGTAATAAAGATTCGTCTCCTGCATCATTTACATGGAATGTAGACACAGTACCACCAGATACAACTATAAGCACTGCTATGGACGGTAATAATCGTACTTTAACGGACGGTTCGGTGACAGAGTCTACTAACGTTACCCTTACTTTCTCAGGTACCGATACTAGTGTAGAAGAAGGGGAGGAGGTTGGTATTAACCACTTTGAATGCTCAATAGACGGCTCGTCCTTTTCCGCCTGTGCCAGCCCAATGCAGCATTATAATCTAGTAAACGGCAGGCATATCGTAGAAATTATGACAGTAGATAACTCAGGCAATAAGGATCCAACTCCTTCGTCATTTACATGGGACGTAAACACAGCTCGAGAGACTGGCAATATTGTAAATAATGTCACAGGTGCTCCATCTCGCCCCACGAGTCTTCAAGATACTGTGATAAACTCTACTACTGACGGTAGTAACAATGTAATAAATAATGAGACTAGTACTGGCTCCAGTACAATTAGATTTGACTTTTCAACTATTAACCCAACGGGAGTGGATCACTTTGAATGTAGTATGGACAGTTCAGAATTTGTCATCTGTACCAGCCCATTTATTTTTCCTAATTTAACTCAAGGTAAACATGTTTTTATGGTGCGATTTGTAGATGTTAGTGGTAACAGGGATGAATCACCAGCTGCTTTTGTTTGGGAAATAAATAAATAGATAACTTTAATACAATTTTAGTATTCATTAGAGGCTTAATAAGTGAGAAATTCAGAGGCACCAAAAGAAATATTACGGTAACATCAAGCTTATTTGCAGTACTAGTTGAAAAAGTGGAATATGATTTGTAATGGCAATTAAATTTACTGTTTTCAGAGGATGCGCTGATAAATAATTTTTTATCCTAATGTTATAAGTGTGATTTATATTATGACCTTGATTTATGGCTATATAAATTGCATCAAGGTCTTGAAATACCGAATCAACGCTTGTCATGAGTAACGGGCCGGTGGTCTAGCTTGGTTAAGATACCGCCTTGACATGGCGGGGTTCGAGGGTTCAAATCCCTTCCGGCCCATACCGATATCGTCACGCTTCCCTTCCGAATTGGACGTCAAAACATAAGTGAAGCTAATTCATGAAATCTGCTGCACCATAAATAAATATCACAACTCATGAGTATACCTAAATGCACTCAGAAAAGATCTTGGTATCAAATCTAATGAATCCAAAAGTCCAAACTGATTTTGAAGATCAAAACATTATGAGCGCATGCAATATAATGTACGCGAACAATATTGGATCTGTAATAATTGTTACTCATGACAAGCACGGCGGTCCTTTGGGTATAATTACCGAGCGAGATGTCGTGCGAATTTTGGGCAAACTAGATCCAAACTTGCTCCAGACACCTCTTAAATCACTGATGAGTAAACCTCTAATTACTATAGAACAGACCGCATCCATAAATGACGCAACTAAAATCATGAACAACAAGAAAATTCGTAGACTTGTAGTAATAGATAAAAATAATAAAATGATTGGAATATTGACCCAGAGAGATATATTCAAAGCCATAGATAAAGATCCCGATTTATTCTCAGAATTCTATGGCAACGCTTTTTCTTCAAAATTTAAGGAAATTTATGAAAGATACAATAAATATTCTTTAGAGGACTAAATGCCATATTCCAATGTATTGATTATAGACTTTGATGCGTGACTCTTGAATTGGATGCAGGTTCAAGTCCTACCCAAAATCATATTAGCGCACTAAATGCGGTTCAAAGGGAGTAAGAGCTGGTCGAAAGTAGAGAAAGACCCAAATTCATTCTTAACCATAGTTACAACTGGTCCAAATTGCAGATTCTGTTACTGACGTAGAGATTTTTCATGTTTTTATCATTATCTAGGTAATGGATCGACTTCGATTATTGAATGAGATTCTACGGAATCAAACGTAATTTGAACTGCAATAAATTCTGGAATGAATAACATAGTCCATGGAATCGCATTTATCACAATTCCACGAAACGTATTCCATGCAGATAATGCACGAAGAAACAGGTGTGAGATTTCCTCCACACCCTCTGCAAGAACCCCTGTCATACATACATACTATTGTATCATTAGTAACATCTAGTATAAAGGCTACATATTACTGATAAATCCCCCCGAACTAAATACCCTCTGGTACATGTTGGGGGTTCCAATCTCGATGCTCGAAGACAACAGCCAAAAATTCCTAATAATAAATAGTCCACGAGAATCTGAATAAGCTCAATTAATCATTAGATTTTCCGATAAGATTACAATACCTTTCAAACTAAACGACTTTCATTTTGATAAAGCTAGAAATTTTCTCATAGAACTATTAAATTTGATATTGTGCATTAGTACTACCATCATGAGTATTGAACCATTTGATTGGGTAAACAGATTTTTTGGTTCTGACAATTGGCCATTTTCAAGAAGAACAAGACGTAGCTTTGGTAACCCCTTTGAATCGTATGATGAAATAAGTAGAGAAATGGAAAGGGAATTTGAAGAGTCTTTCAGAAACATTGAAAAAATGGTTCCTGAAGATTTGATAAAAGAATATGAAACTCCACAGGGTAAAGTTAGAGAGATTGGACCACTTGTTTATGGTTCTTCAGTAACTATAGGTCCTGACGGTAAACCAAAAATCAAGGAATTTGGAAATTTTAAACCCACTCAGCTGAGACGGTATGGTAATTTTGGCCCTCCAATGATTTCGTCGGAAAGGGAACCTATGGTAGACGTAACCGAGACCGATAAAGAAGTCAAAGTTGTAGTCGAGATGCCAGGCGTATCAAAAGAGGATATCAAAATAAATGCATATGAAAATAAAGTACAAGTTAATTCCGAAGGTTCAAAAAGAAAATATCATGAAGTAATAGAAATACCAAACGATGCCGATATTGAGACCGCCAGTTCCAATTATAGTAACGGAATCCTTGAGATAATATTCAAAAAGAAAGCTGAAGGCAAACCCAAGGGCAAAAACATTACCGTGGATTAGGCAGTAATTAGACCAAGCGCGATGAATGGATAAGGAGATAGCGAGTAGGTGAACTTTCATACGCTCTTAATAAAATGCAAGGATTGCCGAAAGGATATCCCAGCGGGTTATCAACAAGATAGACAGTCATTTGAAGTAACAAATTTTACTGAACAACTAGAAAAATGTCCGAATTGTGGTAACGTAAGACCATATTTTAAAGCAAATTATTTTTTTAAAGATAGTTGAATATCCGGTCAATGCCTAAGCCGACAACAAAAATCTGCAAGAGATGCAAAACTGAGTATCAAGAAGAAAACTGGATATCCTGTTTGTGATTATTGTTTAAAGTTCTTAGATAACTGGGAATGATTATTAATTCCACCTTGCAACAGAGTGTTATTTTTATTTAACTTTATCTCAGAAACCCATTCAATATTATTTTTACTTCAGTGATTTAAGAAACTTTTCTAATGGCAATGTATTAAGAACATCTTTGTTCTCCGCCCATCCCCTCCTTGCCTGCGATATTCCAAATTTCAGAAAGTGAAAATGCGATTTATCATGAGCATCAGAATCTATTATGATCTTGCATCCATTCTCAATAGCACGCCGTAAATACTCATCTTGCAAGTCTAGTCTCTCTGGCGAGGAGTCTACCTCAAGTATTGTGTTCGTTTCTTCTGATACGTCGAGTATTTTATCAAAATCAATCTCTAATGGCTGGCGCTTCTGAATTACTCTACAAGTTGGATGAAAGAGTATGTCTACATTAGGATTGTACATCGTACTTACCAGTCTGTTGGTCTGTTCCTCTTTTGACAGAAAAAAATTCGAGTGAACGGCAGCACCAACAATGTCAAACTCCTTAAGAATATTGTTCTCTAGATCAAGACTGCCATCCTTGAGTATGTTTACCTCAACTCCTGTTAGAATCCTTATTCCTCCATTTTGCTTTACCGTATGAGCCACTTTTTTTATTTCCTTCTGTTGCTCCATTAGTTTTCTTTCGTTTAAACCATGTGCTATCTCTAGTGTTCGTGAGTGGTCTGTAATAGCAATATACTCAAGACCTGCCTTACCTGCAGCTTGAGCCATCTCTGTTATGGTATTGTTACCATCTGTCCAACTGGTATGTATTTGAAGATCACCTTTGAGATCATCATAGCCGATCAATTTCGGCAGTCGGCCTTTTCTTGCAGCCTCTATCTCCCCATTATCTTCCCTCAATTCTGGTGTTATGAATGGCAGGCCTAATCTCGAATAGATACTTTCTTCTGTTCTCCCTGCAATTTGTTTGTTCCTTTTATCATATAGACCATATTCATTCAGCTTGTATCCTTTGTGCAATGCAATTGTCCTAAGGACAACATTATGCTGTTTACTTCCTGTAAAATATTGTAGTGTAGCACCGAAACTCTCCTCAGGAACAATTCTTAAATCGCAATTGATTCCGCTCTTTAATCTTACCGTTGATTTTGTTCTTCCCTTCGTATGAATGTACGCAACTTCCGGCATTGATGTGAAGAAATCCATCACTTTCTCGGATTTATCAGACGAGGCTAAGAAATCTGCATCACCTATAGATTCTTTCATTCTTCGTGCTGAGCCGGCTAATTGTGCATTTTTTACGGTATCAAGACTTTTCAACCTCTGAAGAATATCTTCAAATGTATTTAGGACAAAACCTAGGATAAATCTACCACCGTGACTTTTCTTATGGAACTCTATGCCCTTCAATATCTTCTGTTCACTCGTTTCCCCAAAGCCTTGAAGAGCTCTTACTTTTCTTTCTCTGATTGCTTTCTCCAGCTCTTCAATATTAGTTATCCCTAATTTTTCGTAAAGTACTTTAACTTTTTTTGGTCCCATTCCTTCTATAGATGAAAGTGTCGTTAAGTCGACGGGTATTTGTCTTTTTAATTGTTCATAATAAGTCAATTCATCCGTTTGTATTAATTCGACCAATTTTTCAGCTATGCTTTTACCTATTCCAGGTAATTGCATCAAGGCTTTAATTCCACCTTTCTTGTATATTATTCCAAGATCATCATTCAGAGACCCAATATAGAGGGCTGCCTTTTCATATGCCCTAGGCTTGAACTTTTCTCCCTTCATTTCTTGATAGATGGCGATTTCATGAAGGATTCGAGCTATCTCAAAGTTTTTCAAATTTAATACACTTTCCTATATATGATGTTGTATTCATCAAACTGTAAAAAGGTTCTTACCCATTTACAGACTAAAATATTCACCTACAGCCATACTTCAAGTCACAGTCACAGGCAAGGGAACTTCCTCCGCCACAGCCACAACCATTGCTCCTCAAAACACGACTGGCCCTTCCAGTACAACTAGCTATGAAAAGCTTACTAACAATACCTCTCTGCCTAGAGAGAATGTAATAGTTCAAAATAACCACCGGTAGCCAATGCAGGCGATGACCAGCCAGCATCTGCAAATAGTGAAGTTACACTTGATGGAAGTAAGAGCAGTGATGAAGATGGAAAACTTGTTTAATACAAATGGGAACAAACGGACGGTCCTAATGTAGATATTAAGGACTCTGATGAAGCAAAGGCTAGTTTTAACACACCGTCACTTTCTGAAGATTCAAAGTTGATCTTCAAGCTCGCTGTTACAGATGACCAAGATGCCTCAGATTCGGATGAGATGTCAATAAATGTTAAAGGTAACACCGACTCCCAACCCAGTGAAGACAAAAGTAACACCGACTCCCAACCCAGTCAAGACAAAAGTAACACCGAATCCGAATCCAATTAATTGCTAGCAAAAGTGTCAAGGGCAGGTTTTGATATTTATGGCCATTTATCAAGATTAATCTTTGTCAACAATTTAATCTGGAATATAAAGGTAAGACTGATAGTGGAAACGAGCAATATATTCCCACAAAAAAGAAAAGCCTAAGGCTTAGAACTCCTTTTCAATCTAAAAAAACCCTCCGTTAGCACTGATATCGTCACGCATCCCTTCCGATTAATTTATTAGTATATCGCAGAGGCTATTTTGGATTCAGATGCACACTCAACCCATCACCGACAATTAAGAGTCCAAGACGCAGGAACGTAATAAGCTCGGCCAGATTTATGCCAATTTGATAGTGACTTACAAATAGTTGAACACCATCCAACCTCATAAAAAGTCTCATAAATTTCAGCCCCCTTTAATTTTCGCGTTTTCCTTTAATTTACTTTTGAACTTAGACCAACCTTCGACAACTATTGTACCAAATTTTCTTAAGAGTTCAATACATTTTCTACCAAAGCAAATAATTTTGGATTGGATTTTGTATTTAAGATGTTATAACGAGGAGAAACGAATAATTAAGTTAATCAAATGTTTAGTAGGCCGACTTACCGCAAAGTAAAATGCATTCTAAATTTTTAATTTTTGTGCTTATATTCGGATTATTTGTCGTATCAATTTATAGTTCTTAACGCTACTGCTGCTTGTGATATGGTAGAGGAATTAAAATGAATAGAATTTCAGCTATAACGGATAGTTTCCTTCCAATCTGGTGTTCCAGCTAACTCAATAACATTATGCTCATGGCCGTGTTTTCTTAACCATGAAGCTAGATCTAGGATGTCCAATGGTGCCATTGTCTGTCCCGAGTCAAGTAATTATACACAAGGTGGCTATAGGAATGTAACTATCATGGATAATTATTTCAAGGGTGGTCGTATTTGTAAATATTGTGGCATAAATATGGATATTGCAGATTTAGATATCCTAGAATTTATTCATGGAACTTGCTGGCAGCAATATAGAAAAAATGGCGAGATATATCCTACGCCGGCAAATGAATGATTGGGCTAGGTAAATACACAGTTTCCCATCTTGCCAGAGTTCTTTGTTTTCCTTTCTTTGTTAATCCTAGCTTTTTCTTGCGTGTCTCACGATAAACTAGAACCGGTCTGGCCCACCTCTCATGGTTGACACCTCATCAGTGCCACATTAGTGGTCGGGGACTTTCTAATAGTAAAAGTACCATGTTCTATGCTTCTCAGAAGTAATAAGTAATAGGTGTTCCCTTATTTCCAATGCGCTGCGTTATCCGAGAAAATCTGACCATATTGCTTACCGATGCGACACTCCGCCATTGTTCAGCAATTCACTTCATAAAAATAATATTCTAATATTAAAAATACCAATTACTTGTTATTAGTAAAGAATACATCTTACTAAACTTAATCTGTTCCTTTCAGCTAGTATGACTTGTGAATCTAAAAATAAATAGTTGGGTAACAATAATCAGTACAGCAGCTTTTTCAATTGAAGCAGTATTGGTCGAGCTGCTTTACGTAGTTGCCTCTATTCCTGCTTTAGCGATTGCTGCAGGTAGCATGCCCATAGCGGGTGCTATGGTTCTTATCGTTAATGGTTTTATATTCAGAAACAAATTTACAATATTCAAGGGAAATGGTTGGAAAATGCTTATTATTGGTGGAGCATTATTCACAGTAGCAGATTTTCTGTGGTACGACAGTATAGATAAGATAGGCTCTGGCAAGATCATGCTGCTTACCATACCAGCAGAGGATGTTTTCATTGTTTTATTGGCAGTTGTATTTCTGGCTGAGCGAATGCTAAAGCTTCAGCTAGTGGGTATAGGTGTCGCAATTGTTGGGTTTACAATATCAGCAGCTAGCAATGTATCTGGAAATGGTGTACAGTTTCAAATAGGAGACCTGGAGGCAATATTGTCTGCCATGTGCAATGCCCTTGCAATCACATTATTCGCAAAGCTGATTGTCAGATATAACCCCACTGAAGTAAGTGGGTGGATTATGCTCATCTCAGGTCTAGTCATTAATGCAATCCAATACACATTCTATCCACCACATCTATCTGTTATGGACTGGCTTTACCTGATAGGATTCTCATTCATAGCTCTGGCAGCATTTACCCTCTACAATGTGAGTATGAAACGCATAGGCCCATCAATGACTTCAATAATAACCTCATCCTCTCTAGTTCTTACCGTTGTAATCCAATTAGCCATGGTTCCTTTCGGAATAGCGTTTACATTGCCCAGTAACCTAGTTTTGGCATTGTTGGGTGGTGGTATTAGTATTGCTGGCATATGCATTAGTTCTAAGGCCGAACAGAAGAGAGAGAAAACGGAAGAAAAGATTTTAGAAAAGAAAATGGTGGTGATTGTAAATTAAATGGAATTTGTCTTTGACGAATATAACATGAGGAACTTACCACCAAGGCAGAGGCTCGACAAAGTTATACAAGTATTAAAAAAAGGAAATGAAAGAGATGAATCTATACGATGGGATTGTATTTGGCTTGCAGGAGAAATAACTGAAGCAGTTAGCATAGATGACCCTATTCAAACCGAAATAGCAGAGTTGATGGTTTGGGTTTTGAATAATGACGACAATGGAATCGTGAGACATGAAGCTGCATTTCAAATTGGCTTACATAACATGAGAGAAAAGATTCCTGATCTCATTAACTCCATATTAAACGATAAGAGCGACCTTGTAAAACACGAAGCGATAGAAGCTTTGGGTTTGTTGCGAGACCATGGAAGTAAAGAAACGCTGACAAAGATGCTGGAAGATAAAGGTGAGGCAGTTAGTGAAACTGCAGCTTTTGTACTAAAAAGGCTTGAACGGCTGAAAGATAGAGGAGAATATAAAGGAGAAGCGATATTGTAATGAAGGAATTGGATGTCCTGACGGGCAATGAATCTCATGAGTTTATTAAAAGAAACTATGTAAACTACTAAACAGAGCAAAGAAAAACAAAGGAATAATAATCAATGTTTTGCTTGAAATGCCTAAGAATCACTAGCTGGTAACGATACTTATTCTAATATCGTTTAAGCTTTAGTATTAAATAATATTTACAATAAGCTCTATCAGATTATTTTATAGTGTCTGTAAAGAGAATAAGTGATAAGCAACGGAGCTAAGAACCATAGAACATTTACCCAATGAGTTCTCGTATAAAGTCCAAATATTTCAAGATGGTAATAATTGATATCCCCGAAGGTATTTAAGAAAATCCCAAGGGCTAAAAGTGACCAGACACTGGCAAGTAAACTTTGTCTAAAAACTTGCATGCCCAGAATAGCAAAAGAAAGTGTGGTCGCAGACGCAGCTACGAATGGTACTCCGTAATAATAATCAAATAAATCATAACCAACCTGTATAAACGTAAAGTATGAGTATATCAATACTAGAGCCACTGGAATAGCTGCTAACCAAATTATTGTAATTGTACTAATTTTTCGTTTGAAGAACTTTATGTTGCGTATCAGATGAAAAATTATAAAGGGATATTGAGCAAAAAAGAAAATGTCTGCAATTGAAGGATAAGGATATATTTTTAAAACTCCAATATAATAGTCCCAAATAATTTCGCCAATAGCATACGCTGTAAATCCAATACCCAATGCGAGGTAAGCCTGTCCGAACACAGTCGAACGGGCATATCTATTTGATACAAGAAATGATGAGATTGCACAGACCACGACGGCTACTAAGACCACAAAGTCGATTGGACTTAGTTCACCCTCCTTTTCAGGGAGTATATAGTTGAATGTCTGATAGATTACAGCCAAGCCTGCAATGAACAATAAGACTTTGTAATTGAGCCCACTTTTTGGTTCCACAGTATTCTCGTGTGTACTCTCAGACATCTACTATAGTGTCGTATTCCTAGGCCATAACTTTTTTCCTTAAAAGTACACGAATAATTTGACTCTCATTCAGGATATTTTCTTTCAGCAACACTTTGACTGTTGGAATCGAGGGTAATGGAACATCAGTGTTAAAAATCAATCCTTTTGTATCTATCTCAATATTCACTTTTTCGAAAAGTGCCGTGTACTTGTTCACTTTTTTGCCGTCTGACGATTCTGCGAATCCCTGTTCCGTAAGAAAACCATTTTCAACCAACTGATTAATTAATCTATATCCAGATGATTTTGGTATTCGAGCTGTCTCTAGAATATCGAGTATGGTTGAAGGTTTGGTGAACGCTACCTCTAGGATGATTCTCTTGTCCTTGTCTCCATAAGTTGCAACAATAAGCTCGGCCAAATCTTCATTCGCTATTGATAACCAATGCCTTCCTTTCGCAGGTGTATTAATGGAAATCAAGCGATTAGCAAAATCTTCCTCAATAGCATCGGCTCCAGAAGAGAAAAATTCTCGAAGTGTAGCATCTAATGTATAAAAGTCATTTATGGAGGCTGCCAAGTCCAGGTTATAGCGCTGGCGCAATCGAGCCTCGATTTTCTCACAAGTTTTTTGACCCAGTTTTTCTCTTATCATTGATTCAAGTGCCTGTCCAAGCAAACGGTCTAAAGCGGAGGGCATTAATTGCCTGTATAGATGAGGGGATAGTATTTAATCTTATCCGGTTATTCTCAAGAAAGCTACATTAGTAGTACAAATCTAAGTACTTTCTCGAATTTTAGAATTATTGACGATATACTTAAATAAAACATATGATTTTTTGATCAAATGTTTTTTAACTAGTAAGTGTCATTCCCAAATATGGGAATAATCGAAACTCAAGAGTCTGCCAATCTCAACATACCAAGAAATTCGGGGCCTCCTAGCCAGCCAGACAACATTTTCTTTTCGGAAAATTCGCACATGTGTTGCGTCGGGTTCGTCGATATGGTAGACTCAACTAGAATCACTGCTGGTCTGACCACGCACCAAATGAGCAAGTATTATTCTTTATTCATTAATTGGGTAAGCGGCATTATAAGCGGATATAGTGGTAAGGTAGTAAAGACTACAGGAGACGGACTGCTTTTCTATTATGATTTGATTGGTGATTCACCCATTAAGACTGTTAGAAATTGCCTTAACTCTGCAATTACATTATCAGTACTCCATCGCAATGTTAACAGCAAATTTATTTCTGAATTACTGCCAGAGCTAAATTATCGCATAAGCTTGGATTATGGGGAAGTCACTTTTGCACAAACGGCCGACTCGACTACTTCCGATATATTCAGTACGACGGTTAATATTTGTGCCAAAATAAACAAAGTGGTAGAACCTAATAAGGTCATAATCGGCGGAGATTTGTACACAATCGCAAGGAATCTAAGCGGCTATGACTTTCAAGAAGTAAAGAAAACAATTTCAATCTCGAAAAGAGCATACCCTCTCTATATAGTCTCAGAAGCAAAGACTAATTGGTGATTACTAGTAGGTAACTTTACTTCAGCCATAAACGTATCTCAGGATGGAGAGTTGCGTAGAGATTTCCGCAAAAGTGCAATGGCAAACTTAAACCTGTTAAGGACAATGGGAATCGCACAGATGGAAAAAGAGCTAATAAAAAACTTCAAATTGGCAGAAAAAAATAGTCCTAATATAGAAACAACACAAGATTACTCTGAAGAGAATGTGAAGCAAATTGTACACGAAGTCTTGCAAGAGCTTAAACAAAAGGAATTTGGAAAAAGAAAGCAACCATAATTCCAATTCCTTAAAAGGAAAACTTAAGGCTTAGGAGTTTATTACTGTATTCAGAAACTAATATAAGCACTCATATCGTCACGCATCTCTTCCAGCATATTATATTTTAACAATGACTTTCACTGTTTGAAGAATTAGTTGGATAAATCATGTTATAATCACTCATGACTTTGCTAGAATTAGAGAATTATTCCACACATGATTTGTAACGTCGTGCTTTGAACTTGATATATCCATCATTCTTTTTCCATCAATCCATTAACATATCCCGTTTCAAGCATCAAGAGTGAATACAAGATATTTGCAATGTGTGTCCTGAGTATCGATTCTACTGCTATATCTCCATCTATATTTGTCTGAGTATTGTATAAGACATCAGTATTGTTGCTTTTAGATATTATCAATCTGAAAGTTTCTATGATTTCAATCTGACCGTCCTGAGTATTTGTTTTAAATGCAAGCTCTTCATTTATTTTATCAATTGATAATTTTCTTGTGACTCCAATAAAGAATTCAGGAAAAAGCTGTTCTAACCGTGTGTCCTTAAGAGCACGGTAGATTAGGTCTGGTGGAACACGTAAGCTAATAGTTTTTGAAATAAGACTCATATTTTACTAGTATTGATTATCTCTTTTTCATACATTATATATTGTATCCCCTCCCAAAATTGAGTACCTTCGC
>JBKPGB010000074.1:0-1080 GCA_046729135.1 Thermoproteota archaeon | reverse complement strand
TGCTGGTTCTAATTGAATCTATTGTCTTCGCCGATTAGTAACATAATAATAGGATAGTATATTAATACAGCTATACAAAGTGCATAAAAATTTTATGGGCATAACAAGGATAATGGAAAAATGAAAATAGCATTTTATAGTATTCTAAACTTAGGCTACGGCGGTGGATTTGAGAAATGGGTTGAACAAGTAGCGACTATACTTTCTACTCGAGGGCATCAAATTATTATATTGACGACTAAGTATGGAGACAATAATAATAAAATTATTCAAAAAAATTTGTACAGGCATGGCGTTAGGGTTTTTGAGTATGAAAATTATCAAAGATTATTCGTAATACCGACTATATCCGCGATTAGACAAATTGCTAAGATGATTGAGAATTTTGATTTTTTATATTTTAATAACGCCTTTCCCGCAAACGATGTGATTGTATTCTTACTCAAAAGAGGTAACAATAAAAATATAAAGATCATTTCTGGGTATCATGGATTATTTCCTGAAATTGGCAATATTATGAGGAGATTATACTATAGAGTAGTAAATAAATCCTTGAGTAAGAAATTTGATGCTTTTCATGTTCTTAACCTGGAAGACCAAAGCATGCTGCAATCCTGGCGATATAGGAATGTCTACAATTTTCCAAATGGAGTAGATACAGTTCGCTATATTCCCGGTCAGAAGAAGAATATATTTACTGTGATGTTTGCTGGAAGGATGGAATATCAGAAGGGTATTGATATATTAGCTGAAGTAATTAGAAAGATCAATGATTCACAAGAGAAAAACTTGAATTTCCATATATTCGGTGCAGGACCTCTTGCGTATATCGTTAAAGATCTTGAAAAAAAATTTTCCAACGTTAAATATTCCTCTTACGTTGATGAAGAAAAACTGATAGAGGCATACCAGTCTGCACATGTTTTTGTTTCTCCCTCACGCTTTGAGACATTCCTCCTAACGTCTTTAGAAGCTCAATCGGCAGGGACTCCAGTAATAGCAAGTGATATAGCCGGTCCAAGGGAAACTGTCATAAGTGGACAAACTGGACTTCTGGTAAATGCAACACAATATGAAATT
>JBKPGB010000073.1:0-10366 GCA_046729135.1 Thermoproteota archaeon | reverse complement strand
CAACTAATCAGTTTGATAAATATGTGCCGTGAAGAAAAAGAGATCGGAAAAAGATGTCAGATTTTAGCTTATATTAATTACCTGGTGCCATTAGAGCTTAGGGTATCAATCCCATCAATTATTAGTCATGACTGTATAGACAAGATTGTGAGCTCCATGGAGGAAAAAATATCGCCTCCCATTTATGAGCTTACTTATTGAATCAAAATTAGGTCAATCTACTCGATTGGAAGATTATATCAGTGAAAATAGTTAAGATATTACTCTCGATGCAGTTCTAGCATGTGTTCTTTCAATTCCTCTTGCGTATTGAAGGTCATTCCGCATGCTGCACATTTTTCTTGATTATCCGGAGACATAGTATATAATATCCACTATACAATATAACTATTTCAATTATTTTAATTTCAATCGTGCACAATTCATTCTAAGTAGGACGGATTTTTATTTTTTCTATTTGTAGGAAGTATCATACTAATTTTTTAAGGAATGCTAGCAAATTATGTGCCTTCTTTTTTGAGCTATATAAAATATGAGTATTACTTCATATGAAATATTTTTTCAGGCTTTATCTTTAATATCACTCTTTGTTCACCTTTAGACCTTCTTGGATATTTATCTACGCCGATATATTTTTTTGATAATTTATCGATATGTTTTTCAGCTGTTTCTCCAGTGATTTGCCCTATCACCTTACCTCTAAGGGTAACCATATCATACGGATTATTTTGATCAATTAATGACAAAGCAACTCTGGGATTTTTAGAGATATTCTTCTGTTTTATCCTACCTACTGCAGTATTGACAAGAATATTACCATTTTCAATATCAACCCAAGTTGGAGTAATATGCGGAGAGCCATCGCTCATTAAGCTAGCCAAAAAGGCAAAATTCTTGCTTTCAAAAAGTTCTCTAATACGAGGGTCACTTAACTTTCCATTTGATTGATCGCTCATAGTCAAATATTAGCTCTATTTCTAATAATTGTTTTGTTAGCTCAAAGTTTCTTGCATACTTTACAAATAGATCTTTGCTAACTGGATGAGAATCATCGATAGGTAATGTCCATAGAAATTTTCATATAGTAATGTAGGAAAATAGTACAGAACGTGAAAAGTAAAGGTGAACCGAGTGAACTAAACAACATTGTACTGAAGATATTGGCAGAAATTGAGGAAACGGCAAGAAAGGAATTTCTACCATCAATAGGCCCGATTAAGGGAAAAATTATAGAAGATGTTATTAAGCAATACAAACCTAAGAAGGCGCTTGAGATTGGAACATTGCATGGATATTCGGCAATTTTAATTACAAATATTATATTAAGCGGGAAATACTATAATGAGAATTTTAATAGTGAAAGAAGTTTAACTGAACCTATTCTTATCAGTGTAGAAAAGGATCAGAAACTTGCAAACATAGCAAGAAAGAACATAGAAAAGGCAAGATTATCAGAAAAAATACAAGTGATTAATGGTGATGCTCTGGAAATTATTCCAAGACTTAAATCTAAATTCAATATGATTTTCCTGGATGCAACAAAGAGCGAATACCTAAAATATCTTCAACTTATCGAAAAGTATAGTTTACTAAATAAAAGAGCAGTAGTAATCGCAGATAATGTGTTAATATATGAGAACGAGATGAAAGATTATCTGGATTATGTTAGGAATTCAGGCAAGTATATTAGCCGTACAACAGAGACTAGCTTGGAGTTTACTAAAAATGTAAAAGATGCTCTTGAAGTGAGTATTAATGCCGATATATAACACTGGAAAAAACTCTCTTTACTGGCGAAAATACAAAATCAAATATTTTCCAGGTATTATAGCTTGAATTAATATCTGACTTTGTAAAGTACCAAGATCGACTATTAATTGGTTATACCGTATTAAAAGTCCTGAAGACATTTAGAATTGTAATTTATAACAAACATAATGATTAAATAAATGTAATTGCTATCTCGAAGGAATTGCTAATTTCTAAATAAAAATGATTACACAAAAGTGATAGAAAGATATTTGACAAAATGTTCCCTTATTCAAAATTGTTATTGTAAGAAAAAGGCAACTATTTTGATATCATACTTTCCTGTAACTATTTAATTATTTGCTGGTGACCTCAATGATTCCTTTCATAGTATCTGGGTGATACTCACAATGATATTCAAATGTACCAGTTGAATTTGCAAAGTTCAATTTTCCGTTCTTACCCGGTTTGATCTCGTTGCTTTTGGCAAGCTCAGTCCCATTTGATGCGAATATTAATTCATGCTTGGTGTCCGTGGGATTCTTTATCTTGATAAGATAATCTGTGTTCGCTATCAAATGCAGTGTGGGATTTATTGCCTCACTAGTGTTCTGCCATCTGTAGGTTTCATTCTTTAGTTCTAATGCGTTTAAAGCGATAGAAGAAGTATCGCTTTTAGAAGCAGAGCTCGAACTAGAACTATCCTTAGAGCTCGAACTAGCTTTATCGTATGAACTGCTCTTGGCTGATATCGATTGGACAATGTAATGTGAAGAATAACTCATACCTATAAGCAGTATCGATATTATGATACATGATGTCAAGGTCTTTTTGATAAGCTGAGGGTTACCCATATGGTGATAGTTATTACGGCAATATATTAAGATTGAGACAAATCCCATCTTTGGAACCCGGAAACGGGATCCAGATGTAGGATTTACAATTTGGATTAGGGCAAAATATCTATATGTCAAAACTGAACTTAATTCAAAAGCTCGGATGTCTGACGGAAGAATTCCGTTTCGATATTACTCTGTAGGAAGGAATACATGCCCATCTTATTTTTCGTCTTCTTTTGTTTTTAGCTTGCTACTAGACCCACTTCAACCTTGTAAGGTATCCTACAATAGTCATGTCTATGAGTAACGTCATCCATTCTGAAACATTTGTGGCAAATCCAAGATACGTTTTCTTTACATATGTTACAAACGGAAGTAGGTTCTAAATGAGTGCCACATGCTCTACAGGAACGGTTATAATACATATTCGAAACAAGTCCGGATGATAAAGTAGTGTGAAGAATAAATCATACCTATAAGCAGTATCGATATTATAATGCATGATTTCAAGATCCTTTTGTTAAAATGATGGTTATACATTACATGATATCTATGATTTTTTTTTATTAACATAGAGACAAATCCCATCTTTAGAACCCCAAAATGGGACCCAAATGTGGATCCCATAATATGGTATTGTGCAAAATATCTATATGTCGAGTGTGAACTTAAGCAATTAACTAAGTTGTTTGATGAAAACCTACTTCATTTGGCTAGTGCTGTTATCATGCTTGCTGCTGCCATTGTTCCAATTTACCTTAGTTTAAGATTGAAGAGTAATCTTAGGATTCTTACAATCTTATTATCACTTTTCATTTTCATTCACGGGATTTATCATTTGGCATACTTTGCAGGTGAGGAAGCATTGGGAGAAGGACTCTTTAGAACCATTTCTATTGTTGTTTTAATAATTTTTGGCGGTGCGTTCATATATATGGTTAGATCCAAAAAGGAGAAACTTACAGTATAATGATATCTCCAGTTTTCGATCTTATGAGTAATTTTACACTTTATTTGTTATTCGTGGCGCTGGGAATATTTGTGTGGTTGACTTGGCATTCACATAGTCCCAAATCCTTTCGGTTTCAAATTTCTATCTTCATTTTGATCTGGATTGGCGGAGAATTCGTGACTACTTTATATGAATCTGGATCATTTGATTTCCCCTTTGAATTACACCATCTTGGCATGCAGATACATCTAGTTTCTATGATTCTTTTTGCCTCAATTATGTTCGTGAGATTTTACTACTCTTACTGGTCTAGCCATAGAATCGTAGAAAGCCTTACTTCAATCCTCAAGTAGCTTTGCCAGGCTGATCACTCAACTATATGCTTAACCTTATCGACTCACAGTGAGAAGAATCTTTCCGTCAATCTATTTACAGGATCGATGTTTTGCTCTGCTTCTACCATTATCTTTATGTTTTCATATTTTACGACTATCGATCTAAAGACACTAAGAAATAGACTGTATTTCTTTCCTTCATCAGTGATGCAAATCTTGTCAACTACAAGAAGATCTTGCTCAACCAGCCACTTAATTTTTCTGTATGCGGTAGTATGAGGCATCTTGGTCTCCATGATGATATCATAGACTGATTTGGACTGATACATTGTTGAATTGATAATGCTAACCATTTCAGGATCGGCCAGTGCAGTTAAAATTGCTTTCTTGATTTTCTGACCTTCAAGTTGCAAATCTATTCACCTGCTGATTTCGGTAGCTAGTATAATATCAGAGCTCTTTTACTTGTCTTATCTATCATCTTAAAGCAACTCATGGAAGCTGTGATGTACTCTCTTAATTTGAAGCACATGATTTCAAGTGTGGCTGCAATTTGCAACTTACATCCCTTTATTCATTAGGTATAAAAAAGTAAGTATATAAATTGTTAGCTGCTAAATTGGTAAGTAGGTTCAGATAGGGTGAGTTTAGTATTGAGTGATATTTGGATCTAGGAGAGTCCGATTTAGATTGGATCAAAAAGAAGCACAAAAATTGGTTTCGATGACTACTCGCTGTCCTGTGGACTGTACATTTAGCTTGATAGGTAAAAAGTTTACTATCCATATCCTAAGAAATATAATTATTTTAGGACATACAAGGTTTAATCAGTTTGAAACTATAGAAGGTATTAATTCAAAAACACTTGCCGTTCGCCTCAAAGAAATGTTAGAAAATGATCTCATTGAAAGAAAGGTCTATCCGGGTATTCCAATAAGGGTCGAGTATTGTGTAACGGAAAAGGGAAAGTCAGTACTTGCCAATTCTTGAGCAAATGCTGGCCTTCTCCATGAAATATGCACCTGATGATGTCTTTGCTGATGGTAGTCCAAGAAGCTTCAAGGATGTGCTGGGACGACATACGGAACGTATGCCATAATATGTTATCCCATAAGTAAATAATAATATTGAGCACAGAAAAAAAGAATCCGTTTAAACGCGAGCAGGCATTGAACGACGCTATTAGTGGACAATTTGAAGAAGCTTGGATATTCCAGAAAACAATCCCGAGATACAAAAAGATGAGGATACATGGAAAAAGGCTGCCCGAAAATTGTCAAAAAATACCAGGTAATATTTCGACAGCAGTCTATACATTAAGATTTTGGTCTTTATTCTAGAACTATTTTCTATTCGAATTATATTATAGCTGAAGGTGCCTCACTCATAATCGTCAAGGCGTTATGATAGATTTTGAAAATTGCTGGAAGTATGCCAATTGGCTCTCCATCCACAGAAACAGTAACATCTCTCTCTTTCGGCAAAAACCTGACCTCTGATGCTTGATAATAAAGAATATCTTCCTCATATTTGTAAGTGTTTGTTCCTTTTAGTTCTATTAATTTATCAATCATTTTGAAACTTCCGGAATTTTTCAATATAATGATATCCAACAAAGCGTCCGAGAATTTTGCTCGAGGTGCTGCTTTGAAACCGCCACCAAGGAAACGACCATTTGCAACTATACCCATAGTCATCTTTGTCGAGATTTTTTTATTCTTGTCCATTAATATATCACACTCATTGCTATTGTATGATGGAACGGTTGCAATAATGCTTGACAATGTTGATACAAAGCGATTTTTTATCTTTCCTCTTACTCTTTTAGATCTATCAATAATTTCAGCGCCGGCACCAATCTCTGCTGCATTCATAACAATTCTATCGTGAGTTAAAGACGGGTTATCTTTATCGGTTATAATAGCTCGTATTACATCAATCTTACGTCTCTTCATGTGTCGGATACGTATTAGAGATTCGACTCCTTGATGTTTTAGTTCAAGAGACCTTGCTAGTACATTTCGACTGCCAGATGGGATGACGTGCAGAATACCTTTTGGATTTATTAATTTAAGTCTTGAATCAAGTGTAAATTTGCTAAAATCTTTAGTTTGTTTGTTCTGTAATCCAAGATTAAAAAAGCCATTTGCAACTTCATTAATACTACCATCTCCACCTACAGCAACAATATCCTTATATCCCTTTCTAAGTAACTTACGTGTCATGGATATGCCATCATTCGCTTTTTTTGTAAATATAATTTTATGATGCCTAGGAAGAAACTTCTTTACATTCCTATAGGTATCTATCCAGTTTTTGCCTGTGTTACCACCTTGAGAATTTGGATTTATTAGTAGAATCACGTAGTCTAACTTCTGTAAGTTACTTGAGATAGTAATGCTATCTGAGAGTTTATTTTTAGAAGTTTTCATTCAACTAGTCACTCTAAAAAACGATATAAATGTAATAATATAATTAATCAGCACACTTAATAGAGTCGTATGTTGTCACATGCTTGTATCTAAATTTTACCGTAAATTATGTTCATATACCAAAATTAATAGTTGCTTTTTGAATATGTTTAAGGTTAAAATCAATTCACCCAAGTGTCCTTAGAGGTATAAATTAGGTTGAAAACCCGTTATAACATAAAAAAAGATTTTGTGAACGTTCTACTTTGAACCTTCCTTGAGTTTTTCACTTGCGTTACCAAGTAAACTACCGAGACCGCCAGCTATTTTCTTGCCTACGTCTTCAGTCTTGTTCACGATTTGTCCTCCTACTTTACTGGCATTCTTTCCTAGTTCTGATGCAGTCTGATTTGCCTTTGCACTGGCATTTCCTGCAGTCTGATTAACTCCTGCGCTAGCATTTCCGGCTGCATTTGAAGCGTTTTTAGTCAGATTTTGTGCATACGCCGTCGGCATATAGATCACTGCTAATACTAACACGAAGGTTACGGTTCCAATAAAAAGTTCTTTTTTCATCAAAACTACTTGGACAACATTGTTTTAATACTTTATTCTTTAATTTAGCTTATAAACTTGCTAACTGAAGGTAAATTCGCCATAGATTGTCCAAAACGTATGAGCGCTAGTTTGTGATATCCGCATAATGAATTTTCAACGTTTTTTCACTTTTCAAAAGAAAGGTTAAGATTATTTGTAAAATAAGTAACTCTAATGATTAGCCATAAGCATGAAATTGGTGTCGAAAATGTACTGGTACTGCAGGGTGGTGGTTCCCTTGGCGCTTTTGCATGTGGAGTTTTCAAAGCCTTTGCAAAGAAAAATATAAAATTTGACATAATAGCGGGAACTTCAATTGGAGGCATCAACGGAGCAATAGCTGCAGGCAGCATGAATGATAAGCCTGAGAAGGATCTAGAGCGTTTTTGGTTGGACTTGGCAAGAAGCAGCTACAATATTATACCCGATATTTTCACCTTTGATTTCGACTATGATAATTATCAAGCTAAATTGAAGAGATCACCGGCGGCCTCTTTAAATGCAGCATTTTTTGGAGTTCCAAGTTTTTTTGTACCAAGATGGTTTAATTTCAATAGTTCCAATCCAAAATCGTCACAAATGCAGGATTACGTTCAGCCACCCTGGAAATGGACCTATATGTATGACAACTCTATCTTGACAAAGACAATCGAGAAATATATAGATTTTAAAAGACTATCCCCACAGCCCCAACAAAATAATCCTAATGGCGGTAATAGTAATCCTAATACTCGTCTTATAATTACTGCAGTTGACGTACTTACCGCTGAACCTCTGATATTTGATAGCTACAAAAGACATATTGAGATGAAGCATCTTCTTGCCACCATCGGTTATCCACAATATGGATTTTCCTGGGTTGAAGTAAGTGATGGTACGTTTGCCTGGGACGGGTCTCTATTAAGTAATACACCAATACGTGAAGTAATGGTCGCATCTCCAAGTAAAAATAAAAATATTTTTGTTGTGGAAAATTACCCAAGAAAAATACAAAAACTTCCTGCGAATATGAGTGAAGTTATGTCAAGATCTAAGGATATTATGTTTAGCGATAAGACTCAAAGCCTTGTACAAATGTCAAGACTTATCACCCGCCATGTAAATTTGATTGAATCACTGTACGATATATTCCAAGAATCAGATCAATCAAAAATAGATAAAGATAAAATTGAATATATTAATAAAGAACACTCAACTCTGGTTGAAAAGCATGGTGCCAAAATTCTAAAGCTACATAGAATCACTAGAAATATACCAGAGACGCCATATTCTTTACAAAATGCTGATTTTTCTGTTGGGACAATTAAGGAACTTATTAAACAAGGCGAGACAAAGGCATTAGATTATCTAAAACAATAATCTATCATAGAAGCCAATTTACAGATCATCAACAAAAATACTATGATCTCATAATATAGAAATAGAATAGTAGCTACCAGTTCTCTAAATAGTAAATTAACTAATCTGAAGGTCTCTACTCACTAATATAGTATCTTTTTTTCCCGATCGTCATGATCTTTTTCTCCTGGTAATTTGATCCATTTATCATATACGTCATTATATTTTTTAGACCAACCGATACAGGTATTATGTACGTTCTCTGTTTCAGACTTGATAGTGTTGTCTATGTTTTCATCGCTAATCTGTTTTTCTTTAGAGTTTGAGATATCCGAAAGGTACTGTTTATCATGTCTATTGTTCATATGTTCCTGTATTACCGGATTGTCCAGATCTCGCCAAATTATTAGCCCATCTGAAGCATTCGACGCAATTGATAATGTAGCCATTATGAGACGATCTGAAGGAGGATTGTAATCAAGCTTAGAATAATTATAGGTTATGGTAGGGTATACTATATAGCTTATCGGTTTTTTAAAAATCTCTGAGAATATATGCAATTGCCTTTCTAAGGTCGACACATTATAATAGCATCCACTGGCCACAATCAAACCGTCAATAAAGTTATCGTATTTCTTTACAACTATTCCAGTTTTTCGCCCTTCAAAATAGACCGTTGGATAGAATTTAACCCCCTTGCTTTTTTCTTTAAGTAATTCAGACAAGCCAGAATATTCCATAAAATCTACATTATTCTTGAATTTTGTATAAGTTCTTGTACTTATCCAGTTAAAATCATCAATTGTAAAACCCTCAAATGACCTTCGATATTTCTTTTCAAGAGAATTGAAATATTTTATCCATCCTTTCCAATCGTAACTGGTATCAGGTCCACCTTCGGACGGTGGGAGTAGAATGATTATTATTTTTAAATTTGTCTTATTTGCGGCTTCTAGTAAATCATCTGTCATTTTTAGAGATTTAGGATCTTCAAAATTATTCATTACATAATAGTACTTCCTATAGCCTTTTTTTAGGAGCGTATCTATTGCTTTTTCCTGTTCCTCGCCTTTTAAATTCTGAAGAGCAAAATTGGTATTAATAGGAGTCCAGAGTCCAACAGGAATATCTCTTGAAGCAGCCTCTCTTGATGTAGTTACGTCAATATTATTACCATTTTTAATACCGTTTTCTGCACTTATTTCTTGTATTGTTTCCTGTTGTCTTATGGTGTTTGAGAAAAGATGAATATCATTTTCAAGAAAAGAAAAAATGGAGAATGAAATTGGGTAAGAAAGGAGGGGTTGCACTAATAAAAAACAAAATATAGCAATACTAAGGAAAATGACTAATACCGCACCATTCATGAAAAACAAGCAAAATTTATCATTCTATTAAATAAATGTTAATACTTTTGCGACGCCTACCTAAATCCAATGAGTCCTTCGGTGGACGAGTAATTCCTCTTCTGTATTTAGCCTCCAACCACATATTTCGCACATGAGAAGATTTGAGATTTCCTCAATCTTTTTTGGAATTCCCACGGTGAGGATATTCTCCAATTCCATGATTTTATATCTGGATAGATGATGTGCGTCTAAATAATTTCGTAGAATTTCTTTAATCAGCCTGTTTCCATTTCTTTGATTTTTTATTTCTAATGATACGCTTATTTCATCACCTTCAGGTATCATGTGGATACTTGAGACTACATCCTGAGAGGACAGATAACTTTTAACAGCCTGGGCTAGTAATACGTCACCTGCAAAATTGATTACTATATAGGGCATATTAACCAGACTTGTACTTAGAGGTATCAGTACGTTAATTTATCAACAATATATATTTTTAAATTCAAGCTTTCGTTACTAAATTACAAATACAAAACATATAGACAATTATATCTAACAATAATGCAGACCAAAAGGAGTATTATATACAGTGGAGCTCATTATTCCTAATGAATCCCAATTAGTGAACAATACTAACTACAAATAAAGAAAATGAAAATTTACTTTGACATTTGCGAAAATGCTGCTTCTGCCGCACTTTTCATTTCCTCTTCTGAAAGATCTTTTTTATGAGTTGCTATGGACCACAGATGTCCAAACGGGTCCTCTAGCCGACCATGACGATCTCCCCAAA
>JBKPGB010000072.1:0-10459 GCA_046729135.1 Thermoproteota archaeon | reverse complement strand
GTGGTTGAGACTGGTTTTAGTGGTACCTCTGTGGTTGAGACTGGTTTTAGTGGTACCTCCGTAAAATTCACCATTGCCTCAGTAACATTAGATCCGGTGGTTGAGACTGGTTTTAGTGGTACCTCCGTAAAATTAGGCGTCGACTTTACGGCCGTCATTGTTTCTGGCTGGAATTCTTTTACAAAGAAATAATTACTCTTAACATTGTATGCAATATCTGCCATAGTTAACACCTTGAAATCATTTTCATATAGATATTTCATTTGAGCCTCAAACAATTTTAAGCTGGTATTGTATTCATCGCCTCCTCTATCGCCGACCCTATGATATACAATTATAGGGATTGCATTTATTGTTCCATCATTATTGTATTTTGTTTGGCTGTTCACAATTTTGATGAATTTATCAAGCATCACAGTATCGCCGTAAGAATTTTCATTTCTCGTTGCATCTTGACTCCACGCTCTGACCGCGTATCTATTGGCATAAGTTAGATCATCCTTATCTGTATATGTTCTACAGTCAGTTTGAGTAGGCCGCACTTTGGGATTATCGCATCTTAGGAAAGCAAGTGCGTCATTGCCTGCTCTGGCCATATCATAGTACTTGGCTACAATATTAATTACTGTCTTGTTATCAGAGCCCTTATCGAATGGATATGCAAAACTAGTTGCGTTAATTCCATGTTCCTTAAGACAATCTTTTGAGCGTCCTATCTGATATTCGAGGCTCTTTATTGATGAATCACTTAGATTAGCATGATTCATTGTATGAGATCCTATGTCATGTCCTTCCTTGTGTAATGTTTCTAAATCTGTCCAATTCATGTATCCCTTTTTATTGTCCAAATACTTACATACAACATAAAATGTCGCCTTAAATCCATACTTGTCGAGTATGGGTTTAGCTTGAGTAAATTGACTCTTGCGATTATCATCAAAATTTAAAATTACTAGTTTATTGTCATTTCCCGTCATTTCGAGCGGTGTCGCAACCACGTTTGGTAGAAAGGCAAAATCATTTGAAAGATTGGACATAATCATAAATAGAATAAGTATTAATGAAATAATAATACGAGTGCTTTTTATTTTGTTACTCTGCAAGGACTTAATATGATCAAAATCATCATTCATATAATTTATGGATATGGATAAAATTATCTTAAAAATTATCCCCTAGAAGAATGTACGATTCAATAATGCAATGTGTAGGAGGCACTTGTTTGACTTGTGGAGATATTCCAACTAAAATGATAAGTTATGATGGGGTGATCCTAAACTAATAGAAAAATACTGTGATAGGTGTTTTAACAAATAGGAGAAATTAGGAAAAAGAAATTCGGGATAACAAGAGGTTCACTAGATGATGAAGAGCCTATTAATTATTATCCTAGATGTTTAGAATTTGGTTTTCAGTGTATCTTAGCAAGAAAGGATGTACTAACTAGGTCAACCAGTCCCTTGAGATCAGGACCTATGGAATCAATGTCATTCATGTGGTCAAGCAGTTCCAATTTATGAAGCAAACAAAGAAAGTAAATTACAAGACTTTGTTCAACCTTCTACCAATCCATTTAATGAAGGCAAGTCAATCACCGGTCTTGATAATAAAGTCAAAATAAACACCATTTCAGAAGGAAATACAGAAATTAAAAGATAGAATTGAGCAAGGGAAAGACGAAGATATCAAAAGAGGGTTAGGAAAGGGATATGTTGTTCAGGTAATACAAAATGGTCTGAATTTATTAGACTGATTAGTCATTAATTGAGAAAAAAATATAAAAAAATATTTTTAACTAGGTAAATTGCCTAGTTGCCACCGTTACCGTTATTATTTCCGTTGTCAGTAGAGTTGTTAGAACCATTTGATGACTTTTCAGATAATCCGCTGGACGATTTATTTTCTTTCGGCATGAAGTCCTTTAACAACTGACACGATTGCTTTCCTTCTTTCATGGATGAACAAAGTTGCACATCCTGCATCTTAGTATTATTTGGCAATTCTGCTGTTACTGGTACCTTCGTGGGGCTTCCGCCTTCACCCTGCTGGATTGTTACATCCACTGTAATAGTCTTATTCTCTTGGCCTTCTTTTGCTTTCTCTCCACCCTTTGCTTTTAGAGTGAAATTCAGTGGGACCTCAATCTGTGACTCAGACGATGACTGTGCTAAACTCATCATTGGATATGCGATAACCAATGAAAGAGCAAATGTCGCTACCGCGACTAGTGCTTGAATATTCATTAATTGCAACTAGGACTTTAAACTTTATAAGTGTTGAGCGAAATGCTCAGGTTTATCTGCAGTAAAGAAGCTTGACGGGTTCCATTGACCGAACCAGTGGGGCCCGGTTGGGGTCCACCAGAATGAATATGCAGTTTACTTCGTGGCGCTTGCAACATAATAATACAACAAATTATAAAAAACTTCCAGTCCTATTGTTAGTATTATTATAAAACTGGTGGATACCGATGGTTGAATGGGTAAAGATGGTATCCACCATGCTGTCAAATGTTTACTTAATATGATACTAGTTGATATTATTTAAAGAAACTAGTGACAAAGGAAATAGGAAAACCTAGCCGACCAGTTGATGCAGTTTTTGGTGATTTGATATATTTTATTTTCAACAAATTATATATCGTTTGATGGGTGCGAAATCTCAACGGACCCACCAAGAGTGAATCGTTGTTATTGGTTTATGTAAGAACGTTCAACAAACTATAAAAAAATTAATCCTTAAATTCTATGACGAGATATCTCAGATAATTTGTCATTAGATTTAGATAATGAGAAAATCCTTGACCGTTATAAGAAAATAATACTTGGTTTAGAATCCCTCGTAAGAATTGTAACAACTGGCAAGTCAGATAGTAAAATACCAATTACTATTAATGTGCATGGAACCTTCATTTCAGGGGATTTAGTTTCTATAGAAAATTTCCACAATAATATGAAAACTACCATGCTCGGTAACCTCAATCAAAAGAACAATCCTGAAGTATACGAGCCAATAAGAGATGCACTCCAGATTTTGGAGAATATAAAGATTATAGATGAAAATAATAACTTTATTTTCGATTATATCTGTATAAAAGACGGATCAATTTTCGTCACTGGTTCCCGTCCATTTGTCACACCTTTTTGGATTGGAAAACTCGAATCTGTAGATGGATTCTCTATAGGCAAGATGGTATCTGAGTAACCAATTATTTTCACAATAAAATATAAAATAATTTCAAGGGATAATTCTGGGATTTGGTGGGCCATCAAAGAGCTATCTGGAGGCATAACGTGCGTGCGTTTGAGTTCTACATTTATAGTACTATACCTCAACAAATTATAAAAAACTTAGAGCCAGATCGGAGACTAATTGTGAAACAAAAAACAATCCTTAATAGACAACTCAGGTTGTCTTCTCTCGGAAATATTTAGATACAACATAATAAAGAAATACTTCATGTCTCAAAAATTCTAGGTTGTCTCAAATGCGGCTCCAATTATGATGTCATTCCTCCGGATGGTGTTTACACCGAACCTCGTGCAAAACTTGATGATCCACCCGGCGATTTTGTCGAAATGAAGAAAGAATGTATTTCCTGCAAAAATAAAAATACAATTTATTGGTACAAGCCCGAAATTAAACAATAATTTAATTTTTAGAATTGTTTCATTCAAACGCTGCTAAAGGTAGAACGACATAAACTAATAGTTAGTAACCATATATCACAAAGTCTGTAATTTGAGAAAATATGCCATATAATGCCATAAAACATCAAATTTTAACTAGTTACCAGAATTCTGTACGCGCCATTATCATCTGCCAAATTGATTTGTCTTCCAATACTATTATTGACTTATATCGATAAAAGGCACGCTTCATCAATCTCAATCCATCCTTCATTTCATAATTAGGTTTGAATTGGTCTGACAGATTTCTAAACCTCATCTTCATTATTTCTACTTGGTATTTGCCCGCATAGTCTCCTCTTACTCCTTTTGGAATTATTTTGTTACTCTGTCTACAATGAAAAGTGTCACAATCTGTGATTAAAATATATTAAATTTTTGAATTCTATTTTTTGTTACATCAAGACGATCTGGCATTGCCAAGACCGTCCTGTGAGATCAAGGCCTATCCAGTGAAGAATGAATGACCAAGTCTACTGTTATAACAGTAATACAGAAGTTAAAGGCTTATGATACAAGCGTCTAAATGCATTTCAACTGCTTGTCGCAAATTCCTGAATTTTCAATACTTACAAAGCCATTCATCATAATCTTGAATTATTTAAAATTCACTTTACCATTTTTTTATGTTATCTGTTAAATCCTCCAGTTTATTGTTTTTTTCTAAAGTGCAGTCTCTTTTTGGTCTACTTATTGGAATGACGTATGGAGCAAGAGAAAATGCGCCCAAAGCAATAATTCCTCCTGCGAGGAATTTTGCTATAGGCTGTTTCTTGTTCATCCGATGAAATCCAAAGTTAAATTTCATCTGTCATTATGTTGTCCTGATTTTATTTAAGGGAATTGGGACACTTGTCTAATTGTCGGCTTAAATTTGTAACAAGAAGGAGAGGGAATATTTGTAAAAGGGAATTGCAAGAAAAAATTTTATGTTAACGTTCTAGAGCAGAATATTTAATACTATATAGAATAAATTGATTTTCGCTTCTCTTCATTAGTAACAAATTAGTGATCGATTTCCTTACCTGGTATAAAGATAATGATGTATGAAAAGATTCGTAGGTAACCGCAAGCTAAGTTCAAGTGTGCGAGTATACTTGATTAGCGTAAAACCAAACAACTCCCAGCGTCAAGAATAATGTGCCGCGACTGAACTAACGAGTTTTGTGTTCACATCTGATCTTTATTACCACAGAATAAAAGATTTTTAGACATAAGGTATAATGCCAAAATTGGGACTAAGTAAATCAAGCCTTTAATACTTATTTGAAAGCGAAGACGGTAGCAATGGATAATAAGATGCCACTAGCATCTATTGATAATAAATGATATGAAGTGTAAATTAGGAAAAGGAATAGGAGTATTGATTCTACCAGTAATTACGTTAATTTTAGAAAGCAGTTTACTATTAACAGGAGTACTTGGTGTTTCGTCTACTAATAATACTAATTCCAGTTCTAATTCTACATCAGTATCATGGATATACGATAGTGGTCTTACTGGAATTGCGGTTACTGACGTTAATATCTCGAAAGATCCGTCGAAAGATTCGGGTATAACTGTAACAGGATTAATCGAGAATAAAGATCCGGATGCGACAAAATTGGCTGTTACCTTAAACTTACATATGTATGATAAGACAAAAGAACTTCTAGGCGTTATACCGAGCCATCCAGCAGAGATACTTAAACCGCTTCAGAAAATCTACTTTGTGGTAAAGGATCCTACCCGTCAGACCGCAATAAATCTTGATCATGTATATCTTCAAGTTCGAGCCTTTGATTGCGGGACCGCGAGTGTGCACAACATGGGATGCTTTGGGCAGACGGTTAACGTAACTAAAAAAGATACAAATGATTCAGAAAAGAAATTAGCTTTAGTTAAAACAACACTTCCAACTGGAGTATTTGAGAGTAAAGTGTTGAGTGCAAATAATTTAAGTACAGTCGGAAACGGAAATTCCTACGATATCTTAGGTAAGATCAAGAATATAAGTAATGAAACAAAGGAGGGAATTAATCTAATTGTAGAAATATACAATTCTACCAATCATCTAGTGGGGGTAGATCAAGGTTATCCTATTTTTAGCACACTAAGACCTAACGAAGAATCACCCTTTAAAGTTAATACCAATGTTCCCAGATTGTCGAATGACCATTATGTAGTAACCGTTGGTGCATTAGAATCGGCTATTGATCAGCCGCAAGTGAATGCAACTTTAAGCAATAACACTATCGATACCCCTAAAAATAACAACGATATTCATGTGGGAACTTTGCAGCAGTGCTATGAAAATAATATGGCGTGGATGTTTTTGGCGAATGTTTTATCAGCCAAAGGCATAAACATCTTAGATCCGGCTCTAAAAAGATATTTTATTGACACATGCGAATTTTACAAATCACAATTAGGATTTTATCCCATGATTAGTGCACTTGCTGATAATGAGAAAGTGAGGTCTCGTATCTCGGATCAGGCTTTGGCATCGTTTTACGAGACGCATCCAGAGCCCGAAGCATTAAAACAAATAAGAGAACTTTCTGAATCAAATTCCGAACCAACCAATTAGCAAATGATTCTATTCTCGATTTACTCGATATTATAACCCTTCAAGCTTGGCCTTAATGCATCAAACTTGGCCTTAATGCATCAAGCAAATCATCATAACTTGTTTGTTCCTTATCTGGTGAATATTCGTTCGCTTTTGCTGTTAATGATAGGATAGCCTTTCATATTTCTGATAAATTGCCAAATAGTTCAGGCTTATGATGCAAGGAAAGTAAGCAAATTTCAAGACTATGTTGAAACACCTGATAACCCATTTGATAAAGGTAAGCCTATTACTGGACTTGGTAATAAGGTAAAGAAATCACCTCTCAAAAGACAAATGCAGAAATTAAAAGATAGAGTAGAGGAAGAAAAAGATGAAGATATTAAACGAGAATTAAGAGGAAATATCGTTCTGATAATAGAAAACGCATTTGATTATTAAAAATGCCAATATCCTTAACTCGTTACTTAAGTGTTTTTCAAATGATGTGAATTAAGAGATATATTATTCTATGAATTTTCTAGGACAGTTGATGTTGTTCATGTAAACAACAGAGTCATCAACGGTTAAAGGACGAACCAGGATCCATCATTGGATAATTGTGACCACCAGATCCCATTCCTTGATGCAACATCATCAATGCTTCGAATCCCGATAATTCGCGCGAAAGTAGAATTTTCCCGTTGGCTGGATCAATTATTAATTTGTGTACTTTGCCATTGGAATCTACTATTACGACGACGTAAACAAGGTATCCATTTTCATCACTAACATGAGCCGCTACAGCATGAGAATTATTTCCAATACTTTTCTCTGCGGCGCTTGAGGCGTCACTCAAACTAGTTTTTATCTGTGAAGCGATCGCCTTTGTAATAGCTGACATAAAATCGATTGACGCTGTTATATTTTCACCTTTCGTAAAGTTCATTCCTGATGCCATAGTCATTTTCGCCTTATTCATCATATTTGAGCCACCCATCATCTGGCCCCATGTTGTTTCTGTTGTTAAAACGGTTGAACTGGCTAATAGTAGTACAAAAAGGGCAGAACGTATACACAAGGATATCGTGTTCTTATGCATAGTGATAATATATTTCTGAACTATATATGCATGATCACAATGGTCGTAATTGACTTGTATAGATTGCCTGACGGCAGAATTAATTCAATGAAGACAATTGAGGCTCCTATCAGCACATTGATCCAGTGGCAATATTATCGTGAATCAATGATGAAAAATTAATAAAATAATAATTGTCTTAAGTGATTATTGTCTATCAGAAAGATACTCGTTGCAGTAGACGGTTCTAAACCATCCTTGGACGCCAGCACGTATGCGATTGAATTGGCTAAAAAAAATTACGCAGAATTGATTGTATTGTCTATTGTCTCTCCTATTCCAAATAGTCAATTCGAGTATGATAATATCGGGAGAATGAAGGAGTTTGAAACGATAGAAAAGGAAGAAGCGGAGCAGTATATAGACAAGGTGAAACAAAAGGCAACAGAAAATAAAGTGAGCGTTAAGACTGATGTTCTTATTAAATATACTTCAGTCGTAAAAGAGATTGTAGAATATGCAGAGAACTATAAAGTAGATATGATTGTTATTGGGAGTAAAGGTAGGACTGGATTAAAAAAACTATTGCTGGGGAGCATTGCTAACGGAGTTATAACATATTCACATTGTCCTGTATTAGTAGTAAAATGACTATCCCTCTGTTATCCAACTGCTATAACATTCCTTTGTAGGTTCTCTTTAATTCTATTTAAGGTATACATCCGTTAATATTTAAGATAAAATGTTCGACATTCATCCTTTTGCCTAATCAATTAGTCATTTCAATTCCATCGTACAGTAACTAACGTCTTTTTCCTGAGCATATACTTCACAAAATACTGCATTTATTCAGATTCTCTTTGAATCATCAATTATAGCTTGCAAAATTTCAAACACGAGGTCAAATCTCTCATTTGAAATATAATCAGTAGCAGATTTTATGAAAGGTTGTAATAGTTCTTTTGGGTACCCTTCAAACTCATATTCTTTTGCTTGTAGAACCATTTCCAGCTTGTCCATACTATGAACAAACTTGGCATTGACTGTGATATTATCATTATATTCATTCCAAATATTAAGATAATTTTTTCGGAGGGAATTGGGTAGCTTCGAAATAATTTTTTTCATCGCCTTGTCTTCTACTAATTGTTTTTCTTCAGAAGATATGTCATCAGGCATATGGTCTCCCACCAGTGATTCAGCCAGATCGTGAATAATAACCATCTTCATAATGTGCCCCGAATCTAAATTGATTATTTCAGCCAAAATCATAGACATCATGCACATTGAGTAGGAATGATCTGCTACGGATTCAGGCGATGTAATGTTAGATTTGTGAATCCAACCAGATCGCTTTATTGTTTTAAGATTACAAACAATCCTAAAAAAAGATAGAAGGTTGAGTAACTGGTTTTTTTCTAATTTCATATTATGTAGTGAATTCTAATTCTTATTAATATGATGTAATACTTGCATCTTTTATCGGATTGTAACTTGAACCACACTATGAATTTTTGAAGCAAGTTCAGAAAGGAAGAAGTTAGAAAATAAGTGATCAAAAAAATATAGTAAAGCACTAGTTACTAAAGCCATGATTGTTGTGATGAAAATCAACAGTAATACATTTCGGGTCTGTTCCAATTTTAAACGGTAAGAATTTTAGTATGTTTTTTATTTAAAGCTACTCGAATCTGAATTTAACTTCCAGGGAATATCTTTTTGTTTTTGTCGCTTATTAGTTACTCTTGCGAGAACAAAAAACAAATCTGATATTCTGTTTAGATAGGTAAGAATTTCTTGATTTATTTTTTGTTCTTTAGCAAGAGCTACTGCAGATATTTCAGCACGTCTTACGACAGTTCTACAAATATGTAATAAGGATGATTCTATGGATCCACCGGGAAGTATGAAATTTGATAATGGTGCCAATTCAGATTCAAACTTATCAATATACTTCTCGATAGTAGAAATCATCTCTGTTTTAACTAAGATATTATCATCTTTCAAAGGTTTCGGATTGGCCAATTCTGCACCTAGAACGAATAAATCTTGTTGAACGTTTAAGAGTATTTTTTTTACATCATCGAAAATCGAATTCTTTTCAATATTCGAAATTATCAATCCAATGTGGGAATTAGCCTCATCAACTACTCCATATGCTATTATTCTTAAATCAGATTTTGAAATCCTTGAGCCATCAATTAATCCTGTATCTCCTTTGTCACCCGTTTTAGTGTAAATTTTCAATAATGAGATAGAAGATTAGTTGACTTAATAAATTACTTTTTGTCGTGCTTGCTAATTAGGCCAATCGATTATTTTGTAATATTGACGTAAGTGTGAGTTGAATTGGAAATTCTTTCAAATGACCTCGATAAGTAGAGGAAAATTAGTAAGAATGAACTTCTATTTTGTGTTCTTTTAGATATTTTTTCTTCTTGAAACGTTGGTTACACTTCTCGCACTTGAAGGGTTTTTCAAATTCTATAAGGAATCTTTTTCTCCTTTCTTCAGGGGTTTCCACAACCATCTTTAAATCTGTATTATCCATCGTAATTAATTCTTAAAATCTTGTCTTAGTTTATTTACTTTAAGGAAGATAGTACTGTACATAAAACTAGTTAAATAAAATAACTATTAAGTCGCCTCTCGCAATATAAATAACATGTTGGTACAACCTCAGCAAGCGTATTATAACTTCGTTAACTCGAGTAATTCTGATGTAACTCGAAAAAATTATGAATATTGTATGTCCAAATTTTTAAAATATTTTAATTTAGATCTGGATTCCTTGCTAAAACTGCCACAACTAGAATTGTCTAACCTTATCATAAAGTACCTGGTTTCTCAAAGAATCTCAAGTCAATACAAGACAGTCATAATGGCAGCAATAAAACATGCTTGTGAAATGAATGACATTGTATTAAACTGGAAAAAGATAAAGAAGTTTGTCAGATCTCAGAAGACAGGTAATGAAATTAGCGGGAAAGATAGAGGTTATACTCACCAAGAAATACAGCGAATACTAGGGTTTTCAGATCAGCGATTAAGGACCGCCTTTCTTATCCTAGCATCTACCGGTATAAGAATAGGCTCTTTACAAACAATTAGGATAGGAGATTTAGAACGAATAAACGACTTGTATAAAATTACGATTTA
>JBKPGB010000071.1:0-4636 GCA_046729135.1 Thermoproteota archaeon | reverse complement strand
TCATTATGAAAGTAAAGAAGCCTTCAGCTAATAAATCTACTTAAGCTTAGGGTATTATCTTTAATCCATAATACTGAAGGATGAACACAGACGGTCACGAATAGTGTAAAATGTAAGTATGGCTTAATTAGCATGGTATTACTGGAGAAAGCAATGGCGTTAAAAATTAGTATACTCAAGGGAAGACCTGTAGACTATCTTTTCGCATCAGGAGCCAATCCGCATTATCACGTACAAGCAATGGCTGACGAATTTGGTAGATGAAGAAAATGTAGTTACAGCTACTCCAATTGATAGGGTATATGAGCATGGCTTTTTCCCGTTAGCACAAAGTTTCAGATTCAACGTAGGTAAGAATTATGAAATTTTTGATCAATGGCTAGAGATTCTTCCTACTGATCAAATAGTTCCGGTAGAGATAAAATACGACCCTAAAACTGGAAGACAGATAGATATATGATAAATAAGAACAGATGGGTTTCTATAGATCCCGTAATAGGATTTCAATTAGCATGTAAGATATAAATCTATAGTAACGACGAGTCAACCAGTCTGAACTCGGTTACCACCTGTACAAAATCATAAGGTAAGCTATGGCTATGATCTAGGTAAACTTACACCATAGAAATCTCTTGAAATAATTGAACCATTTATGATATGAATATGGTCATAACTTAATGCTATATTTGTTTACGTCGCTTCAGTAGGCTGATTCCTAATAGGTATTGCTGGTGAGAATCTTGCCACCTTTAATTCAAAGCTCTTTTCTGTTATACTCCCTTCAGCAATCATTGGAACTACCCCTACCTCCGAAATCGACCTAATTGAAAATGTTATTTGTCTCTCTTCTATTCTGCCACTACCACCAAATGAGATTTTTCCATGAGAACGAGCGAACCAAATATTAATTTCGTTATTCTGCTTCTTGGGCGAAGTTAGTATTAGATATGACACAAAGTAACCTCCTGTTTCGGGATTTCTTTGTGCAACTATACCAGGAATCGCCTTTCGCTCAACTAACGTCTTGATCGATCCGTAGTTTGCAAAATCACTATTCAAAAGTATTATGCTGTTTGCGCCATAGTTTAGCTGATACGCGGGCTTTTCAGAAAGTGCAAATCCAAATGGTTTTTCACCAATAGATTCAAGACATATTTTCAGTTCATTCTGATTTGCCTTTTCAACTACAAATTGTCGTGAATCGCTTGGAACATCCAAAATGCCTTTTTCATAAGGCGAAGGTAATTCGTTTCCTTCCAATCCCAATCGATGAGTTAGCTAGCATAATTGCATATTCACTGTTTTCGCATCAAGGATTAGCGGTCGCAGCTTTCTAGCACTACAGCAAATATAGATGACCTAGATTTATTCCAATTCTGCTCTAATGCGCTTTAACAGTTCTTCTGCAGTGATTGGCTTCTTGATAAAACACCCAATACTCTTAAGAGGATGCACTTCTCTTGCTGCGTCCATATTTATTTCTCCAGCGGTTATAAAACAAACCCGGACATTGAGGTCCCTCCGTACTAAATTCTGGGCTAATTGAAAACCGTCCATTAAAGGCATGTTAATATCTATTAGTAATAGATCGTAGAAATTCGGTTTAAATTCTACTAAAGCAGTAACTGGATTATCGAAACTATAAACCTGTATAGTTGGATCACTTTCCAGTCCAACACGCAAGGTAAAGATAATGTCTGGGTTATCGTCAACCACTAGGATCCTCTTGTGCTGCTGGTATTCTAAAGATAATGGTATTGAGCTAGATTTTATGTGGTCTGAATCTAACCTTTCAGTAGGAATAGTCTCGTTCTTTGTCTCTGGATTATCGTCGCCTGTCGTATTCACGCTCTAACATCCATTATTTATATTTGAGTATACGATTTTCACAATAAGAATTTTACGCTAATAATGTGATAAATAATAATAATGTCATATATGATATTTCTGTGATAGTACGGCACTTGAAGCCCCGAGTTATTTTATCCGTGCTTCACTGCGAAATCAAAGGCTACTTGTGCGTCTTTATAACCTTGATCTCTTAGATCTTTCATGGTCTCACGGGAAAATTCAAAAGCCTTGCCGAAGATGGTTTGACCATCATCGAGCCTATTTACATATATGACCTTCGTAACGTCAAATCTTCCTTCAATTAGATCTCTATAAGTCCTAGACCTTTCCATGCTCCTTTTCGTTTTTAGTGCTAAAGATCGTTCGAACTCCGCTTCTTCTCTACGACCTTTACTATGCGGTTTCATTTCGTCAAGAAGCTTGTTATACTCTGTCTCAAATTTGTACTGCAAGTCTTTCTTTATATCGTCATCAGCCAATGCATTAATACATTTTATTGCTAGATTTTTTAGCTGGCCATGCAATATCAAATAATCTGAAATCATTTCGGCTACCTTTACATCGTATCGTGTTTTATCATGAAATCGTACATCGATCTCTCTATCCTGAATAGTGTCTGCATCATTTGGAGGGTCTATTTGATTCGTTTCTACAGTCGGATACAGATTTACTATGTATACCTCTAGATGGGGTACATGTTTAACCCTTACTTTGTCATGCCAGTAGTATCGATGGAGGTGAAGCAATTCTCTCAGCGGAGTATTGCTTAGAAACGCTCCGTCCCAAAAATATCTAGTTTCTTGATTTTGGATGTCTTCAAATTTTGGATAGTCAAATACTGTATGGGGAGACATGCTAGCCCTTACATGCTCCATTGTAATCCCATCTGAATATTCTATTAGTCGTTGTTCTTCTTTTTGGTTCCGATTGGCTCTATAACTTGAATCATCTTCTTTATTTTCTCTTTCGTCTATTTTGCCCTTAGGATATCGTGTTTTTCGTAGATAGCTATCAAATGTGACAGCACTTGTTGCATCAAGAATGTCTACTGAGACTAAGAGGAGTCTTGGTTCTCCTTTCAAATAATCAGTCGAAATGGGATAACGCTTGGAATCCCAATATTTTTTTTCAATAACGTTAACCAACGGTCTATTATCATATCGGATGAACGGTGGTATTCCAGCAAAGAATTTTGTATCAGGCTGTATAAAATTGGGCGAAATTATCTGGGCACGTGTTGCATAAGGATATAGTAACCAAGCGAAGAACCTTCTTGCAGCCTCAACGTCAGCTGGTTGGGTATAGAAATCGGGAAGGAGAAATAGATAGAATGGATTTAGATAGTTAGCTTGTAGATTTGGTGGTTGTCCTTGGTAGTACAGTGATAGTAAGTTCTTAAAATATTCTAGGTGATAACTAGCCGTTTTACTCCATAAATTCCAGGATTCTGTGAAGAAAGGATTAGATTTACTTATCCAGATAAAAGGCAAGGTTATATCTAACCAGAAGTTTTCTAACTCTTGGACAGATTTATTCCATATTTCTTGAATATCAAGGTTATTAGCATTCTCACTGTTTCTAATTCCGTCTACTACAGATCTTGTTATCAAAGCTGCATTTAAGGCACCTATTGATGTTCCAGAAATTATATCAAATAATGGTCTGTTTTTTCTGACGTTCTCACTATTGGAACTGTCTTTTGCTATTAGCTTCTTACACAATGCCTTATATGCCCCGAGCTCATAGGCTCCAAGGGCTCCACCACCTTGCAAGATTAAAGCTCTCTGTACCATTTTAACAATAATGGTAACAGAAGAAGGATCACTTTTCAAATTTGTACTCTTATCAGTAGCAATCAGTTCGAAAGTAAGTTTAGAGAATGTCTTATATTTTTCAGTACGAATATTTTTATCTTTAACGTTCTGATCATCTTCCTTATCCTGCCGAAAATCAACATATGGAGCTGTAAAAGTAGGATTTTTTATACCTTTGAATTCCTTTTGAGATATTTCCGTATCAGAATTTTTGCTTATTAAATACCAATCGTATACTATGTTGTTATTTGCCTTTTCACTCTGATCCAAATTGCAAAAGCCTTCCAGCTTTACTATTTCTCCTTCGTACACGATCTGTTCAGGACCAGCAAAAACAACAAGTTTTTCCTCTTTATCATTTGAACCCTTTGTGGGCTGCCCAGCTTCTATTTCATTACGGTTTTTAGGATTCCCACTAGATGCATCTGAGCTTTCACTACTTCTACCTTTTACTGCCAATTTTAGTCACACCCAACTCATAGTGGATGATACCTAAAATAAGTGCTTCTGATTGTATAGGTAGGCTCCGGCCGAGGTCAGTTAATCCCGCAAATAGATGCAAGCGATTTGTTTTGTCATCCGCCCAGCAGAACGGCACCCGCACAATGATAATAATACTGTCAAAGAATCCAGAGATTCATCTTGGTGGAAATAGCAACCTATTAAAGAGATCAATAAGGTAGGCATTTGTTTTTGCTCTATTGATGCTCCCAGCCTCCTCCGAAGCATTATAGCTATGAATGATATTGTCTACCTCAGGCTTCATGGGTCACAGAATTGGTATACGGATATATATTCAGAGAAGCAACTTGACAAGCAGTTATAGCAGATCAAGAAAGCCGAAGTAAGTAGAAAGGCAATTTACTTGAATAATGATCATGGTATGCTTTCAAATGGAATGTATTTGTTACGATGTTACAAAAGATGAAAATATTAGAAAAAATAACGCAGTAGGTAGTAGATATTACCAG
>JBKPGB010000070.1:0-19778 GCA_046729135.1 Thermoproteota archaeon | reverse complement strand
ACCTTTGCCACTTCATTTACAAAATAAATTGCGTTCATAAAGCTTGAGAATTGGAATAATTTAACAAGCTTTCCATCTTTCAATTCCCACTTGTTATCCAATTCTTCTCTAATGCTTTTTTCTATCTCACCATTAGACAACGTAGCGATACCTGTTATATTTAGAATGGTAGAAATAACTAAAAAACTCTGTGTGGCACATAATATGTCTTCAGATTAAAACGAGGCCTTAAGCTGTCACTATTCAATCTAATAACAACAGAATTGCAGTAATTCATGAAGTGCAACATATATCTTTATTTTCACATTTGCAATTTACGAGGTTGTATAAGGTATTTGCACGCATCGATCCTAATTCCACTCAAAGTGTTGAATTTAATTATAGGTTTCCATCCGATACTACTTCTGGTATTAATATAGGAAATTTGGTAATCTTTAAGACCCATTTCGTCTCTGTTGGTGAAATTATAGAGATCGACCATAGATGTAAGTATTATTTGACTAACCAGATTACAACAATCTTAGAAAAAGTAAAACTCCAAAGCTTATCCTCTGATGATTGTATCAGAACCGATAGTGTCATGGCTACCGATGGGGCCCTTGATTATTCGAGGAACAGACGAAGGACAGACGAAGTTATTTGTTGAACAAATGTAGTGATTCCAGATTTCAGATTCTATATCGTAGTAATTCTTTTCTTTGGTAACGTCAGTACCTGAACCTATTGTAATTCCCAAGTCCGCTCAGATATTCTATGCCATCCGGGTTCATAAGAATAATGTATATTGAATATAACTTAAAATTTCTGAGATATATTGCCATTAGCAATCGCAAGACTCCTGATTTCATTCCAGTATTTTTCGAATAGGATTTGTTGAACCAGAACTTGATGCTCTTTATTAGAAAAGAGTGCCACAAAATTATGATCTTTATCATAATTTATCTTCATGAGATGCTTTCCGTCACTAATGATTATGAATTCATTGATATTACCTAGCTTATTTGCATTTCCAATTTGTATATTATTTTGATTGTTCTCGTTTGAATTCATTTCATTTATCTTTATCAGTAGGTCTGAGTCAAAATCATCAGTCATGATTTTGATATTTACACCTCTTTTCAATAGAATTGCAAAATGTTTCCAAAAGTTATCTTCATGTATAAATGAACCTAATATTTTCTTAGGTGAATAAATAATAAGGTCTTTTTTACTGAGCTCAATCAATAAGTAAACCTCATTTTTTATTTCAATAAAATCTGTGAATGTTTTTGGAAACTCTTGGATTTCCTGATGATCTAGTTCTTTGGACCTGATAGATATCGGAATAGCAATTTCCCACAATTTTTCGAAAACTTGCCGCTGCTTATCTACCAGAACTTTGGAATTACTAAAAAAGCCTTGTTCAGGTTTTTCGGTATCCTTATTAAAAAAATAAATCATATATGTTCTTCCGTCTAAGATGCCAAAGTTTCCTTTAACATTATCAAGATGTCTTATATCATAATATTTTATTGAATTTATTAAATGAATATTCTCTGCAGTTGCGTCAACAATTAATCTTACTTGTAGATGTCTTTCTTCAATTATCTTTTCAAGCAGTTTGAATCCATTTTGCAAATATTTAAAATGATAATTAAGCATGGTTTTGTCCCAAACTGTATCAAAACCTTTTTCAACCACTTTAACAGAATCCAAAGTCAATTCTTCTAGCTGGTTAAAGTCATAGATAACATCTGTAATTTCAGGAGAATAGTGCTTAGATTCCATTAATTCCTTGAATGTAGATTCTTCCACTATAGTCTGCTAAAGCTTAGTTCAATAAATAAGCTTATTTGTTGATTTAGCACTCCTAATGACTGCATTATGGTATGGTAGATTTCAGTAGCAACGGCCCTGGAGACATTTAATAGCCAATTTCGCAGCTAAATAGAATTCGCGCATATCTGAAACTCTAATAAAGTTCCGACTGAATATTCAGTCGTAACCCGACGGGCCCGTTTCGATATTAGTACTTTTATGCGTGTTTCATAAGTAATATGGTGAGTACAAAAATTGGAAAAACAGAAGAAGCGGGACTAGACCCTTGGACGTTATGTCTGAATGCCATAAGAGCTCCTACGACAAGGGATAGATACGAGACAAGTGTAGCAAAATTCTTTAATTTCATTAGAATACCAGGAACAACTTTAGAACAAAAAGCAAGAGCATTAGCTAAAATTGATATGGGTACTAATATCTAAAGGAACCATTCTCTTCTTGTTACCTTTATAAGTAACATTCTTCATAGTCATTATTAACATACTAATTATTACCAGTTCAAAATTTTGTTATTATTATCAGTACAAAAAATAAGTACTCATACTCATATAATTATGAACTTATTCCATTAAGCACAAAGCTTCACTTTCGCTGATTGCGTTAGCGATCGGACCTGACTTGATTATACACACTAATGCTATTCGATTCCTTCATATAACTTGGCGCCGTGATGCAGCCTAAAAGCAATTTCAAACATCTGACCCTGACGGCGAACGGTGGGAGAATGTGCGGCTAGATAGCGCGCAGCGGCGACCAGAATCGAAGATTGGTGAAGGAAGGATATTTTAGTTTGAAGGAGGGACTTCCATTGTCCGAATGCCGCTTCGATCATCTGAATAGAGTGGAAATTTCTATCTTCTCTTAACAGGGCGTTACCCAGTACAGCTAGGAGTCGCTCTTGATCTCCTCCTGAAGTGACATACCTTGTTACTACTTCAGCCGCATCGCTCACTTGCTGTCGTTTGTCTAGGATCTCTAGGAATTTCTTCGCGTGTGTATCACGCTCTTCAGTATTCTGCTGTGCTACCGATGCAGGGATGGGAGAAGGAGGGACGTTAAGAAAACGAATAAGGTACACACTCATAGCTACGTCAAACACTGCACGCAAAAGTTCTACTGAAGAAAGTCTATGCAGACTCCGTTGTACCGCGTGCGAAAAGGTATACGTATGAAGAGCAGTGTCCCAATCAGAAAATTCATTTGAAGTTCCAAAGTATAGTATACGCAAGACTGAAGCATACTCTACACATACTGCTAGTTCCTGTTCTGTGGCACCATTACTGATTGCATTGAGAAGTATGTCTGCTATTTGGTCAGGTTTGTCTCCAAGAAGCGTATCAACAAATGATTTGTCAACCTTCCAACTTCCACGTTTTTTTCTGCCTAATTCTAACGAGCTGGGAATTTCTTTGAATGATCTATCCAGGATTTTTGAGATGTCTACAGGATGGCGCCAAGAGCTTCTCTCCTCCATTCGAGTTGCTGTAGCATATAGAGGCACCAGACTAGACAAAATTCCTTCTGCCATGTCCCATCCTACAACTTCGAGCACTTCAAACGCCTTGTTTGTGAAATCGAGAATATGACCTCCATCCAGATATCTGTGATCTGTAGCAGCTGAAAAAAGTATATCAGCTATTTCCAAAGGGTCTGCCTTTGCCTGAATAGCTGAAACCAAACAGCGTTCAGCGCCATCAGAATCACGAACTTCTATAAGATGACGAAACCATCCCTTCAAAGTTAATAGGTCAGGTGCCGTATCTGGAAGTCCTCTTACTGCAAAACGTGGTGCTACACTGTCACAGTCTTGAGCCACAGCCGACAAACCATGATAGAGTGCTCGTGATCTATCTTCAGAGGAGAGGATTGGCAGCAGGTTGACCATGCATACAAGAATGGTAAGTCCTTGTCCCCAGCCATCCTGCCGGTAAGTAATTCCATGTTTTAGTCCTATTCTTATGAGCTCTGCCGGTTCTGTCCCGGAAGATAACAATGCTATGACTGATTTAGCAATCAACAAACCATTATTCTGTTCCAAGCCTTCCTGCAACGTCTTTTTATGCGTTTCCCCTCTGTCCTTGTGCTTCTCAATCTTCACCCAAACCTTCCCATCCTGAACTTGTGTGGGAAAAGATGGCACGTCGCCAGCCCATAAATCAAACGTACCGCCACTTTTGAGATCGAATCTGGCGTGGTGCCAGTCACAAGTGAGTATACCATCCTTAGTAGTGCCGCGGCTCAGAGGGAACCCCATATGAGGGCAACGGTTGTCTAATGCATACACGCGTCCTCCATGATAGAAGATTACTAGATCATACCCATTAAGATTAAAGGACATACAACCCTTTTTCTTCAGCTCTTCAAGAGTTGAAACGTAGATTCCTGCAGGTGCTTCTGTCAAGAGGAATTATTATACGAGCTCCTTCTTAAATTATTTTCAATGACCTGGTGCCACCAATACACAGATCAGTAAACATTAGATTCGCTGACCTCCATAGCATAGACAATGGTATTATAATCGAACACTGGGACGTGGTAGATCAATTGAATTTGCTGGCTGCAACAAGCATTGCAAACGTTAACGTTATCATTTTGAGATACTATGGAAAGAGAAAAAGGTAATCGTCGAACTTATGATCCCTCTTGCGATTGAAACGTGAAAGCCTATTTTGAAGGTCAATTTACTCTATTCTTGTTATTGCATTCCATTATTTTTAAATCATTAAAATCACAAGATAATGCCTAATGGATAAAGAAAAATGGTTAGCACAGGCTGTAGAGGATAGTAATTCTAGATTCTATAAAGCATTTGAAAGCCTCTCAATAGAAAAAATGGAAGAGGTCTGGAAACATAGCAACGATGCTATCTGCATACATCCGGGCTGGGAGATGTTTAGCAGTTGGACAGCAATTAGGGAAAGTTGGGTAAGGATATTTGAAAATACTAAGTTGATAAAATTCCTTATCACTAACATAAAAATAAAAGCATTTGAAAAAATAGCAGTAGTCATTTGTTTAGAAAATATTGAATCTGTTATAGATAACGAAAATAGTATTGCAATGGGCGTAATTGCTACAAATATCTTTGAAAAACAAAATATCAACAACAAGAAATACAATAACGAATGGCTAATGATACATCACCATGGTTCTTCAGTAGCAAATTACATGCCTCCTAATCTTTCGTCTAGCGCATGATTTACGAGATTCGTTGCTTTTACCAGAAAATGTGAAAAGTTTAAAGCTCACTTCTCCTATCTAGTATCAAGAACCCACTTTTAGAACCGATAGCGTCGAGGGTACGGACGGCTCCAGAACTATGATTACAGTACAGTATTTGCATTGTAGTAAAAGACGTACGCAGTAGCAAATGATAGTAAGTCTTCTGTATGGTAAGGGGCTTTTCTCGGCCAGCCCCGTATTTGGCCTTCAAACTTAATCTCAATCCATCTAGGTTAAGATGCTAGCAATGGATAATAAGATGCTGATATCACCTGTGGATAGTTTGAATGATTTTATATCAAAAGTGTTCATTGCTATAGCGATTGGAGCCTTAGTATTCGGACTATCTTTATTGTTGGCAACGATCATCTATCCGCAGTTCCTGAAATGACCTAAATGCTCGAAAATCTTATTAGTTGCCATAAATTCTAGTCATCTGGTTGGTCACCTTCGTTATCTGACGGCGTGGGTTGTTCTTGTGATTGGTTTTCACCAAAAGAATGACTCAGAGAAGAAAAGGTTTGATTGGATAATGTGTCATCGGATAATGTATCATTAGATTGAGAGGAAGAAATTACTGCAAATGACGGAACCAGAATGAAGAATAAAGAAATTAACAATATGAACAAATTGATTCTCACATATTTCATTAATGAATCATACGCGGTAATCTAAATATAAAGTAGACTGTTTCTGACTCTATTTGACTTTATAAGCGGCAACGACCAGAAATTCTTATTTCTCGAGCCAGAATTCGAGATTTTTGCTAATTCCAGATGAGGACACCTCATTGAAAGAATAAATTTAGATTTTCTTATTGTTACCACGTAAGAGGATAAAATTATCTTACAGTAACAAGTTAACAATACAAATATTTTTATAGTAACTGACTCTATAGAAAGACATTAATTAACAACTGATGGGATGAGTTCTGATTGAAGGCTGAACAAGAAACAACCAAGAACCCACCAGTTGTTTGTGTTTAGACGTTAGGGTTTAGGTGTACTACATACTATAAAACGGCTTACGTACAATGTTATAAGAATATATGAATTAGTAACGTTATTCTCTATAAAACTCTGATTGTTTTATAAAATAATCATTAAATTTCTTCGCAAATCTACGACAATAGGTTAAGACTTGTATGTCCGGTACCGATTGTTATTTGACCTATATCGAGTGATTTCTCAGTTGTACCGCCTGCGTTGTTGTTCCGCCTCCACTCTCATCACAATTATTTTTTTGATCCTTATCATCTTCAATCTAGTTTATTTTTGAATGGGTGAGGCAATCGTAGCATAAGAACAACATCTGGCTTGCATTCAAGAGTGTGCTCGGACACTTGTGACATTTTCCTTCCGCTTCTTGAAAATATCTACCATACGTAACAAGGATACTCCAAAGAGACCAATCGATGCGCCTATGACAACGAGTATCAAGGCCGTGGATGGAGATTCCATTAACTTAAACTGGACTACATATTTAATATGCATTAGACACCGGTGGTACTGGACACGAATGCAGACAGAATCCCACCGGTGTGCATGATGGTATGGTATTAAAAGAGTGATGAGAGATATGCTACTAAATATAAGAATTATTACCTCCCTGTCATTATTCATAGTCTGATGCCTTCGGAATAAAAGTTACCGTGTGGTCCCTCCTGAAATACAACTATTACTTCCTTCTTATCAACTCCTAAGATCTTACAGACACTTTCTGTTATTGCTTCAGCTAACCTATCATTTTTTCTTTGGGTTCTTCCACCGAATAGCGACACAGTGACAATGGGAATGAATGAATACACCATATTGGTCAAAGGATGCTCATAAGACTTTTGTTTAAAGATAGCAGTTTCATAGAAAATTATTAAAGATAAAAACTCCCAATTAATGAAGGCAATTAGTATCTTGGCAAGAATAGTCGCCAATGCCCGAAGCTGAACCTGAATCACATGGTGCTGGTCCACGGCATGTCCCTGACATAGGTTAGATTGGTTTAGTAATCTTATCATGAAAATGAGCATTCTATGGCCGTGATTAGTTGAATTCGATACTGAAGAAACAGGTAAATCCTAGTAAGAGAACATTTAGCAAATCAAATACAAGTGTCAGGGCAATGAAAGCTCTCAATAATAACACACACTGTCTAGCCCAAAGCAGTGGAAAGCAAAGAGAATAAGTTACAAAAGTATTCTGAAAGTATTGTATACTGTTTGTCTTGCAACAACATTATTTACAAACCTTCTCTAATAGTTTCATTAAATGAACGACAAGAAAAATAACTATGAATTCAATGGAATAAATACGCAAATACTAAATACAGCATTTGATTCCATGCGAAACCTTCCAGAAAGGGCAAAAGTAACATTTTCTGCAAAATCAGAATGGAATGGTGGTTTTAGTGTAACAACTACTTCCAAAGACTTTGTTATGGGGGCCAAAATATAGAAAGAAATACTAAATACAAAATGCAATATGATTATCCAAATCAGTTCTCAGGGCAGGGAAGAGGTCCTACCGTATGTGAGGCTTGTATGGGTGCCTTGGGAGCATGTTTGACACAAACTATAGCAGGTCACGCAACATCCAGAGGTATCAAGATTGATAGCATTGACATTAACATGGAAGGTGATCTTGACATGCGTGGTTGGACTGGTATATCTAATGATGTAAGGCCAGGTGCTCAGCAATTAAGAGTAAAGATGAATATTAAAAGCGATACTGCCTCAAAGGAACAAATAAATGAGTTATATGAAATTGGGAAGAGGTTTTCACCTGCATTTGATACCATCACTAATGGAACTTCAGTAGTTCTAGTTAACTCTTAATTAAGTATCCTAAGGTATTATCACTGATTCATTTTTCTTTATCAGGTGCCTTGAATAATGAGGCTCTCTTACCCCAGTCAAGGAACATTCCATATGCGTGACGGGTTGCTATATTTCGTATTATGTCAGACAAGATTGCGATGATTTCTTCATTTGACATTAGGCTATTGTACAGGAGAGTTTCAGCTGTCAAAACCTGAATTAGCTCCTTCTGAGATCTAGTCAAATTCAATTGCTCAAAGCTTCCAAACAAGTCCTTTGCCCAGCTGTTGACCTTAGGGTTTACAAAATCGATGGCCTTACCAAGATTCTCATCAGAAAACATGTTTCATTAAGTCTATAGACGTTAGAATAATAATATTTTATGTTGTTACTAGCTTTATAAGTTGTTACTAGCTTTAAATTCCAGGTTTAGCTCTTGCATTCTCTCTTCAAGAATACATTTAACCCTATAATATCAGAGAGCTCTTGACGTTATTTGGATAAACTACTTGAAATCATTCTGCAAGACTATTCGATAACGTGCTTTACCTGATTCAAGGTGTCGCATCGCCTCATTAACGCGCGAAAATGGAAACTGTTCTATTGTTGGTTCAATTGCATGACGGCTACAAAAATCAAGCATCATCAGAATCTCTGCAGGACCTCCTATAGGTGAACCGCCAATAGATTTCTCACCACCGATTAATGGAAACACACTTGCCTTTACTTGTGAAGCTACTCCAACAATATGTAACTTGCCACCAGGGCGAAGTGTACTAATGTAGGCATCCCAATCTAGGTCTACATTTGCAGTAACCAGTACCATATCGAATTTATTTGAATATGGTTTTAGAGCATCAACATCCTTCGAGTTTAAGAAATGATCGGCTCCAAACTGCTGTGCTTCCTTCTCTTTTTCAGGATTGGTAGATATAGCAGTAACCTCAGATCCCCATGAATTTAGAAATTTAATAGCCAAATGTCCTAACCCACCAATTCCCACCACAGCAACATGATCTGTAGATTTAATATTATTTTGGATAATCGGATTGAAAACAGTAATTCCACCACAAAATAATGGACCGGCAGTGTTGATATTAATATTCTTAGGTATGGGAAAGGCCCATACCGCTTGGCAGCGTACCTTATCTGCATAAGCGCCATGTCTACCAATCATCACATCTTCTCCCTTCAAGCAACGGTTGTGATGACCGCTCAAGCACTGGTCACATACAAGGCAAGACCGAGATCGCCAGCCTAATCCTACATATTGTCCAATTTCTAGATGGTTCACCATTTTTCCAATGGCAGCCACTTTGCCGATGGCCTCATGTCCTGGCACAAATGGGTAACGTGTAAAGCCCCATTCGTTCTTAAGCATACTCAAATCACTGTGGCAGATACCACAATACTCTACATCGATCTCTACTTCATCAGGTTTTAAAGAACCTAATTCATACTCAAATGACTCTAGTTTTCCAGGTGCTTCATGAGCAGCATATGCTTGGACTTTCATGACGATATACTGTCTGTGCATGTATAAATAACTAATTGCACGAAGGCTGGACCCCCAATCGTTATCAGATTAAAGAGATAAAACCAATTTAGTAGAACCCGAGTACATGCAGGGCACTAATGCCGACGGGCTCATAGAAATATTAGATATTTTTACTTGGGCCGCATTACTTTATAAAAAATGTAGAAGGTTTACTGGCGTTAGCATCAACTTTCTTAACTATCGTAAAATGTTCCATCTTCCATTTTTTTGCATCTTTCTATAACTTCTTGGAAAGTAATCAATGGTACAATTCTTACTGTGTTGAATCTTCCGGCGGTTTTGGCCATGAACTCTTCTATAGATTGTGCATTTTCTGCCTCTACAGCCCACAAGAATGTGTGTTCTAAGGCTGAATGATACTGTTGCAAGATTTTTACTCCATGCTTTTGTGCAGTTTTCTCTTCATTTGGAATATTTGCCAGTAGCCACCTTCTACTTTGCTCGTTGTAGAGTGGACATGCTTCTTGTGTATGCTCTCCATATATTCCATACATAGTCCTTGACATTATACATATAGTGTAAAAAAGTAAGTATATAAGTCAGATAGTTACTAAATGGTAATATTGTTAAATGGTTGCAACCCTGTGCTATTAGAAGAACATTTAGAAAATTTTGGCATGAAGACATGCCCTATCGATAACAGCCTCAAGATTTTTGGACAAAAGTATGCACTTCACATAGTAAGAAATATGCTATTGCTTAAACAGAATAAGTTCGGTCAATTTTTAGGATCAATAGAAGGAATAAACACTAAGACCCTTTCAATTAGATTGCATGAACTTGAAGATTTTGGTCTAATAAAAAGAACAATAATCAATAGTAGACCTGTGCAAACTGAATATTCATTAACCGATAAAGGCATGGCATTAGAACCTATCTTGGCTCAAATAGCTGCTTTTTCGGCAAGATACGAACCTAAGACTATTTTTAATGATGGAAAACCAAGGAAGACAGTTAAGCAAATTTTCAGAACTGAACGCTTGTCAGAGGTATACGACTATTGATTATCTTCCTGCACGACTTTCCAGTTCTAACCTGGTCCAGATACATTATTAAATCAGATCTTGCAGGGGTTGGATCCGAATTGTTATCAATGCGATTCCCAACTGGCTCATAAAATAATACTGAAATTCTAGTTTAAGGTATTCCACAATAGGTTCCGACTGAATATTCAGTCGTATCCCGACGAATTCTACCATATGTTCTATATTGCTCATTTATTGGGAGTCATTTTCTGTACAAAAACAAACCTGTAAAAGAGTACCAAATAGTCGTAGCTTTCGTAGTTTCGTTATGGATTCAATCCAAAAACTGATTTCTCCAAAGATAACGTTTCAAAGTTGAGGTTCAAGTCCTTTGCGTACTGATACGACCTTACTATTTCCTCTTTAGTAGGAGATCGTGAAATTTCGCTATAGCGTTCTCGATATTTTGTAGACATTGGATCGCATAGGTTATCGGGGTAATACTGATCCATAATATTGATTGGAACTTCTGGCATATTCTTGGCAATCCAATCTAGAACTGGTTTGGTACAACAATCCACATGATTTGGCATTATTAGATGACGTATGACAAAATCTTCATTCCATTCATGAATAAGTTTAAGGTTATTAGTAACGGTGTCCCAGTACCAAGGGGTTCTAGACAGATCTAGAGCACAGTTGCCAGGACCAAATTTGAAGTCAGGAAGCCACGCATCCATGAGCGAACGGAGAATATACATAGTCTCCTTGCTCATAAAGAAATTTGAATTCCAAAGTTGGGGACAGTTGAACAGTTGTTTCTGGTAGAACGCATATTCTGAGTTTGTTAGCCAAGTAGAATAACGACCGTAATTATCAGCCTTCACAGCTTCAATAAAATTAAGGTCTTCCTTGTTTGGGTTTGATACCTTAAAGGAATCAAGCATGCTTATTGCTTGGACAATTGTATGTAGATGTATCGTTGGATCACCACCAACCCAGTTCGTGTTATGGGAACCTTCCATCCTAAGCTGCCAAATCATGAGCGCCAACATATTCGGTGTTATAGTTATGCCGTTATCCTTGTCTGTGCTTATGTCTCCATTCTGGCAGAAAGAGCACCTCATATTACAACTCGTGAAAAATATTGTTCCTGATCCCATAATTCCTCTGAAAATAATCTCCTCACCGCGATGGTGAAAGTAGCTGCTTACTTTTGAAGTGGATTCTAGCTGACAGGTTCCGTATTTCTTTGTTTGTCGAGCTCCAGCTGCAGTCTGATCAGACCGGTCAATTTGACAATTCCAGCGACAAAAGTTACAATGAGTCAGCATCCTGTTGACAAGCTCAACATTCAAATCCATAAGCGACGTTTTCTGTCCAACCATCTCGGAAATTATGTCGACCTCTCCTGATCTGACTGCTTTCCATCTATCCAAGAATATTCGTGTGAGCTTTATGTATTCTTTCCAAAGCTCTTGCTCACCTGCAAGTTTTAGGTCTTTAACGCTACAAGATATAGATTTACAAATTAGGTACTTCGCAGGCATATGATTTATCGATACCGCAAAATACCATGGCAGAGTCTTACCGTCTTCTTCCAGTTGTTTCCATGTGTCTAATGATTCAAACTTTCTAAACTCTCTATTGGGAGTCGAAAACAAAGATGTCATTGCCAGTCTTACAAAGTATTTGGTATTTCTAATATTTAACTGAGTAGCAAAATATCTGGTAGTGATTTAGTATGAATAAGGTACCAAAACTATTTTGAACATTTCGCGAATTATCGAGCTTTCAAGTACCACCTTTTGTGGTTCATTAGCATTCTGTGTTATAGTATTTTGTGCAAGAGTTGCAATAACTGAGATCTTTATAAAACATTAATAAAATTAATTCATGAAAAGGAAAACTGATAGTTAATCGGAATCGGGAATCAATTAATATTCGATTTCACAACTTATATTGATTATATTCGAATCTGAAATTCTAATTAGAGATCCGTATGAATATTCAGTCGTATCCCGACGGACTCATAAAATATTGTTTGCTTTTATTTACATCTGATAAACTTCTACTTTTTTGAATTTCTCAGAGTTCCGATTGAATATTCAATCGAAGCCTCCATGCCCCAAATATAATAACTCCTTACATTGTTACTAAATCAGATACCTTGTCATTGGCTTAAAAATTATGGTCAGTTTATTTCTTTCGGTTTTCTATCTAGGAGTTTAGTTATCCCACCCTTTTCATCTTTGACCCACACTTGGGACATGCCTTCTGATTATGTTGTTGACCACAGCTCATGCAATAATACTTCAGAGGCTTGAATCCAAGCACAGAAGATGGCTGACCAAAAAATCCACCATATTGATTAATACCTGATCCAAGATATCTCCTAACAAACTGAATCACTATGAAAACTCCTAAAAAGGCAATCAAGGACATAGGAAATGGGATCAATAAAGAGAGGCCAATACTTATTCCTAAGTATACACCAAGCCACTTTAATAAGTGGAGGATGTAAGATCTGTTAACTCGATAAGGATCAGACATGGTCTATGCTTTAATAGTTATATTTACGTTGTTGTATCACTTAAACAATTTGGATATCAGTATTCTGCTGACAACGATTAGAATATCTAAACTGAATGACATTAGAGATATCCAACAAACTGCTCAGACTGAATATTCAGTCGGATCCCGATGGGCTCATAAAATGAAGTTTCCTATTATTTACAACTAATAAAATTCTAGTTTTAGAAATTCTAATAGTATTCCGCTATAATATTCGGTCGGATCCCGACGGCTTAAGACCTAGAAATTTAAAAGTAATTATCCAAGATGGATTTAAAACCCGATACCAATTTTAAATAAGAATTCAGCTATATGAATTTGCTAATGATTTGCTTTAATTGCTATACCGAATTTCATCCAACACGTTCAAAATCATTATGTCCCAATTGCAGTTTTTGTTATTGGTGTAGGGATTTTACATGTTTTCATCATGATCTAAACAATGGTCTGAACAAGAAATAATGAAGATCTTTACTAAGGTACTGAGACAATACCGAGGCCCTATAGATTTGTTTTAGTAATCCTATAGAAGAATATGAGAGGATGATTGAATTTGATCATCAAAGTTATTTAATTTTAGATTTCTTTTTTGTAGTAGTGAATTTATCAGTTTGTGAAAGTTTTTTTTCAATTTCATGTAATTTAGAATCGTACTTTTTAAATCGATCATTTGAGGAAACTGAAACTTGTCTTATTTTTCTTCTAAGTCCTGAAATTTCCTGGGCTTGTTCTTCCACCAGACATTTGTATATTTCATGAACTAACCATCCACCCACGATTCCACATCCTGTATAAAAGATTAATTCATTTATTTTCAATCTTGTTTCCTTTATTACAATGACATAGCCATATAATTGAAACGATTTAATCATCCTAAACATTTGATAAATGTGACATCTTGGTAGCAAATTATAAATGAGAGATCAATGAAAAGTCATGGACGTTACCATCTCTGGTACCTACGATTATGTGATGGCGATTATCATTTTCAGCGTAGTAGCCTGTGATTCTAACAATACTTCCAGGCTTAAACTCTGTTAGCAAATACTGACCTTCTATACCGGCTTGTCCTGACTTTCACCATATATCGTAGACTTTCCCATCTTTTGTAGCCACAATAACATGATGACGTTCGTCGGTACTAGCCCAATATCCGGCTACAGAAACCATAGTACCAGATGCAAATTGTACTGGCAGATCACCATGACCTTCTATACCGGCTTGTCCTGACTTCCACCATATTTCATGTATCTTCCCAGCTGCAGTGCCCACAATAACATGATGACGTAGGTCATCAGTACCAAATTATCCCGTTTATAAAAATAACAAAAGACTTGGTCATGAAAAATTAAAATGGATTGTTATCGTCCTTTAGTATTTTAATGATTGGCAAATTGAAATTACAGACGTTATTGATTAAGACTAGTTTGGATACAAAACAAATGAATGTTCGGCTCAGTGAATAAAAAATTAAAAGGCCATTTATGCAGGGTTATAATTTTCTCCTTATTGTAATGAAACTAATACTAGAATAGAAGTTAGTAACCCTACTACATGCAAGGTTCGAATCCGGATGAACCTTCAATGTCATGACTACTTGTTAGGAAGACATAGGAAATTACTCTAAATAAAGGATAGCTTTAAAGCTTAGGAGTCCATAACTATATCAGAATCCACTTTTAGAACCGATAGCGGCGCGGGTACCGACGCCCAATGATAAGCCGAATTGAGGGACCCCTTGCAATGGGCTAAAGCTAACCATAAATACTTTAAACTAATAAGAAATATGCATGGGTAAATACGTACTGCTTCTAAATTGGACAGACCAAGGCATAAAAAATGTTAAAGACACAATTAAGCGGGCTGAATCTTTTAAATCGTATCTTGAGAAGAGAGGTGGTACGCTAACTGATTTATTCTACACTTTTGGACAATACGATCTAGTGGTAACTGCAGAATTACCGAGCGATGAAATAGCTATGTCAGTTTCCTTAGGTACCGGCGCGTTGGGAAATGTGCGAGTTACAACTCTTAAAGCATTTGGTCTGGATGAAACGAGAAGAATAGTCGACGAATTGAAATAATCATAATTAGTTCAGATACGATATCCCACCCATCCAAGTTGCATCCGAATTGTTAACAGTACGACTCCCGACGGCTTCACACCCCCTTTGACTTTTTTACATTGTAGTCTGAACCAATCCTGTCCAAGGTCATATGATGAAGAGAAGAGGTAACTAATAATATGCACAGAAAGAGTCGATCACATCAACTGATATAAGGTATGAGGCACTTTTCATTACAATGAGTTACAGAAGAGGTTTCGATTCGAGTCCCAAACCGGTTGAAATGGGGAAGGAATATGAAGTTGAAATATCTGAAATAAGCAAAAGGGGCGACGGAATTGCTAGAGTCCAAGGATTTGTAATATTTGTTGGCGGTGCAAAAGCTGGACAGAAAACGAAAATAAGAATTACCAGTGTTGGGGATCGGTTCGCAAAAGCAGAAATTGTATGAATTAAAAAAAATTCTTAAATTATCGTAAATCATCGCAAAATATCGTAATCAGTAACGCCTCATTTATTTTGTTTTATTACCACTTAGATTAAATGTCAACAAATACAAATATCGCATCGATTAGTCAGACCCATTGTCATTAGCTCTTAAAAGGCAAAGCAATCTCATCTGCAACAAGCTTAACTAATTTGTCTCTGTCCGGGCTTGAATTCGTTAGCACAATCTCAGTAAAGCCCAACTTTACATACTTTTGTAATTTCTCTATACCATCTTCACCGTTAGTTATTACAAGTAACATATTTTCTAATGTATCATCACCAATCACTTGTCCATTTTCTTCTATTTTCCTCGGGTCATGCACATCAACATCAAAAAAGGCCTTAATCATAGCGCCCCTCCAAAATCTGATCGATTCAATTGCTTTTTGCTTATCATCAGGATCATAAGAAGCAGGAATGAACAGAATTTTTTCTAATGAATCAAAATCTTTTCCTGCCCTTTTAGCTCCTTCTTTCAGCGCCGGAAAGAGATTATTGCTAATTGCATCCATATTTAATTCATTGGTAACAAATCCGTCCCCATACTCTCCTGCAAGCATGGCTGATTGTTTACCTAATCCTGCAATATACAACGGAATGGGCGTCTTTGGTTTAGTGTATAGTTTAGAATCTCTAACCCAGTAATATTTTCCTTGGAAATTAACCCAGTCTTCATTCCAAAGTTTTTTAATCAGGTATACTGCTTCCTTCAATCTTTCATATTTCTCCGAGTTGGAAGGCCATTGATTACCAGATGTTACTTCATTAAGAGACTCTCCTCGTCCAACACCTAGAAATACCCTATTTGGAAGTATGAATCCCAATGTCGCAAAGACCTGTGCTACAATTGCTGGATGATATCTCAGTATAGGAGCAGTTACGCCGGTTCCTATTGTTATTTTATTAGTTCTAGCCAACGCAGCTCCCAACCATGGCCATGCTGCTCCTCCTGAAGCTCCTGTATTCCACCAAGGCATATAATGATCACTGGTCCAGCATCGCTCAATTCCTTTCTGATCCATGTATATCACATCTTGCAATAAGTCGGATGGATTTACCTGTTCATGAGCAGCTTGAATGCTGATTTTTACTACCATTCAAGATCTATTTGTATATAAAATCATATATATCGATCAGCAATGATATCCATATCTTAGACCCGCCTAGCGCTATAGGGTTTCTAAGGAAATATAAAAATTTTAGTGAGGTGATTTAAAAATTACTACCAATAGAAATCCATGTTTCCAATAAATTGCCTGTCATCATATTGAAAAGCTTGAGAATCTTTTAATAATATTTTGATAAATTTACTCTCATGAGCCAAAAGCTTGGTCCTATAAGGGAGGGGTTTCATAACCTGACACCTTGTCTTGTAGTTAATGATGCTAATAAAGCAATAGAATTTTACACCAAAGTCTTTGGAGCAAAAGAAAATTATCGCAATCATGCACCCGACAACAAAAGCATTATGTATGCGGAGCTATCAATTGGTGACTCGAAACTAATTCTATCAGATGAGTTCCCGGATATGGACTCTCTATCACCACTAACAATCGGTAAAAGTCCTGTGTCAATTTATCTGTATGTAGATGATGCAGACAGCACTTTCGACTTGGCAGTTTCTGAGGGAGCAAACGTCATTATGAAAGTGACTGATGCATTCTGGGGGGACAGATGGGGACAACTACGAGATCCGTTCGGACACATTTGGTCGATTGCTACTCATAAGAAAAACGTGACCCCGGAAGAGATGGAAAAGGCTGCAAAAGCAGAAAACCAAGCCAATGAATAATACTAATTAATTACGGAAGCAAAATGATTTTGTCCTATTTCTCTTTATGAATAACTTGAATCTAGCTTTGGTAAGAAGAACGCTATATCCGTTTCAAGAGGTAACAACTCAAAATCTGTAAACCTGTAATAGACTGCTACTGTTAAATAATTTGTTGGAATCTTCAAATTATTGTCTAAAATTCAAGCTAGAGCTAAAGTGAAAATTCCACTTGGTATGTTGGATGAATACAAACGATATGTATCTGAGTATATCAATCGAATCAAGGAAAAGGACAGCGGAACTCTTCAGTTTGATTGGTTCATTAGTAGTGACAAAAAAGAGACAGAAATAATAGAAGTATATGCGAGTTCTGAAGCAGCTTTAAAACATAAAGAAAATCTTGAGGAATTACAAGAAATAATTTTTAGAAAATTTGGCGCACCTTACTCACTGACTATCTATGGCGATCCATCACCGGAACTAATAGAGAGTGTAAAAGCTAGCGAAATGGATGTAAAAATATTTTCCTTTTTACAAGGACTTTAGATATAATGGTGTCAAGTAAAAGCTATAATACCAGTTAGTAGAACCCTAATAAATGCAGGGTTCTAATCCCGACGCATTCGCACTTCTCGTCGCCAGTTTGCTCTAGATAAAAACCTCAAGCTATAGTTATCTTAGATTCAATACTAACTGATAAACCTGAGATTCATCTATTACTCAACACTAAAAAAGTATGTAGAGCATGTTAATTCAATGTTAGACGAAAGTCAAGAACTATTCCAATCTATCCATAGGCGAGATAATAAATGTACATAGAGATGCTAGAAAAAGGTAACAATCAGGTTGAAATTATGTATCTGTCGACAAGTAGTGGGAAAATTCGTTTTCGATACGATGGTAGGGAAGGAAATTGCTACGATTTCAAAGGTGACGCTAGATTTAAGACGGATTATTTCTTAGAAAAGGGTTGGAGACGGAAGAAATCACAAACAATAGTAAACGAATAAAATTATAAGTCTTCTGTATGGTAAGGGGCTTTTCTCGGCCAGCCCCGTATTTGGCCTTTCCCCTCTACCGCAATAGTGCTTCGGGGAACGGGACAGAAACCCGAGACACCATTTATACAGAAGATAATAAAGTTAAGCACTCAATAGTATAATACGATTACAATCCCGACGCCTCTATACCTTATATCTCCTAGATTCCAATATACTTCGAAATTTAAATGAACTTCCCGTATGGTTACTTTACATCACATTAATATTCAGATTATTGAACTAAGAAATTGCCTAGGACAAGAAAATACACTATTTTCTTTAAATTACTAGCTCATCATATTTATTTTCAAGAATTAATTTTGACATCTCTACCGCACCTGTTACCGTTCGTATGATATCTGTCCTCATTGCAGCACCATGATCTGAAATCATGCTCTTGTAATTGTTCTCTGTATCTTCGGCATACCATCCTCTACTCCACCCCACGAAGGGGAATTTACCAAACACGAATCCAAGCTGTGACCAAAACGTTAGCATTTCCCCAGCAACATGTTGAACATTATCCTGACCTCCTGTTATTATAAAAGCGGCTGTTTTATCGCGGATTAAGTATTGTTGATTAGTAACTGATTGATTTTGAACACAATTCATCCTTTGAACCATTTGGTAATACAACGAGCTGGCATTTCCCCATCTAATAGGGGTGGAAACAATGACGACGTTGGACCAAAGTATTACCCTTTCATAAACTTCCAACATTTGATCTTCTTTATCTATTTCTGAAATTGAACATGGAAAAATGCAGGCCTTTGCGTTTTTAGAGTAATAGCCTTCGCAATGTCTGAAATTCAAATTTCTCAGTTTAATCATATGGCAATCGGCACCCAATTTATTTTTGGCGTAATCTAATGCAAACTTCAATGACTGTTCGGATGTGCTTTTTCTTGGAGCGATCTCGTCGTTGGTATTAGTTGTAGAAATGCCCAAGACATGTATTTTGTTTATCCTTTGAATTGTTAAATCTTTGTCCATATGTGATAAATGATTTCTAACGGAGTCTCGTAGTTCAGCATACTCTTTATGAGGTCTGTAGGAATGTGTGCCCAGCTTTGAAGGGATCAAATCTAGATACAACTTGTTACGAACAACGTGTACTTTGAAACTATTCACGCTATCTCCTCCCTCATGAGCTGATTTTCCATTACGAACGTCATATTTCCAACCATGCCAAGGACATGTGATTATACTTTTTTCAAAGATGCCCTGATTGAGTGGACCCCCTTTGTGTGCACAAACGTTAGAAATTGCATAGAAATTGCCTCCCATATTAAATACTGCGATATCTTGTTTGGTGCCTTTGTCACCCGAAATTGAAAAAACCTTTGAACGCCCCTCTGTTATCTCAGTTTTCAAGCAGAGGTAATGGAGGCTTGAAGGTTGTTTTCGCTTAGTTACAAATCTTTTCATAACATTATTACGGCATCATATATGATAAGGAA
>JBKPGB010000069.1:0-6702 GCA_046729135.1 Thermoproteota archaeon | reverse complement strand
CCATGTGTATTGCTTTACTATATGAAATTTGCTTATTCCTTAATCAGATATCATGCATTATTTAATTACGTGTCAACAGTCCGGACATGCACTACTTTCAAATTCTAACCCTTCCCCACATTTAAAACGGTGATTCTCGTTTTTCATTCCCGATGCTAATTATCCATAATATTTAAGATAAAATTTGTAAACACACAAATTAATATCAACCCGGTGGGATTGTCTACGCTTGCACTTTCAGTCCCACCGGTAATCCTAGAACTATTTTATAATTTGTTGTCCAGTATTATTTTCAACATAACAATTCGGTGTTATGTTAGCCGGTGGGATTATTTTCGTCCGTTAGCGTACGGCTATAATCCCTCTGGTGATTTTGAGAATTGCAATTAAAAAGACTTAACTAGAGCAAGGCCATTACAGAATTTAGTTGGAGCGGTGTTTAGGATTCTGGCACTTGTAGAGAACTAGTGTATATTGATAATAAGATCGTGAGTATCGTAGATGATGATAAAGATATCACTAGACTTTTTCAAGCGGCTTTACGCAGTACTCGACGAATTAGAATACTTACTTTTACAGATCCAATTTTAGCGCTTGAGCATTTCCTCGTTAATGATCATACTTATGCAGTTGTAATATGTGATTCTAAAATGCCTGGCTTGAACGGCTTTGAACTGTTAATAAAGATGAGGGGTTTGAATCAATTTGTGAGAACAATACTAATTACTGCATACGAACTTGACCAGGATCTTTTCATGCAATATGCAAAAAAGAGAATAATTAATGGATTTCTTCAGAAGCCTATACGTTTGGATGATTTGCGTGACGAAGTGAATAACCAATTACTTGCATATGAGTCAGACAGAAGACGTCTTCCCAATGACTAAAATCATAAATTTTATTTACCATCTGTAAAATTCAAAGGCCAAGTTTTGGGTGCGTTACATCAGGTACGGTTTGAAGTGAGTTTATTCTACTTTTTCTAACACTAATTTTAAGTTTATTCTACAAATTTCCATAATTTAATTATTAGATAAATTTGTAGTTTGTCAAATTAGAAATAATCGGCTTCCTCATTCATTTTGAGTATTTATGTCAATATCTGATTGGATAACGCAAGAACAATCAACTTTATCGAACTATTTCAATATTACTGTTCTTACCAAAAATTTAATTATTTTAGTATTGACGGTAAATATATAACTAAAAAAGACATATAATTACTTGGATGCATTCAACTGACAGTGAAGACCCATTTGTTAAGATAGCCAATCTCATAGGTGGAGAAGAATATCATAAAGTCGCAAAGGCCTTGTTGAATACTGAAGATGCTACCGACGAAGAGATAGCGGGCGCTACAGGTATGCGGATTAACATAATAAGGAAGGTACTGTATGACATGTTTGGTAAGGCCTTAATTACTGGCATTAGAGTTAAGGACGAAAAAAAAGGTTGGTTTGTGTATCGATGGAGAGCAAAAAGAGATCAAGCAGAAAATTTTATCGAAAATCAGAAAAAAAAGATTTTGGATAGACTCCAGAAACGCTTGGAATATGAAGAATCTTCGGAATTTTATCATTGTGGAAATACAGGTTGTCCAAGAATAAAATTTGATTACGCAATGGAGCTATTCTTCAAATGTCCAAACTGCAAAAATTCACTAAACATGGTAAATAATGAGAAGGTTAAAGATGCCCTAAGATACAAAATAGAGCAGATTTTGCTGGATATTAGTTCAAAAGATGAAAGTTCATCGTAGTTTATAAAATAAAACAATCTCATTTTCATTTTGTATTATTTTGTTTGATAGTTTCATTTTAATCCCATCAGAGATATTTGTAAATCCTTTGCCTTCAACCAATGTTTTTGCGTCTCTTCCCCCAATAATGACAGGCGATATTGTCACAACTAATTCGTTGACAAGACCTAATTTCAATACTGACCAGTTTATTTCTCCACCTCCCTCAACAATTATTTTTTTAAGTCCCATTTTTTCTAATTGTTGGAACAGATTTCTTAGATTCACTTTTCCATTTCCATACACTAATACTTGTGCCCCTTTCTTTTGTATTTCTTTAATTTTCCTTGAAGAAGCATTATGTGTTACAGCTATGATGGTTTGAATTTTGTTTGATGATTCAATAATACGTGAATTTAATGGAATTCTTGCTTTTGAATCAATTATGATTCTTGTCGGATTTTTCGTCCCTGTGGTTGAATACCTTACATTTAACATAGGATCATCCCCCAACACTGTCGATATTCCAATCATAATACCATCAACTGTTGATCTTAACTTGTGAACCCGTACCAAATCCAGTTTAGATGAAATTGCCGAATCGTTCTCTCTAGTAGAAATCTTACCATCTATTGACATCGCAGCATTTAAAATTACATACAATTAAATTATGTCCCCATCGACAAATTTACCATCTATCATAACATTGAGTATCGTATTTGGATTTGCTCTATGTACTATAGAAGTATGCGGGTCATGCATCGGTGAAATATCCAAATTATTCTTGTCGATAAAAATCATATCTGCAGATCTACCGGTTACTATAGCCCCGGAATTAATGCCAAGAATTTTTGCCCCATTGACAGTCGCCATTTTTAAGATTTCTCTTGGAGGAACTGGCTTATCCTCCAATGTTCTGGTTAGTTTCCAGATATAATCTAATTCACGAAACATATCTGGTGAATTAATCATAATGTTGTCTGTTCCAATGCCAACACAACATCCGTAGCTTAGCATCCTGGCAATCTTTGGTATTCCCACCCCCAATGTACCATTTGCTCTTGGACAAACGACAATTCCAATTTTTTTCTTTGCAACAAGTTTGATGTCCATATCAGATGCATTTGTTAAATGAACGATAAAGTTTGGTGAAAGGTTTCCGATTATTCTTTGCACTTCGCTTTTCCCCGTTACGGTAATTGACTTTTTTTCTGTTTCAAGTGATTCAGAAGCATGAATTCCTATTAAGTATTTTTTTTTCAAAGATTTTTTCTGAATTATTTCTCTATATTGGTTCAATGAACTGTCGGTATTTTCATTTGCACCACTGACGCCTAACCCATCAGCGAAATCCAGAATGTTACAAATCAATTTCATTACGTCCGGTGTAAATTTTCTATTTATGTAAAAATCTCGCGAAATATCGTAGTAGTACTCTGGTCTACCTAAGACGATACTTTTGATAGATAATCCTGATGTCGCTTCTTTAATTTGATCTATTCCTTGTAATCCGCCTTCTCTGAAATCTGCAAATACTACTACACCATTTCTTATCATAGATATCGCAGAACTTCTCATAAAATTGATTAGATGTTTTCTGTCACTCTTTTGTAAAATCTTATTTTTGATACCATGACTTGGATGAATTCTAGTCTCAAAGGATGAATCAATACCTATATCCTTTCCAAAAGAATCACCAATATGCGTGTGAGCATTAATAAATCCAGGGCATGCAAGTATACCTTCTCCTTCATAAATCGGGTCATCATATCCTCCCTCGTAATCTCCACTGCCAACACGTTTTATTATTCCCCTGTTTATGACTATGTACCCTTTATCTATATAATCGAGATTTTCTCCAAAAAATAGACTAATGTTCCTAATAATTAGATCCATTTTATTTCGAGTATATGTTGAATTTTTCCCTGATCTCTTAAATTACGAATTGTATCTAAGGCTTCAGTTGCAGCTTGTACTGCTTTCCTACCAGTACGCGCAACCCCAATCCCGCAGTTTAGTTTGATGTTTTGACTATCATAGATTTTACTAATTATTAGAGAAACTTTATCTTTTGTTACGGTATTAGAGATAACCATAAAGTTGTCACCACCAAGAAAAAAAGTCATAGATTTTTGTTCAATAAATAACTCAATAAGACTAGAAAATATTTTCATTATTCTTGTTGTAATTTCATACGGAGACAGTATGTTACTAACTTTAGTAGAATTATCTATATCGAGATGTATAATCTGAGCGAACATACCTGAAGATAATTTGTTTGAATCATTATATAATGATTGAACTTGATCATTTACATATATCAACCTGCTTTTGTTTAGCAAGTTGTTATTTTTGCGTGAATAATACGCCGCAATATTTGCATCCAGTGGAGTTGTACCTGTTCCGATAGACATCGATATATTTAGGTCCTTATGCAAATCATTAATTTCCCGTTCAATTGATAGATGATCCTCCAAAGATAGTCCGTTAGTAATCGCAATTAGCTCGTCGAATCTATTAAAGTAAATAATTGCATCCCTGTTAGAGAACATTTTTTGCAAATCGCAATATAACTTTGCTTGAAATATCTGTAATTGTGCTTCTCTATCGCTTCCCAACTTTAGTGTCCATGGACCATAGCCTTCTATCTTTATAATAGTAATTTGAATTGTCATTTACGGCCATACATACCTTTTTTATCGTCCAGTTCTCTTAATGTTGTTACCATTTTGTGTGCTGCTTCAACTGCCCTTTTAGGAACAATGATGATTCTTTCCTTTGCCTGCTTTACTGTCATATCAGGACCAGTAATTCCAAGTGTAACTGGTTTTTGATATTTTAAAGAAAGATCGGCAAGTAATCTTGCAGTGTTATTAGCTATAACTAGATCATGTCCTGTTTCTCCTTTAATTACTGCACCTAGTGTGACAATTGCATCTATTTGTTCATTTTTAAGAAGTTTTTCAACCATTAAAGGCATATCAAATGTACCTGGTACTTGGCATATCTTTTTTACATGGATGTTTAAATTTTTTGCATGACTTTTGGCCGTATAAAGCATTTTATTTGTAATCTCTTGGTTGAATTCAGCTACAACTATAGCTAATCTTATTCTTCTCAATATATTCTCAGTTCACACATGTTTGTTTTATTTGAAGAGATTCGACTAATGGAATTTTATATCGTGCGGAATATTCTGATGCTTTCTCAATCGTTAAAGCCCCACCTGTATCAGAATCGAGCATTTCGCAAATTACCACTGTTGGAATTAACTTTGCTAGTTTCATTAATTGAATAGAGAGTTCAGTATGACCTGATCTCTCTTTCAATAGTCCCTTTGCAGCAATTAGTATTTGTACATGACCCGGTGATCGAAATTTCTTGGAAAATTCGTATTTTCCAAAATTATCTATCTCAGAACACATTTCAGACATCTTCGTAATTGTAAGTGCTCTATCTATATCAGTGATTCCTGTAAAAGTATCAACATGGTTTATAGTAATTGAAAACGAGGGTCGGTCACCATATGGAGCCATTGAATTTATCATTTTTGACAAAGAGGGATTATTTTTGGATGCAAGATGCAATAAATCATGCATAAATATTAACTTCAACTTTGAAGCAATTTCATCGGATATAGCAAGGCAGATAAGACCACCGGCGTCATTTCGCATCGTTGAAATATCTTGAGGATTGATATATTGAGCGGCCTTCACCATATCAATTTCGTTTTCTCTAGATTCGCTATCGTGAATCAAGATAAATTTTCCATCTCTTAGGAACCTCAAAGCATCTTCAACTAATGACACGCGGTTCAAAGTGCTAATTACTATTATATAGTTTACTAATTTTTTGGTAATTACTAACTTTGTGGTAGTAATCTTGCAACATATTTACTCAGAATATCAATCTCAATATTAACCTTGTCCCCTTTCTGTTTATTTTTAAACGTAGTAACGGCTAACGTATGAGGAACCAAAGCTATTGAAAATTTGTTCTTCAAGATATCAACAATGGTAAAACTAATGCCGTCTAATGCAACGGATCCTTTAGGTACCAAAAATTTTGCAATGTCTTTCCTCACATTTATCCATATTTTTGTCTCAGAAGGAATTTTCACAATATCCTCAATTTTTCCAACGCCATCAATATGACCCAAAACAATATGTCCTTCGATCCTGTCGTTTATCTTTAAACTTCTCTCTAGATTTACATGATCTCCAACTTTTAGCATTCCTAAAGAAGTTCGGTTCATGGTTTCTTTTACTGCTTCAAAGTATGCAAGGCTTTTCAAAATTTTTGTTGCTGTAAGACACGTACCATTGACGTTTACACTATCACCTGCTTGTAACCCTTTACTTAGTTTCCCTAGATCTATCCCTATCTTATTATCAGCAGTCCTATTTGTGTCCTTTATTTTGACTATTGATTTGACAATTCCAGTACCTTCTATGATACCAGTGAACATTAAGTATTGATCAAGAATTCTAGTCGTAATAAAAATATTTCATCAATTCATATGAAATTCCTGTACGCTGGCCACAGAAAATAAACATAATTGACCTATAAAACCTATTTAAAATATAAAATAAATGATTGTATTATTGTTCCTATTATAGATACTATTTGAGAATAGTTAGGAATATCGGTTCTCACAGTTAAACCTAAGACACTCATTGAACTATGTTAACTTAAGTTAATTAACCAAATCGTTAGTATAAAAAGTGAAAATGAAGTTGAGGTTCATTAAATCCATAGGGGGGACTATTTGAAAGCTTGTTATCTATGAATAGTTTTCAACCGAGTTGCCTAAATGTCTTTAGGATCTTTTCATCTATTAAAGGTTTAATTCTTAATCAAGGATGGTATTGAAATTGTTTGGGAACAAAGAGATGACTAATCCTCCAGAAAAGAATATTAATATCATAAAAGGAGCAAACCAGAATCTAAATAATAGAGTTCTG
>JBKPGB010000068.1:0-9040 GCA_046729135.1 Thermoproteota archaeon | reverse complement strand
AATAGAACTACAGGATCACCTTTACCACCCATGACATAGTGCAACTGAATTCCATTTACGGTTGCCATATGATGTGAAAAAGTTACGTTATCAATCTGAAAAGATATACCATCCTGCAGGTGTTGTTTTTCAGTGGACGTTAGGTTTGCTTGCGGTTGTTGTTGCTGTTGCTGTTGCTGTGCAGTCCCAATCTGAACCTTAGTTAAACCAATTCCAATAAGAGAGATAGTTAATGTAACAATTAGAAAAATGAGAACACCATAATGATTTCTCATAGATTATAGTGGCCAATCATGTATTTAAGAATATCAGATGGCATATTGTTTTATAATACTAATGTAGAGATTCGTCATTCTTACTGATATGGCATATAGATCACTTGTCTTTCCTTGAGTAACACATAGTTTGGTCGATATAAGATTGCCGATATTTTCCTTCAATCTTGACATCATCTTAGCATTTATTTCTTCTATAGATTCTTATTTTAAAGTATTAATAAATTCCTGAGTAGATAACAAGGCATGACCATAACTAGGAAAATTAATTTCAACAGTTACTCTTATTTCTTCCCAGTTGTACGCTGCGATTGCATCTTTGATAAGTGTCGTATGGTATCCAAGTTCTACCGCATATCTTGCTGTAGTATCAATACAGGTGTTAGCGCGCATGCCCATAATAACAACATGATCAATATTGTGCTGCTTTAACAGAAAATCGAGATTTGTATTTGCAAAACCACTGGAGGTCCAATGGTTTTGAGCTATATAATCACCTTTTTGAGGCAAGAGTTCAGGATGGAATTCTCCACCCCAGCTTCCATTTTCAAAAAGTGAGTATTTTAGACACCCCTCATGGGTAGGTGCTCGGAATTTCCAGTCTGCGAAATCCCCTTTTTCGTAGTTACGATGAGGAACGTATACTACTTTTATGCCTGACGCTCTTGCAGCCAATAATATTATTTTCAGATTTTCAATCAGGTTTACTCCTTTGACAGTTTCTTTCGTACGGTTCCATAATTTACCACCCTCTGATAAAAAATCATTGAATGGGTCAACAATTAACAGTGCTGTATTATCAGAAGAATAATTTCCCATATATCTCCATCTCCCTATTATTGGTTTTCTTGAACTTCATTTGCTATTACTTGTAGTGTTTCCAAAGAATTTAAAGAGCTGATCTACTAGAAAAGCTGGTCTCTCTTCTGGTATCCAATGCCCAGTATTAGGAATTACGCTACCACGGACATCTGTAGCTACCAACCGCATTGAATCCAATGCCGCATTTCCAAAACTGCACTCTCCACCCAGCGCTAAAACAGGCATAGGAAGTTTGACCTTAGAATATTCTTGATTTAGTTTTATATCCTCAGGGATAGACCTGTAGTATTCAAAGCCAGCACGCATTCCACCAGGAGAAGCATAATGACTGACATATTCATCAATGTCATCTTTCGTGATTGCGTCAGGATTGCACGTGTGCCTATAGAACCAAGTAAGATACTCTGTCTCATGCCCTTCAACTAGCATTTCTGGAATGTCCCTCACCGAATGAAATTGAAGCCACCATAAACCTGTAATATTTCCGCCAGGACCTATACCAGCTACAGGAACATCAAGGATAACCAAACGTTTAATTTCATTAGGATGAGCAGCAGCATAAGAATAAGCCACCTCCACACCAAAATCATGTCCAACTAGGAATATGTTTTTAAAGCCTTGTTGGGATACTAGTTGATAAATATCCTCTGCTGTAGTTTTAGTGTCATAGCCTGACACAGGCTTTGATGAATCTCCAAGACCTCTTAGGTCGGGTACAATGACAGTATAGTTTTTGGCCAAGGCTGGCATAATATGCCGCCATTCATACCAAGTTTCTGGCCATCCGTGTAATAAAACTACAGGATTACCATGGCCTCCAATTACATAGTGCATTTGAATACCGTTTACAGGCGCTGTATGATGTGAAAAAGTTACATTATCAATCTGAAAAGATATACCCTCTGATAGAAGTTGTTTTTCAGTGGACGTTAGGTTTGCTTGCGGTTGCTGTTGCTGTGCCAATGTGATCTGAGGAGAATTCAAACCAATACCAATTATAGAAACGCTAGTTACGGCAACTAATAAAAGTGTGATTGTTATACAAAGTGATAAACGGAATGTGGGGTTCGTCACACTGTTCATTAAAAATTATTTTACCTAACATCACATTTAAGTATGCACCAATCTATGCATAGATGAATAAGAGAAATATACAAATAAGACTAGCAAAATCGAGGAAGCATCCGGACTTTGGGCCCATTACGCAATCTTTCTTAGCTTCATCTAATTACCAGTTGTCAGTACACATCTAAACCGAGCTTTACCGCTCATCATATGATCATATGCCTCTGCTGCGCGCTCTAATGGAAAGACTTCATTCATAGACCTTACACCAGAGAGAACACTAAATGAGAGTGTGTCTTGCGAGTCGATGGACGTACCGGCGGGCCAGCCTATCATTGATCGACGTCCTAAAATCATTAGAGATGAGGGCACTTGAATTGGCTCTTCAGATGCTCCAATTACAACAAGCTTACCATTTACTGCGAGACCTCCAAGGATTTCAGTCATCGCCTTTCCACTTGGGACGGTTGCAAGTATAACTTTAGCTCCTCCCAACTTGCTTAGCTCTTCGGCTGCGTTCTCTGACCGGGTATCAATGTATTGCCCTGCACCTAGCTTCTTCATCAATTCCTCTTCCTTATCTCTTGCTCGTCCGATGGCAACAGTATTAAAACCCATCTTAGCAGCAAACTGAACTCCTAGATGTCCAAGTCCTCCGATTCCAAAAATAGCAACTACGTCACCTACACGGGCTCCACTATTCCGAAGAGCATTGTATGTAGTAATACCAGCACACATAAGAGGTGCGGTTTCTACATCTGAAAGCTGCTCGGGGATTAATGCTAGAGATTCGTTAGGAGCAATCATATAATCTGCATAGCCACCATCGTATGAAATGCCTGGTACCTGTGCATATTTACAAGTAACAAAATCTCCACGTCTGCAAGATTCACAATGGCCACAGTGACCCCCATGCCAGCCAACAGCTACTCTCTGTTTAGGTTCCCATTCAGTAACGTCTTTCCCTACTTTATCTATGACGCCTGCAATCTCATGGCCAGGAACCCTTGGATATTGGATGCCTGGGAATAATCCTTCTTTAGTGAACGAATCACTATGGCATACACCACATGCTTGTACTTTGACGCGAACTTGTGTAGCACTAGGTTCTGGAATCTCTCTATCCACAATTTCAAAAGGGCCATTAGCTTTAGAAACTTGAACTGAACGCATATCTATGATAATATTAGATGTCTTTATTATTATGGTTTTCAGTTAAGCGTGGGTTATAAGTGGCTTTTTTTCTTTTCCAAGCTGTTGTAAAACTTAATCATAGAGGTAACGCAGCAAGTGATGACAGAAACGACTAAATCATGGCGAGTTAAGGTGAAACCCATGGAATACCTCACGGATCTGGTTACCATGGTTCCCGAGGGTACTAGTCCTGCAAAAGTCGATGAATTGCGCGCAGCAGAGGCAGTGCGAGCAGCTGAGCTCGCCAAAAAAGGCCACTTGGTACGGCTCTGGCGCCCACCACTCGGTCCAGGCGAATGGCGTAGCATTGGGCTGTTCCGCGCCGCTGACGAGGCCGAGCTTCAGGAAGTCCTCGCTTCGTTACCCCTTCACATATGGATGAAGGTGACCATTACTCCACTGACTCCCCATCCCAACGATCCGGAATATCATGCCGGTAAAGCCATGGATCACCCGCAATCTTAGCGAAGTCTGGGTCAGTACCCACAATACAGATCATACATCAATAGCCTAAAGAATATGGAATCTCTAGTTGCACAACAGTTAAAGAGGGAATTGAAGTTTCGACAGGAGGAGAACGCACAGACAGGAAGGGATATTTCTTTACTCCAACAGTCATGAAAAATGTTTCACCATGCATGCGGATTGCGAGTGAATTTTTCGGTCCTATTGCAGCAGTCGTTATGAAAATGTATCGTTACTATAATCGATATACGATAAATCGTCAAAGTTACTTTTCTAGAAACCTCTCTTGTTACTAGGCTATGACAGATACGTTTAGAAAATGAACCCCGCTTTCCTATTGGACCAACTAGATATGCACCCTCATAGTTAGCTTGCCTCACTAATGTTGACTCTTAAAAAATTGAGAATCCAACTTGATACTTTTTGATCTTGGTAGATAACATTACAGTTTCTTTTCTTATTAGTTATAATGTTGAATAAAATATAGGGACTAAATAGTTAAGGTAACCTATTATTTATTACATCTCCTAATGCATGTTCATAAATATGAATGCAAAGATAGGTACCGAAAACAGGGACCTAGTTATGAGAACAATAATTTTTGTGAATAGCAACAGTTCATTAATTTGGAGTAATTAATACTATCATCGGGAAATCAGGTCGAATCAATGTCAATGACGGAACCAGTACTATTCGTGCAATTGTCAACGGCGGTCTTAGCGTAAACATAGATCGGCAAAAATCGAAACTAACCTAAATTGGTAAAGGTTTGCCTATTGTGTTTTGGTAGATGCCATTCTAGGGGATTTCCAACGCAAAGCCCATTCTCCTAGATCTTTAAGTATTGTTCCCAGTTCCCTTGCCCTAGCGGTCAACCGGTATTCTACTCTAGGTGGTATTTCTAGATAGATTTTCTTTGAAATAAGGCCTTCACGTTCCATCTCCAATAATCTAGCTGCCAATACTGTACTACTAATTTCACCTAATGTCCTCTTAAGTTCGTTAAAGCGTACGGCTTCGTTTGTGTGAAGGTTCTTTAATATCAATAGTGCCCATTTTCTTCCCAAGACCTCCCATATGTTGTTAATTGCTTCGCATTTTTTTTCTTCCTCTTCTTCCTCTTCTTTCTGCTCCATTTTGGTCTAATATGAGGACTAAGTATTAAAATATTACTAAGTAAATAATAGTAAGTAAATTCAAAGTAGCACGATATACAAGTTGCTAGGCTACCTGCATGTAGTTTTCATTCACTTCATGAAGTGCAGGGGCGACCCTTGTACCTATTAATTCGGTAGCACGCATGAGTTTTGAGTGTGGTAATGAGGCAGGGTTCATCATAAAAGTAATCCGGGATATGCCTCCGAGGGCTTTGCTGTGCCTAATGATCTTCTCAACTACCTCATCTGGATCGCCTACTAGAAGCGCACCTTGTGAACCTCGCTGGGCATCAAAACTCACACGCGTCATTTTAGGCCATCCGCGTTCCTTCCCAATCTCCGTCATGGTCTGTGCATAGCCTGGAAAAAAGTCATCGACTGCCTTCTCTGTACTCTGAGCGACATAGCCTAGCGAATGTACACCTACTTTCAATTGATCAGTTGAATGACCGGCTTGCCTTCCGGCCTCTCTATAGAGATCAATGAGTGGCCGGAACCTGTGTGTTTCGCCACCTATAATCGCAACCATCAATGGAAGTCCTAACAAACCAGCACGGATGAATGATTCTGGGGTTCCACCAACGCCTATCCATATCGGAAAAGGATTTTGCAGCGGTCTTGGATAGACTCCCTGGCCATTCAGTCTGGGCCGATATTTGCCAGACCAATGCACATGTTCATTATCACGAATCTTTAGCAGTAAATCGAGCTTCTCTTGAAAAAGAGAATCATAGTCTTCCAACCTAAATCCGAACAGAGGAAATGCCTCGATAGACGAGCCGCGTCCAACAACCATTTCAGTCCGACCTTGTGATAGAAGGTCCAAGGTTGCGAACTCTTGAAACACCCTTACTGGGTCAGCAGCACTTAATACAGTTACAGCACTGGTAAGTCGTATGCGTTTTGTTCTGGTTGCTGCCGCAGCTAAGATGACGGCAGGAGCTGAATCTAGGAATTCTCTACGATGATGTTCGCCGACACCAAATACGTCTAGACCAATTTGATCGGCATATTCAATTTGTTCGACTAATCTTCGCAAACGCTCAGATGGGCTGATTTGGAGGCCGGCGTCATCGAAGGCAGCAAAGCTGTCAATTCCTACTTGCATAGTATACTACTATGTAAACCGATTATTTAACTCTAGTAGTAATTACTTACTTAGTTGGTAAGCAATACCGTATCTAGTAAGTGGAAACTTACTAGCCTAAATGGCTTAACTTTTGAATAGCTCTTGTTCGTTAATTGTATTGTCAGTATCGTTACCTAATAAAATGCAGAGTTTCTTAGCCATTCATTTCAAGATTTGTAAGTACTAAAATATTTCTATTCCATGTTGGGTCCAATCTAAGTTATATAGGAATAATATCGCCGTCAGACGCCGTCAGCCCAGATAAGTACTAAAAATGGAAGTGTTTGAAAACTGGATAAAGGAGTCCTCGGGGCTTATTCTTCATAAAGATCGTTCCGAGTTAATCATTCTGAAGATAATGTTTTTTTCTTAACATAAATGCAACCAGTTATCTGTATTATCTAAATGAACATTTTTGTTTAGTTCCATAATGAGCTCGCGAAGGAAGTGATCCTGTTTCGTGAAAATGGATTTCGGTGAAGCCTTTTCCCCTCAAATAATCTTCAATGGTTCCAACATATTTAGTCATTTTATCTTCAACTTTTTTAAGCTCTGAAATGTTAAATGCAACTTTCTTTTCATAATCTATTTCCCATAACTCTTGCTCTTCGCCATTTAAGATTACAAAGTCATTCATTATCTTAGATAGAGACAACGATTTATTTTAATATATAATTTCGAACTACGTTCAATTCTGCCGAACAATTTCATAGATAGTTCTTGATATGTTAGTCATAATTTACGATAGCTTTCATAGTTTGCGAAGTGCTGGCGCAACGTGTGTACCTATTAATTCTATAGCTCGCATGAGCTTGTCATGAGGTAATGAGGCCGGGTTCATCATAACGGTGATGCGAGAGATGCCACCGAGTATTTTGCTGTGCCGCTTTATTTTCTCAACTACCTCATCCGGATTGGGCTTTGTCCACTATTAACATTATTGTTACTCTTTGATTTAACCATCAAAATACTTTACTTTTGTATTTCATCAAACAGGAATTTATTGCTATTTGCTATTTAATAAAAACCTCATCGACATAACACCATTTCCAATTTTCACCAGGTTCAAAAGATTTTATCATAGGATGACTAGTTGATTTAAAATGCTTTGTTCCATGTTTATTTACAGAAGAATCACAACATCCCACATGTCCACACGAAAGACAAAGACGCAAATGTACCCATGTTGATCCCATTTTTTCACACTCTTCGCATCCCTTAGTTTTCCCTTCAATATTTTGATTCACTTGGCTTATGTGAGCACATGAATCGGCAACATTGCTTGTCATTTCATATTAATAACTCCAAGATAATATTTAATATTTGTTAATACATTATTTGCTTTCTAAATCTTGACTATGCAATTTGTAATCAAGTCTGCTAACGCTTCTTTGCTGTGATAATTGACTAAATGAGTTTTGAATTCATCTTTAGATGATGAAAGGGTCTTCTTGCATAAAGAACAAATTTGGAATTCTTTAGAGCTTAATGATAGAGATAGCAGACCTCGCTCACATTTAGGATGTACAGAATATATCAAATAATCTTTCATTTCTGTGTATACTCCAGACTCCCCACAAATATGACACTTTGGCAACATTGCTACTAACTTAAGCGTTAAGTTTCTTTTAGGTTTTGTTCTTCCTGTCCTCCTTATCTTGCAAGATAGATTCAGCTACTTGATTCAAACTCGACCTACTTTTCAATCTGAGTGTTTGACTAAGAAAAAATATTATAAATGGGTACTAAATCAAGAAGGGAGAGATAATTCATGAAACTGAAAGTACTTGGCGTCGGCAGTAGCATGCGCAAGAGGTCTTTTGGCACCAAAGCATTGAAAATAGTCCTAGAAAGAATGGAGAAATTAGAGGCTGAGACCCATTTACTCGATCTTCGTAAAGTGAAAATGCCAACATTTAATCCTAATTCGTCAATGCAATCTGATAACAGATTAAAAGAAATAACTGGGGAGGTTAACTGGGCAGATGTCTTCATACTAACTACACCTGATTACCATGGCTCAATGTCTGGTCCTATGAAGAATTTTTTGGATCATTATTGGCAAGAGTTTGCTGGGAAAACTTTTGGTTACATCTGTGCATCACATGAAAAAGGACTAACTGTAATGGATCAAATGAGAACAGCTGTTCGTCAGTGTTATGGATGGAGTTTGCCTTATGGTATCTCTGTTAACGGAGAAGAAGACTTCAATGAAGCAGGAGAGATAGTTAGTAGTTTATTGACTAAACGTCTAAGGATGCTAGCCCGTGACTTAGTTGTATACGGGGGGCTAATCAGAAAACAATTTGTTCAGGACTTGTCAAGTAAAGAATCGGACACTTTTGTTGCCCGCTACAGGTTATAGATATAAAAATTACTTTTTGTGTTCTTATTTGAATTGTATTTGTAGTTCTGATTAGTAAAATTGACGACTTAATCTAAAGATCGGAGCTTCTTAACTGGTCGAAAGACTACGTTTCTCTCAAAAGAATTGCGAACTACGCGAATTAGCATAGATAATGAGAGAATCAGCTAGATATCATAGTCATTTCACTTTCGTAGTATTGCTGCCAAAGAATTTGAATAATTGGTCTACTACAAACTTTGGCTGTTCCTCCGGAATCCAATGTCCTGAAAGTGGAACAGTTATGCCAGTAACATTTGATGCAAGTGATTGTAAGGAGCTGTATGCAAAGTTACCCGGATAATCTCCGCCAAGAGCCGGATAAATATCGCCACCCAAAGCTAATACGGGTGTTGTTATCTTAGCCTTGGCCGTTTCTTTATTCTGTTCTGCATCAATAGGAAAAGCTCGAAAATGTTCAAATGATCCACGCAATCCACCGGGAGCTACAAGGTGACTTGTCCATACGTCAATGTCTTTTTCCGTAATTGCAGCCGGATTATAAGCTAATCCTCTCATAAACATCGAA
>JBKPGB010000067.1:0-1047 GCA_046729135.1 Thermoproteota archaeon | reverse complement strand
GCTGAGTTTCCACCACCAACTACAATTACTTCTTCTCTTCTACATAACTGTGCTTCCACAAATGTTGCGCCGTAATAGACGCCTGCACCTTCAAAGCGCGACAGGTTTTCTAACGGTAGCTTTCGATATTGAGCACCTGTGGCAATCAAAACTGTACGACTAGAAATTCGAGTCCCATTTTCAAGCTCGACTACGTATGGTTTGCGGTCGCAGATGAGTCGTGAGGCCTTTGCGACAAGCATATCTGCACCGAACTTTTGAGCCTGACTATATGCTCTACCTGCCAGCTCTTGGCCAGAGATACCGGTAGGAAATCCCAGGTAATTTTCGATACTTGAACTTGAACCGGCTTGGCCTCCAGGTGAACTCGTTTCCAGCATTAGAACGTCAAGCCCTTCTGAGGCGCCATAAACCGCCGCAGCCAATCCTGAGGGACCCGCACCGATTATGATGAGATCTCGCACATGGGTTTGATCGACGGACTCGTTAAAACCAAGGCAGTCTGCAATCTCTTGGTTACTGGGAGTTCGGAGCACGATTTGGCCTCGACAGATCAATACTGGTATTTCACTTGCGGAAACTTGGAAACTATCCAACAGATTCTGTACGTCAGGGTCTCGTTCTAGGTCTATGTACGAATATGGGTGTCCGTTACGCATCAAAAACTCTTTTATCCGAAGCGTATCTGCAGAATATGCTGACCCTACGAGGACAATGTCTCCAACACCAGCAGCTATTAACTCCACTCTACGGAGAATAAAAGCCCTCATAAATATGCCGCTGAGTTCAGGATCGGTCTGTACCAAACTGAGCATTTGCTGGTGATCCAGTTCAATTACTTTACCAGGCTTGGTAACACGTGCCCGAACTAAAGACCGTCGGCCAGAGAGCATGTTAACCTCTCCCGTGAATTGACCATCACTATGAATGGTTATGAGGGTCTCTTGGGTACCGAAGGGGCGCACGATCTCTATTTCGCCTGTTATTACAACAAAGAACGGCACTGAAGTATCTCCCTGCTCTATTAGCACCTCACCTGGCTGTATC
>JBKPGB010000066.1:0-7278 GCA_046729135.1 Thermoproteota archaeon | reverse complement strand
AACGAGAATCACCGTTTTAAATGTGGGGAAGGGTTAGAATTTGAAAGTAGTGCATGTCCGGACTGTTGACACGTAATTAAATAATGCATGATATCTGATTAAGGAATAAGCAAATTTCATATAGTAAAGCAATACACATGGTAGGTGTGGCTATTGTTGGGCAATGGACTCTTTATTATGATTGGGGTTGTGATGGAACATACGGGAAGGCAGGAATAACTTTCAGCAATGATGGCACTTTCACTGTTACAGAGGACTCAGAAACCAACGTTGGGAAGTGGGCGCAAAACGATGGAATGATACTCTGGCAATACGATACCATTAAAACAACTTACGGAGGAAATTTTGTTAAGAATGTAATGGTTGGTATGATGTCCGCCTTTGAAGGAGGAAATGATGATGGTTGCTGGTATGCAATCAAGAGGGTCGCTCCAGTTGAAAAGCGCAAAACAGAATTCGATTCAACCGGCAAAAAGGCAAAACAATAAGAACCAGCAAATTTCTTGTTTTTCAAAATGATAACAAAAGTAAATACTGTTCCTATAATAGAAGAAGTTTCAATAGACTGTTCCTATAATAGAAGAAGTTTCAATAGATTATTAGAACTGGTGGGCTTAAGGTAATGAATCGTAGATTGATAAATCCGCCCACCAGGATGTTTTGGCAACAACTGATGGAGTCATTAGGTAGGATGGCAACAGTGATGAGAATACCAGAGCCCATCAGTTGCATTAATGATTATATCTTCCAGACAATAAATAACAAACGAAAAAGGTAAAAATTTCCACATTTATTATGGGATTTTGCAATTTATGTAAATATTACAACACTCGTGGGTCTGGAATTCGCCTTCTGCATACACGTTATCGGTGCCTTGATATTTTTGTATATTAAACTTTGTTGATAATGATAAAGTACTACGATTCAGTTCAGTCGAGAGTAGTCTCACAACTGGTGGGGACAACTTTACAAGTCAAGTCGTCGCCCCAGCGGTTTTGAACTAAAATATAATTTAATGATTATTTAGGTATCTGTTGTTTGTGTTTTTCATAGTCCCTCCTTTAAGCGGCGTTGTATATTATGTCTTCAATTAGCCTCCTATATTTTAAAGACTATGACTGTAGAACAAATACAGAAACAAATTGAAGAATCAAGGACATGGCTTGACAGACAAAATGAGGAGTCTACATACAAACGAGATCTTCAAAAACGGATTGAATTGTTGAATTGGGTTCTAGAAAATATGAAAAATCCTGATATTCAAATTTGTAGTCTTATTGAATCCAAAATGAATGAAGTTATAGATAGGGTAAACAAAATGGATTCTGCGATAAAAGCCGATCCATTGCATAGTGAATTAAGAATATTGGATTATATTTTATATCAGGTTTGTAGTAACGAAATGAAAAAAGTTTAGGCCAGTTTATTTGTATCATTGATGAATTGAATTTGGCAAGTGTTGATATTAATTAGGCAACATGCGGTGAAATATACCGCAAGCAAAGTGCTTATAATAATGCTAAACGTTTCTAGCAATTACTATACGAGACATGGGATCGTGGGAGAATTGGTTGTCTTATGGCCAGTAATACTTTTCCAGTCCTCCCATGTGCGCGTCTAATACGTTTCACAATTGAACTAATAGCAAAAATAATTGTTGTAATCAATAGCATAGTTTTACTTTTATCCAAGTTTATCTTGTTAACTCTATAAAAAGGAAGAGAGCCCGAGATACGTAATGCAACGATAAATCCTTTCCAAAAATCCGTTAAAAAGTCGCTTATCATTTTACTTTACTTGCTCACGTATTATACTCCATTTACAGTCAAACCAAGACGGCGGGTATATTTGGCAACAAAAAACCATTTTGCAATTTAAACGGCGTTGAATTGCTAAATAATTTATTGTGACTGATCTATTATGGGAGACACATTCGATAAAGTAAAAGAAGGATTCAAAAAACCGCAGGCAAAGTTGAAGAAGAAGGAGTCATTAACTCAACTATTGAAAAACCTTTGACAATGAATAGACTATACCAAAGAGTACAAGAAGAGTTAAACGTTAATTAAATAGGCATATGAAGAAGCGAATTTTGATAGTCGATTTAATGATTATTATACTTCAATAGCATTTGGATAGTAAACTTTAGAAATTAGTTTATGATAGCAATCATTACACACGAAAATATCTAAAAATTGATTTAGAGAATGGATACTTTTCTTACAATGGTCGCACTTCATACTCTCCAATATATTATTATTGATTTTGAATTTTAAATACATTTTTATCAGACTTTAAATATGTGTGTCCTTTCGCTTTAAGAGACAATGACCTAATAACTAAAATGAATTAGAAAAAGTTAGAGAATTAGATTGAGTAATTCGTGATTCTTATCACTTTCTTCTACTCAAAATTCTCATGACTTTCTACCCAACGTCTTTTATAATTTGTTGAGCGGTATTTCGTAACGTCTAAACACAGCAACTGGTGGGACTTGATTGTTTCTTGTTCATTCAACCGGGTTGTTTTCAAACCCATCAGTTGATAACTATTGTTACTTTAATAAAGATTTTGATCGAAATTCTAATTGCGTCGTGGCGTTTTTCAGTAACGAAATATTGGGATCGAAATTCTAATTGCGTCGTGACGTTTTTCAGTAACGAAAAATCATTTTTCCTTAATCAAAAGTTCGCTTAGATAATTATTTATTCATCTATTTCTAAAATACTAGTCCTTAATTGACTGGTGGGATAGTTTTCTCTGTTTGGCTTCCAAATCCCTTCATGATCCTCCCATCAGGCTTTAAGTTTTTATAACTTGTTGAGGATACTGATATTATCCATAACGATGGACTCACAACTGGTGGGTCTATTGATTCAGGCATCTTGGACCCGCCAGTCTTTGGGCAGTCTAAAATTGCAAAGTTGAATTATCAATATGGAAATTTTTACCTTTTTCGTTTGTTATTTATTATCTATAGCACATAATTATTAATACAACTGATGGGCTCAATGGTACTCTCTTATCAAAGTAGCCTTTTCAAGACACCCATCAGTTGTTGGCTGAAGTCAACTCCTGGTGGGCTGATATACCAATCTACGGTTCATTACCTTAAGCCCACCAGTTTTTTACTACAATCAGTTTTTAAGTTTTTTATAATATGCTGAGCATAAAAATACATCGTCGCACTTTGACTGCGTGGATGCATCAACTGGTGGATTCCGTCTCTTAATATCAGCATACACGGGATCCAGCAGTGTTCTTATAATACTAAGATTTAGACAAATTTAGGTGACCTAAAACGTCAGGGTTATGATAGCCGCCCTCTCTCTTTTGTAATCCTGAAGGGATTTTCCCAAACGGAAAAGGAAAGATGAGAGTTTATAATTATGAATCAATTTGATTATACAATTAAATAAATCATAAGACATGAAGGTATTACCCAAGTATACTGCCTGTTACCACTATTGATGAAAAAGTAATTAATCCATAAATTATTATTTTTGCCGTACGTTTTGCTCATTTGTTTAAAAGAAATGCTCTAATATTATTATCCGTTGCTGTCATGCACAACATTAACTTTCTGCTCACCATAAATCCTCATTAAACCATCAATCTCTTCATCTTCATGCAGTACATTCTTTCTCTTTCTACCTCTAGCAATCTTTTGGTAGGGCCACTTTTGAAAAAAGTACGTTTAGATAAAGATTTGATTATAGTTTTACTTTCATGTGGGTTATCAATATTTTCAATAGCATCTTTTATTTCTGCTTCCTTTTCTATTTCAACATAATGAATAAGAAAGAAACAAGTATTGCATTGAAGCGAATCATCGTAATCTTCCGTCCTGTTTGAATACACATTAATATTTTCAAATGATTAGAAACAGCTAAATACCAAATAGTAGTAACCTACTATATGAAGGACATTAATCGCGACGGACTAGTAATAAAATTGATACCCTAAATAGTAAACAATGAATGGTTTAAAATTTAATTATTTAATGTCGTTTAAGAATAGTTAGCCCTATGACCAAAACACATAGTTTTAAGTAGTTCAACTATTTCTAGAGAAACAATGTGCAAAATACAAGCTAGCGCCAAGATAAAAATTCCATATGGCATGTTGGACGAATTCAAGCAAGCAGCGACAGATTACATCAAGCAAGTAAAGGAAAAAGATAGAGGAACTCTTCAAAGTGACTGGTTTCTTAGCAGTGATAAGACTGAGTGTGAAATCAGAGAGATATTTGAAAGCTCCGAAGCTGCCCTAGCACATCAGCTTAATCTTAGGGAATCAGCAGCTGCTATATTTGGAAAATTCGGAAGTCCGTATTTAGTGACAATTTACGGGGAACCCTCAAGAGAAGTAATAGAAATCGCGAAAGCCGGCGGAATTGACGTAAAAGTATTCTCATTCTTAGTAGGCCTGTAAATTAGATTAGTAGATACCAGATTACCGTATGGGCTTGTGCTTATTGAATAAGCACATCCTTTAGAGCGACGAGAAAAAAATCGTTACTGATTGTCATATTAGAGGTTTTACTTCCCCAGTAGATATGGTACCGTTGGTTGCGAGTTTTAGTAATGGGCCGAACGTTTTTCCACCATCATCAGATATTATTATAACTGGTTCATTACTCGTTTGATTCCTTTCCCACCATGTTACAACCACTTTGGCTCCATCTGCTGCTATTTCTACGTCCTGAGATCCTGAATTGGTAGTGTTACTGAGATTGATCTTGTCACCAAAAGTTTTCCCAGCATCAGCAGATGCCCTAAACATTACTTCGTCATTTCCAGTCTTGTTTGACTCCCAGGCTACGTAGATGTTATTGTCTGAAATGGCTACTGATACCTTGTTACTAGTTACTTCGGGCAAACCTTGCCTGAGTGTGTACCCTTGCTGCAATAAGAACAATGGAGTTGTTACACAAAGTGTTGTTACAAGACTTATCCTTATCACAGCTTCTAAAACAAACCTTGTTTTTTTCATAATTGAGTTTTACAGACAGGTACTATATAAGAAGCCAACATCAGGCGCCCTTCAAGCTTTAAAATAATCGACAGGTAAACATGACGAGTAACTGCAAACTGTCTAAAAAATGTGTCAGATTTTGATTCAAAAACGATCAAAAACGACAATTCCATGTTTAAAAATCAAACTATAATTGCATTTACTGCGTAATAATTTCTATTGACAGTATTTATAGGATGTTCAGGTTGGAGTTATTCTGATTCATTTGAAAGAGGAGGCTGGGTTAAGGTATTTTATGCGGACGCTCAAACCAAAAAGCTCCCATACTACGCTCAATTTTTTAGTACAGCAGAAATGGATGCCACATTCTATGAAAAGTTCTATATGTACATGACTAAGGACACATTCACAGCAATGACTAGAGCGACTCCAGATAAATTTCAATTCTCTATTAAAGTCCCTGAAGCAGTTACACATGATAAGAGGCTTGACGTAAGAAAAGGAGCAATGGCACTTTTAGAGGAGTTCCTTGAAATGATATCGCCTCTAAGGTGTGCTAATAAGTTGGGAGCAGTAGTTATTTAATTGCCGCCAAGTTTTACTGTTAAGGAATTTCAGAATACAGAAGGGTTCCTTGACAGACTTCCTAGTGGATACGATTACGCTATTGAATTTAGAAACCCATCATGGAATACTGAAGGGCCATGGGAGATGCTAAAACACTACGGGATTGCAGCTGTAATGACTGATTCTCCTGAACAGGGCAATCTGCAATTTCTATCCCAGGCCATTGTAACTGCAAACCACTGTTTTATCAGATGGCATGGAAGGCAGGTAGAGCCTAGATACAATTATCTTTACTCAAGAGAGGAATTAAAACCGTGGGTCGACAAGAGGAATTGAAACCGTGGGTCGACAAGGTAAGACAACTGTCTACTGAAACTGCTGTTGTGAGAGGATATTTTAATAATCATTATGGAGCTAGAGCTGTGGTAAACGCCATTGAATTCAAAGAAATGCTCGGCGCGGTCTTGTCTCAAAAGGAAAAAGCTGTACTGGAAAACGCTCGAAATTTCTTTTTTGAAGCTTCCAGACAATCAACTTTGGACAAAAACTTACAGCAATGATAGATTATACAATTCATTTGTAGCGATTTAAACAATTCTGTTACTGTTTTAGGTAAGGAAAGATACAATTAATTATTGCAGTCAAGTGTATTTCAGGTGAACTCGGCAGAAATAAACAACATAACAAGCGCCAGAGCTACCATACCAAAGTCTTCTAAGACCGTCACCTTGGTCAAAGGTACTTTTAGAAGTGTTCCCAAACACACGCACTGGAATTTTTCCCTTTTTGCTAGCTTTATTGTAACACCCAATCCGCTGAAACCCATCACCCCTACTTCTGCCAGCAGAAGTGATATCGAAGTTGGATATAGTATCATTGCCAATCCGAAAAACAGTTCAATGAGTGGATAAATATACCCGTATGCGAACACTTTCCTTGCTAACAGGTCATAAGTTGAATAGCCTTCTGCAAAGCCCTTCAAGTCAATTAGCTTAAAGCCGGCAAAAACAATGAAAAATCCTATCATAAAGTAAGACAATGATGCCGTAATGGAGAGAGCACCAATTTGTAAATCTCTTAACGACAGAACAAGAGTTGTCACAAGTATCAGGCTCACTATAATAGCCAAAGGTATGTAGTCTTTCCATGTGGATGTGCCCAAACCTTTACCTTGATTCTGGTAGGAAGTCGTTAAGCCTTCTGGGCGCGCCTCAACAAGCCTCATCCCACACTTAGGACAATTACCGCCTTTGTCTTGCTTTATTTCTGGATGCATTGGACAGCTATAAGTTTTAGTGGATTCCATAATACTCGTTGTTACCAAGCTTAACGGCAAATGATATGATAAATACCTTTCAGCAGCAAAAAGACAACTTATACAAGGTAAATAAGAAAATGTTTGCATTATATATTTTTAGTGAATCAACTACAAAGGGAGGAAGCACATGCGATAAAATCAGCCTGGCATGAATCTGACAATAAATTTATTGAGCGTTTACGAATAAGAGTCCTTGCAACTCTACGTTGGATGTTCAGGCTGGAGCTATACTTCTTGGCAGGGAACATTCTATCCGTCTAACATAGAAAATAAGCTGTGGCTTTCATACTATTCCCAGGTTTTCAACTATGTAGAAGTTGACTCTACATTTTACAGAATTCCAAGTCAAATTATGGTTAAAAACTGGGACAGAAAGACTCCCAAAAATTTTAGGTTTACTGCCAAGTTTCCAAAAG
>JBKPGB010000065.1:0-1129 GCA_046729135.1 Thermoproteota archaeon | reverse complement strand
ATCGTACAATAGCAATAAATGTGATATAATAATAGACAAGCATAAAAAAATCTCCTCAAAAATGACTATGGGTATAGTTGCAAATGGTCGTTTCCTAGGCGGCGGTTTCAAAGCAGCACCTCGAGCAAAATTCTCGGATGGTCTGTTGGATATTATAATATTAAAAAATTCAGGAAGTTTCAAAATGATTGATAAATTAATAGAGCTAAAGGGAACAAGCACTTACAAATATGAAGAAGATATCCTTTATTATCAAGCATCAGAAGTAAAGTTTTTGCCAAAAGAGAGAGATGTTACTGTTACTGTTTCTGTAGATGGGGAACCAATAGGCATGCTTCCCGCAATTTTTAAAATCTATCATAACATCCTGAATATAAAGAGTGAGGCACCTTCAGCTATAATATAATTTGAACAGAAAATAGTTCAAGAATAAACACCAAATCTTAATCAATAGTGCTGCTCCACAAATATTATCTAATATTTTTTGACAATTTTCTGGCAGCCTTTTTTCGTGAGTCCTCATCCTTTTGCATCTCCGAATGATCGTCTGGAATATCTAAAGGCTCTTCTCCAAATTGTCCACTAGTTGCGTCGTTTAATGCCTGATCGCGTTTGAAGGGATTCTTTTTTTCTGTGCTCAATATTATTCATTTATGGGATAACATAGTATTAACTCATTATGATATTACGGCATACGTTCGGTGTGTCGCCCCAGTAAATCCTTGAAACTTCTTGGCCTACCATCCGCAAAGACGTCTTCGGGTGCATATTTCATGGAGAAGGCCAGCATTTGCTCAAGAATTGGAAGTACTGACTTTCCCTTTTCCGTTACAGAATACTCGACCCTTATTGGAATACCCGGGTAGACCTTTCTTTCAATGAGATCATTTTCTAACATTTCTTTGAGGCGAACGGCAAGTGTTTTTGAATTAATACCTTCTATAGTTTCAAACTGATTAAACCTTGTATGTCCTAAAATAATCATATTTCTTAGGATATGGATAGTAAACTTTTTACCTATCAAGTTAAATGTACAGTCCACAGGACAGCGAGTAGTCATCGAAACCAATTTTTGTGCTTCTTTTTGATCCAATCTAAATCGGACTCTCCTCGATCCAAATATCACTCA
>JBKPGB010000064.1:0-1657 GCA_046729135.1 Thermoproteota archaeon | reverse complement strand
GCTCTTTTGTGTCAGTAAAGTATCGTCTTTTCTCCTGTCTTGACCCGGTACCTAAATCAATTTTTCCGTCATAAACAATACCATTGTATGCATCTACAGTAATTTCTTGGCCATCTGTCAGCTTACTTGTTCCTTCTTGTGTGCCTACAATTGCGGGAATTCCCATTTCTCTGGAGACTATGGCAGCGTGACAAGTTTTTCCACCCAAATCAGTTACAATCGCGGCGGATTTACCCATACTTGGAACTAAATCAGGAGATGTCATTGTTGTCACAATTATATCGCCATTCTCTATTTTAGTAACTGCTTCCTTTCCAAGAATAATCCTTACCTTTCCAGTTGCTAAACCTGGAGAAGCCACTGTACCTTTTAGAAGTTTCTTAGCCTTTATTACATTTAACTCTGGTCGTTCCTTTACCTCTGAAGTGATTGGTCGTGTTTGAAGGATTGCTATCCTATTGTGTTCTACTTATGAGCGGAACCATATAAACACATGTTATAATTCGGGCCCGTCGGGATACGACTGAATATTCAGTCGGAACCTAATCAGAATTTCTAACAAGGATTTATTTGGTTACATATTCTCCCTACATGAGATTGATCAATTTTTCATTTGAAATCCTGTCTTACACAACTTATGTCGATGCTGATTTCATAAAGCTGAAAGCCGATGTATTATGTCGTTAATTTGATTGCTGTTATATTTTCCTTGAGAAAATGTGTAATCGTCTGCCAATGGTTTTTTCAGGTTGCATAATAGTAACCTGACTTTAACCTTGATAAACTTCAACAGAGCTGTTACCTGTTGTCATACTAACATCTATAGCTCGAGTAGCTATAACTTCCTGATAATGGTATTCCTCATGTTCAGTATGGATGGGAATAACTTTTCTTGACCTGGTAGTTTCTATAATTCTTTTAATTTGATCACCCGAACCATGTCCAGAAACGTGTATGTCGTTCCAATCGCTTTCTTTTTGTATTAAACTAAAATGAAGTAACCAATTCTTTACTCTTATCTCGTCCAATCTCATATCATCGTCGAAAGGTTCAGTTGCGGATCTGATATATTTGAATTTTCCTTTGGTCTAACATCTATTAATTCATGAAGTTGAAAGTCATTACAGTAGAATATGAGTTCTTTCTGTTTGCTTGAAATATGTCTGTGATCGACGCATTCACTTTGAGTAATCCTTTATAGATCGTTCGAGCCATATGTAAGTGGAAATTAAAAGAAAATGTTTGAAGAGATAGCATGGCAGAGGGCAATCGTCGTCATGCCTAAGAAACGAGCAAGCCGGGGACATTCCAAGGGACGCGGGCGATGAAGGCAATTGTGGTGAAGGACCAGGCTGCGGGAACGACTGGGATGACGCTGGTGGAGCGGCCCGAGCCGCAGGCAGCGATAAACGACGTAGTCGTTCAGGTTCATGCGTCGGGATTCGTCCCGACTGAGCTTGAGTGGCCCTCGACCTGGGCCGATCGCCTCGACCGTAACCGAACACCGTCGATCCCCGGGCACGAGCTGGCCGGAGTGGTCACCGCTCTTGGCTATGGCACGAGGGGGCTGTCGGTGGGACAACGAGTGTTCGGCCTCACGGACTGGACTCGCGACGGCACCCTGGCGGAGTACGCGGCCGTCGAGGCACGCAACCTC
>JBKPGB010000063.1:0-1217 GCA_046729135.1 Thermoproteota archaeon | reverse complement strand
GATGTGGAGCTCCTCTTAATTTTGCTAATTTGAAAGCAGATGAGATTGTTGTAGATTTAGGTTCGGGTGCTGGGATAGATGCGTTCTTAGCATCCAAACAGGTTAAGGGTGAAGGTAAAGTCATTGGGATAGATTTTACTGATGATATGTTACGAAAAGCTAGAAACGCAGCAACCAAAAATGGGTTTTCAAACGTCGAGTTTAGAAAAGGAGATATTGAAGATAATATCCCTGTTGAAAAAAATTCGGTGGACGCTGTAATAAGCAACTGCGTTATCAACCTCACTACAGATAAAGTAAAAACGTTCAAGGAAATTTACAGAATCTTGAAGAAAGATGGCCTAGGAAGGATGATTATTTCAGACTTAGTCACAAGCAAAGAAGTGCATGGGGAAACAATCAACTCAGACGATTGGTGTAGTTGTATTGACGGTGCATTGACTAAAGATAATTATATTAACTGTATCAAGCAAGCAGGATTTCAAGATGTCAAAGTACTGAATGAACATACGTATTTAACCGAAGATAAGACTGATGGAAGAAAAATAACAAGTATAATCTTTGGGGCGATAACAAAATGAAATTATCATTTGGCAAATCTAAACTAAAATCAGAAAAGATAATCCTTTTTGTGTGCGTAGAAAACGCTGGTAGAAGTCAAATGGCTGAAGGCTTCTTTAACAAAAGTGCTCCAGAAGGATACAGATCTCTTAGTGCTGGAACAAAGCCAGTATCACAAATTATTCCTGTTGTAATTGATGTCATGAAGGAAGTTAGTATTGATATTAGTAATCAAAAATCTAAGGAAATTACAGAGGATATGATGCGCAACCCTTTCAAAACTGTGAATATGGGTTGTATGGATAAAGAATCATGTCCAACACTATTTTTACCAAATGTTCTAGATTGGAATTTGGAAGACCCTAAAGATAAACTCATTGATAAGGTCAGGGAGATAAGGGATGAAGTTAAACTGAGAGTAAAGGAGCTTGTCGCAGATCTTAAGACTCACCAGTAGGTTAACAATCACTCAAAAGAAATTTTTTGCTGAAGTTATTGGCACTTTCATAGTAGTAGTAACTGCTGCTGGTTCTGTTGTTCTTGCTGCAAAGTTAGGGGGAACGCTAGGGATTCCTTTCATAGCTTTTGCCCCTTTTGTGGGAGTTGCAATAAGTGTTTACCTATTTGGTAAAATTTCGATGGCTCATTTTAATCCT
>JBKPGB010000062.1:0-14995 GCA_046729135.1 Thermoproteota archaeon | reverse complement strand
TAAGAATATTTTTTACGTCCCTCGTGAGCATTGCGTCTGCATTAATAGTATCAACTTTAACAGCTTGAGGCCAATCGAGAATAAAGATATTGTCATCATTTACTAAAATGTTGTACTCATTTAGATCACCATTAATGTATCCTTTGTGATAGGCGATCCGCACATTGTTGATTATTTTTTCCAAAACAAATTGTGGATCGGCAAGATTTTCAGTATCTGATAGCCTAGTTCCATAAATGGGATCCATAATTACGCAATGGAAAGATATATACAGAGGGTTTGGAAATGAAGTACTTGAGTTTCTCAAATAGTTTAAAATATCATATTCTTTTTTCGCTGATTCAATATTCAATAGTAACCAACTACTAGTAGCAGTGTTTATATCTCGTTTCCTCTTTATCTGTTTGAAACTGGATCTTCCGAGTCTGAATATTTTTAAAATCTTGTCTTGTTCTTGAGAATCATGAGCTAGATAAATTTCAGCTTCTTTACCGATACCGATTTGTGGTCCAATGGATATAATTATGTTCCTATTGGAAAGAATTTTTAGAACGTATATATCTAAACCTGTTACTAATAATGTATATCCAATATTGCTTTTACTTATCAATCCAAATTTGACAAGTCGCTCTAAATGATGTTCTACCAAACTTTGACTTAAATTTGAGTATTGACTCAAAGTAGAAAGATTTAAAAATTGACGATTTTTTAAAGAAGAAGCAAATACCTTTAGTATTTTGAAATCAGTTTTATTCAACAATGAAACAATATGTCCTGCCTTAGAAAAAGTAGACAACTGAAAGCAACTACTGACAATATTAAATTAAAAGTTTATTGTATCAACGGATAACAATTAAAGTATCCAAACAACGAATCTAGAATCGTTGTATCTTGAAAATATTTCAAATGGCATGAGCAGTGTTGATATTCTAATATATAATGCTCTTTTTCCATTCGGAAAGAAAATTTGGTTTAAAAACATACATGATATTTCCGAAGTAGAATTAATGAATAATCTTCAAGTTGATTTAATTTGCTCGTTTCGAATAACCAAAGAAATATTGAAGCTCATGATGAAAAAAAGAAGTGGAGTTATCATCAATATTACTTCAACCCCTGCCATATTCGGACATAATTGTGGTTGTCCGTACTCTATAGCAGAAGCAGGATTGATTAGTTTGACCAAGCATATAGCTTCAGAATATGGACAATATAACATCAGGTTGTATTCAGTTGCGTTGGGAGATGTCTATACAGATACAATACGTAGATCAATTTCAAGAAATGAATTAGTCAAGGCTAAAAATGAAAATAGAATGAAAAGATTGGGCCAACCGGAGGAAATTGGTAAAAGTATTTTTTCCATTAAAGGCGAAAATTTTTCATTCTCAACTGGAAATACTATTATTATTGATGGGGGTAAAGTAATTATTTAGAAAGTGAAGATTTATGTTCCAAAGCATAGATGACATCAAAGAAGCAGATCTCCCAATCGGTAAGAAAAGATCTCTTAGAACAGGATATACAACAGGTACTTGCGCAGCAGCGGCAACTAAAGCTGCACTATCAGCCTTGGTAAATGGAGAAAAATTAGTAAAAGTAAATGTTTCCCTTCCAAAAGATAAGCATATTGTAATAGACATTGCTTGGATAAAATATGAAAATGAAAAATCTGTTACTGCTGCTGTCATTAAGGATGGAGGGGATGATCCTGATGTTACCAATGGTGCTGAAATATGGTCCACGGTGTCTATGTTAGAAACATCAAATAAGATCATTATTGATGGTGGCATGGGTGTTGGAAGAGTAACTAAACCTGGATTGGGGCTAGAAATAGGTAAAGCTGCTATCAATCCTATTCCACTAAAGATGATTAATCAATCTATTGATGAAATTATGGGGCAGGAACAAAAAAATAGATATGGATTATCGATAATAATAAGTGTACCCAAAGGAGAAGAAATTGCCAGGAAGACGGACAATCCTAGATTGGGAATAATTGGAGGTATATCAATTTTAGGAACGACTGGAATCGTAATTCCATATTCCACTGCATCCTTTGCAGCTTCCATTCGTCAAAGTATTGATGTTTCAAAAGCAATGGGTTCTGATTCTGTTATACTCACCACTGGGGGAAGAAGTGAAGAGTTTGCGCGTGCTATTTTTGGAAACTCAATTGCGGATCATGCTTATATTCAAATAGGAGACTTTATTGGATTTAGCATTAATCAATGTGCAATTAAGAAAATCAAAAAGGCGTACGTAATCGGGTTTATTGGTAAATTAACGAAGATGGCGATGGGAATAAAACAAACGCATGTAAGAGGTTCTCATGTTGATATGAATTTTCTTGCAGAGGTGGCAAGCAGATGTGGAGCAAATAATGAACTTGTAAAAAAGATAAAGTTAGCAAATACCGCAAGACATGTCGGCGAATTAGTTGATCAATTTGGATTGAGTACGTTTTATGATGTTATATGTAAAGAGGTGTATAATCATCTAAATAAATATTCTCCGTCTGGGTTACAGATGAAAATCATATTACTTAATTTTAATGGTAAGATAATAGGAAATTTTCCTGACGACTAGGAAAAACAAAAACTGATCTTTTTCTATATCCCCTCAAGGAAACCATCTTTTTGAAGCTTTTCAGCATGTGCAGAAATATACCTCCAGACTATGTCTGCCTTGTCAGTTTGAAAATCCCATGGTGCAATAAGAACCAGATCGTGTTCTCTGATCCACATACGTCTTTTTATCTTACCTCTAATTCTACATGTTCTGACTTTACCATCTGTGCATTTCACAATAATGTTGTCTCCTCCAACTAATTTTATAACACGTCCAAGCAGTTCGCCCTGTTGAGGCATTACTAACTCCTTTAGATCAGATTCACTCAGTACTTTTCTCTTTCCTAATTTGAAAACCTCCGTTAAAAGTCCTTCTAAGCAAAATAAAAACCTAATGATTCAACATGTAGCAATAGAAATAATGATAGTGTTGAGGATTAGTATTCATAATTCTTGAATAATCCGTTGCCTCAATAACATTAGCTCACAAAATACTAACAAATTATGGTATCGCATAATAAGATTTTATTTACACCTGCCGTTCTAACTATAATCAGCTCCCTTAAATAATGTATTTAACTAGAGGGATTGAGATTGTTAAATTCACTAAATAATTTCAATATTGCAGTATAGTCTAATTCTGAGTAACCCCTATTTGCTGCTATTCGATAATATTGTTCGGCCAATGACGAAAATGAAAGGATTGCTCCATTATGTTTTGCGCACTCATTAAGTATTTGTATGTCCTTGAGCATATTTTTCAAAAAGAATTTTGGTTCAAAATTATTTTTAATCATCTTTGGACCTTTTATTTCACTTAGACCTGTCTTAAAATAAGTTGAATTTAGAATTTCCAGAAAGATTGATGGATCTGTTTTTGATTTCTTTACAAATACTATTGATTCTGACAATGAGATCGCTATTAAGGCGATATTAAGATTGAGTCCAAGCTTTATGTAATTGGCAACACCATCTTGAATACCTACATAATATATTTTCTTACTGAAGTTGGTTAGAATCTTTCTACATTTTTCAGATATTTCCTTATTACCAGAAACGATAGTTATTACATCACCCTTCTTTGTTGCATCTGGACCTCCCATTATTGGAGCCTGAATAATTGCATATCCCTTTTTTTTCATAAGGCCGGCACAATAGATTGAATCTTCAGGCAAAACTGTACTAGTGTCGACAACAGTGAGTCGCTTGTTATTGCAATTTACCAATCCATTGTCACCGAACAAAATTTCCTTTACCGCCTGACCGTCCGTGACACTGATAATCACAAAATTACATTCTTTTCCTATCATTGAGGGGTGTTCCAGTCTAATTGCGCCCTTTTTTACCAGTACATTTGATTTCTCTCTGGTTCTGTTATATAGATAAATTCGAAATCCTCTTTCTAACAATATATGAGCTATCGCAGATCCCATCAATCCATTTCCAATTATTCCAATGTTCATAAAATACTATCTTATTAGTAGAAATTTAAAATTTTTTAATATCCGTGAAGGTCAAGACGGAATTAGCTGGTCTATTATTTGATTTTCGTTCAAATACAATATTACTGGATCTTATTAATCTCATACTTAGTAACGCATAAGTTAATTATCCCATATTTTGTGAAAAAAATGGCAATGAGAACACGCTTTTACTAATCTAGTTACGTGTCACTTTCGGATGAACCTTGATATTAGAAAAATGTAATTTAATTTAACAGTGCATATGAATATTAATTGCTGATTTGAATAATTACAAGACTATGAATAATAATGTTGTAACTGTCAATCCCGCTAACGGGCAAATAATATCTGAATATAAGAATATGACAAATGACGAAGTTACCGAAATTGTCAATAAATCAAAAGATGCATTTAGAGAATGGAAGCGCGAGATTCGTAAGAGATCGATAATATTGCTTCGATTGGCCGAGCAATTAAGAAAAGATAAGGAACACCTCGCTAGGATCGCATCTCAAGAGATGGGAAAACCCATCAAGGAGTCTCGTTCAGAGATAGAAAAATGTGCCTGGGCGGTTGAATTTTACTCATACAATGGGGACATACTCCTCAATAATGAATCACTAAACAGTGACGCCAATAAGACAATGATAACCTTCCAACCATTGGGAGTAATTGCAAGCATTATGCCATGGAATTTTCCGTACTGGCAGGCATTGCGATTCGCAGCACCCTCGTTAATGGCCGGAAATGTGATTGTTTTGAAACCTGCTAGTGCAACGATGCAATGTGGTATAGAGATTGAAAAAACAATACTAAAAAGCGGGGCTCCAGATGCTGTGTTTAAGACTGTTATTGGTAATTCACAAATTGCAGAAATGCTGATCGATTCCAACATAGATGGAGTTACTTTTACTGGAAGTATTGAAATCGGAGCTAAAGTAGCCCGACGTGCTACTTCACGGCTAAAAAAATGCGTCCTCGAACTTGGAGGAAGTGATCCATTCATTGTACTGGATGATGCAGATATTGAAAAAGCTGCTTCAGGAGCCATCAAAGGCAGGTTTCTAAATTGTGGTCAAAGTTGTGTTGCTTCCAAAAGATTCATTATTTCAAAGAAAATAGCAAATGAATTTATTGAATCCTTTGTTCAAAAAACAGAAAAATTAAGAGTCGGAGATCCTCTCTCTGACAATACCGACATAGGACCACTCTCAAGTATGAAGAGTCTGGAAAATATAGATTCTATGGTAAAGGATGCGATAGGCCTTGGCGGAGAGCTATTAACGGGAGGTGAAAAAATTGGCAGTGCCGGTGCATTCTACAAACCAACAGTAATAAAAAATGTTAATTCAAACATGCGAGTCTCAAAGGAAGAATCTTTCGGCCCAGTTGCCCCAATAATGATAGTTGAAGATGAAGTTGAAGCTATAAGTGCAGCAAACAATTCTGATTTCGGACTTGGCGGAAGTATCTGGACACGCGATCTAGAAAAAGCACAGAAATTATCACTGGAAATGGAATGCGGTATAGTTACTGTTAACAATATGGTCGCCTCTGATCCTAGAGTTCCTTTTGGCGGTATCAAGCATAGTGGGTTTGGAAGAGAACTATCAAGATATGGTATGCTTGAATTTGTGAATGTAAAATCAGTTAGATTTTACGATAAACTTGTATATGAGCATCATGGTGACTAAAATGAGTCAAAATTGCACCACGAAAAAGCTGTTTGGAATATTTGCAATTCATCTATTTCCTTATCCTTATGATGTGGCCTATTTCTTTCCCTGATAATGTCAGTTGGAACAACCTTTGCAATCTTACAGTCAACAATTATCTGAGTTGCAAAGTAAAGGATATTATGCAGAAAGTGGCGGCTCATAAAAAGATAAAGACGGCCATATTCTCAAATGGGAACATGATAAATTACAAGCAATTAACAAGAATTGGAACTAACACAGCAAGACCATAAAAATTAGAATGAATGGGTTTCTATATGACAATCACAAGGACATTCTGCAATCTGTTTAACTGAATCTTCAGTAGAATTCTCATGATCACATTTAGGACATTTCATCTTATTATTTCACCAATTACTAGTATCATATAAAAATTCCTACCACACGGAAGAAATTTAATGACTACTTGGGAATTTGTGATTTATGTTCTTTAGTGAAATGAAATACAAGTATTTAAAATGTAACTATTGAGGCAGAGCCATTTATTTACTTGTTGTTAATTGATAACTCTGCAATTCATCTCTTACTCTTTGGTAGAGTCTATCCATCGTAACAGGTTTATCAATAGATGAATCTATAATACCTTCTTCCATATATTTCAGGAATAATATATCTTCTTCAAAATTATAAGCACTCATCAATATTGTCCTCACATTAGGATTTGAGGTCTTTACTTTCTTTAATAGCTCCAACCCATTAAGATTAGGCATCCTTAAATCAGCAATTACCAGAGCATACGCATCCTTGTTATCAGTAAAGTGTTCTAGAGCCATTACAGGATCAGTGAAAGAAACAACATTAACACTATCTATATTTTCAGACAACGCTTCATGGAAGAGCCTAGTAGTAGAAAAATCATCATCTACAACACTAACAATCCTTTTGTTAACAGACATTGACCAAAACATGAGCTACACTACTTAAAATAGTTTCAGAAAAATCTGTATTGTTTACTGTTTTAGCACAAATAGACATTAACCGGTGGGATTCTCACGCTTGTTTCCAAATCCCACCCGTCGATATTAATCATTTCAAGTTTCAGTGAAGAAAGTGAATGATGATTTAGGGATTTGTGTTTTATGTACGTCGTGTAGGAACAAGAATAAGAAAGAGAAAGAGAAATGACAACTTCAGCAGAACCGGTTATTTATTCCATTCTTTGAAGTTAGAAGAAACCGCAAAAGGCCTTAGAATATCAGTCCACGTCTTATTTTAATAAGCCTCTAATTCTTCTTGTGTTATCATCCTTTAATATCTTCTTTCATTAATTCGCATAGGACAAGAGGCGACTTGAGGACTTTAATTATGAGTGATTTCAATTCTTACTCACCAATTGCCAGGAATCTTAACATTGCTGCATAGACAGCATTACGAAAGTCGTTCGGTTGTTCAATATATTATTCAATATACTCTTTCGTATAAGAATACTGCCGTACAAGTATGTAAATGAAAATAAAAAACGTTCTCATCAGTATAAACAATAATTAGATACTTGTATCAATAGTAATATTAGCGATAATTTCCCAATTTGGATGTTAGATAGCATTTGATTTTCTTAAAACACAAATGAATTCAACGAAAAAATCATTTTGTTTCTGTCAAACCATTTTAACTTCTGAACACCATGTTTCATCTTCGGAGAAGGCAGAAGTCTTTATCGGTATAGGTAACGGATCGCCAATATTTGCTGTATCTCTAACTCTGGCAACGATCGGATATGTGGTGTTTCTGAAATAAAAATGACTATCAAGTTATTTTGTTCTTGCTGTAACGAAGTAATTGATGTGGGGTCCACACAGGATTTTTGTTATGAATGTCGTGAATAAATAGACAATAGTCAGATTGAAGGATATGAAACATGCCTGGAGTGTGGCATCTTAGAAGTAAAAGCAGGTAAAAGCAGTTGTTGAATTTCCCAATGCAGATAAAGCATATCTTGTAGAAGGGACCAAATTGGCATGGCTAAGCTTGTGTGGACATATGAAATTAGTATTAGCTAATATTGATTGATTGAATCTAAAAGATTAACAAGGATAAGGAATCTATTTCTAGTATAATCCCACATACTGTAATTATCATAAAGTGCAGACACTTTGAACATAGGATTACTTATTTTGATTTTGGCGACAAAGAATTTAAGGAAATCAAATGAAATGCGTTAAATGCCTAATTCATGATCATAGTAATAGATTCGCAAAGAAATTGAATGATGATTTAGGGATTTGTGATTTATGCGCATCGTATAAAAACAAGATTAAGATTAAATAATTTTATATTGTAACTAATATTGGACTATGTTAAAGGACAGATTTAAAGATGAATAAGCAAGCGACAACTAACCAATCTATTATATTAGTAATAGTAATCGCAATTACATTTTTTATTACTATGCAAGTAGTTTATGGACAAGGACAAGTTAATAATTCTACAGTAGGGAAATCATATTCATACAGAAACGAACTAATAAACAGGATTATGAATTCAAATTGTACAGAAAAACGGCTAGTTATAGGCCCGGAAAAACCAACTTCTGTTTTATACTTATCCACAATAGAAAAAATTTTTAAAAATTGCGTAGCAGAGGGGGCAATAAATTAAAATCAAATGCGATAATTGTCTAAGCCTGGACTATCCCGCATACCGGATCTCTAGAAGATTTCTATTTAATCATTATAAGTGCAGAAAATCATAAGATTAAGTGCCAAGAAAACCTGCCAGATGCGACCTGTGTCAACATACAACGAAAATGCATGTTTTTGATAAAGGTGGTAATTATTGTTTAATATGTAAAACATACGAGGAGTTGCTGTAAAAAATGATTGAAATTGGTTTAACCGAGTATTTCGGCATGGCTGAAGCGATGGGAATAATTGGAACAATGTTAGTAGTGTTATATTTTTCCAGAAAACAAACCCAGAAACTGTCAGAAGATATTGAAACTAAGGTCCTAAACGATTTGGCTCAAAGGATGCATGCGCTACACGATATAGTAATAGAACACCCTGAACTGATAAGGGTGATAAGCAGGGTCAATGTAAATTCACCTGATATTGCCTATGCATATGATATTTTGTTTACGTTCGCCCACGCCTTTCATATGCACCAAAGAAAAGCGTTAAGCGAAAATGAGTGGATCGGTTGGTTGCGATGGATGAAGAGTTCTTTTCAACAAGGAGAAATAATGCAAATATGGGAAAGCACCATTGAAATGGAAAAATGGTTTGATCCCGCCTTCCATGAATTTGTCGAGAAGCAATTAATTCCTAAGGCCAAGTAAAGGTTTTGAAACAGAATTCCACACCGCTTTTATTTCATAGCCCTGATTTACATAAAGTATGATTGGTGGTGTTTCTTGACCACAATTCATTTTTATAATTACTATATGTTAGTCATGGTAAGGTACACAATCTGTTTGTAGTGGATCAAATTCTCGTGGATCAAATTGGGATGTTTGACCTGCAATATTTCCCCTCACCTATCAATAAACCCATTACTAGAACAAACAACGAATCTATGAATATCCCTAAGCGCACTTCTTATTGTCCTCTACAGGTGCTAACATGATCTTATTATCCATTCCTGACTCCCTGCTGTTTGGATACGTTAATCATAAATGAGTCTTGCGATTAGGGTCGATCTATCAGTAGGCCCACCTTATCAAAATCTAGATTAGGATGATGCGGTTCGATACTGTCATTATGTGAAAACAAACTCTTGACAAATTTCTGGTTTGACATATCGACATCTTTCATATCATAAATATGACAATTTATATCATTGTCTCGTTCGGTCTCTAAAACGGATACACATAAAATGACCTCATCGTTATCAAGCGCGTTTACCTTCATAACCGATGTAGTAACAATACCAATAGCAACTGTTAGACTCAATAACAAAGTGTTGATTTTGTTTCTGTTATTCATTTGCTATCATGTAAGCGTGCAAAGGTGATATATCCATCGGTGGCTTGGAACATAAGATTTTTCAGTCTTTAACGTCTAGAAGATTGCCATTTAATTATTATATTCTAATTATGAACCAAGAATTCAGTTTAACTAGGGGCTGCATGAACTATTTTTGATACATGTGTTTCATCTTTAACATTTTTTCTTCTATTCAATTTCTTCCAGCACACTGTTTATTCCCCGACCATTGAACTGTCTGCCTTTTATTTTTACTGACCTGACATTGACATTGAATTTTTTTATCAACAAAAAGGAGCCAACTGTAATTTTCTCGATATTTTAGCTCTGAAATGAAGATATGTATCTATTTCTTTGGTAAATTCGGTGGTTGTAAGCGTTGTATATTCTTCCTTATCACCTGTGTAGTCTCTTATCTTCTATAAATCGTCTATTTTTTGTAAATCTCCAACTTTAAGAGAACGTAAAGCGCATACTCTCATAGCAATAGACGCTAACATCAAAAATGCAGTTTTAATTCTCTGGTCACTGAAATCTAATATTCTCTGTATTTCTTCATGCATACATCCTCTATCCATTCCATTTGTTTCTTTGCCGGTCTTCTCAGAATTAACAAATTTCTTGATTTTCTTCCAGTTTAATACAATATCATTTATTTCACACACGTGCTTTAGTGTAGCAGCTATAAGGTTCTTGTATTGTCTTGAGACTTTTTTGTCAACCAGATATTTTATAATGAGATTGGATATCTCCTGTTGCGGCAGTATTAGGAATGATAATAAATCCATTCCGTAATGATTCAGAAATTTCTCTAAACAAAATCTTTAAGAATTTTTCGCATAATTAGAATGTAGTGTGTTTATGAAATTAAAAAATACCTGGCTGTTTTCGTCTAATACTTACATTGTTATGTATATCCTAATCCTCCTCTAGTAGAGAAGTGTTAATTAAATCATATATGTGCATGTTTTAATTTATTTTAAACTTTCATTTTTTTGACATAATACTTTAAGCCAACCTACGAATACTTGATGAAAAATGACAGAATTTCCAGAACTTGGTCTTGCCGCTATGTACAGAATCATAAAGAAATCTGGAGGAGAGAGAGTTAGTGAGGAAGCGGCAGACCAATTAAGAAGGATACTTGAAGAAGTCGCCACTAAGATTTGTGTTCAGGCAGTTGATCTAAGCGTCCACGCTAGAAGAAAAACTATCAAAGCAGAAGATATTCAGTTAGCTGCAAAAAATTTGCTAAACTTAATACATTAGTTATTGAAAATCATCGTCACTTGGTGTTATCATGTCAAAGGATACTCTGATTGTAGGTCTAACGGGCATGCCTGGAGCTGGTAAGACTACGGTTGCCAATTATCTATCACAGAAAGGTTTTCCACTATTGGTTATGGGTGACGTAGTTAGAGAAGTCGCAGAGAATGATGGCTTGGAACTTACAAGTGACAATCTTGCAAAATTGATGTTAAGACTTCGTAAGAGAAACGGACCCGAAGCTGTCGCACATTTGATTGTTAACAAAATCAAACTAATGAAAAAAGAAGACAAGCAGTTAAGTGTTGTGATAGTAGATGGAATTAGGAGCATGGCTGAAGTACGCCTCCTCAGACGGATAGGTTCAGTCAAATTGTTAGCTATTCACGGTTCAACTTTTACAAGATACACACATGTTAGAGAAAGAGGACGTTCTGATGTACCTTCTAATTTAGGTGAATTTGACAAACGTGATAAAATTGAGATGGACGTAGGAATAAGTAATGCCATAGCTTTAGCCGATGAAACTATTTCAAATAATGATATTTCAATATCGGAATTATGTCAACACAGTTTTATTACGATACAAAAGTGGATTCAAGAAAGTAGATTATAATTGTCAGGAAGGACTTATGATCTTCAAGATGAGAATGTTGAGTTAAAGGTAGAAACAGTTCTTAATCCTTCTGAAGATCCAGAAAAGGTAAAAAAATGTCTACAATACGTTGCAAATGGATGCCAACCCGTTCTAAAAGATGGGCGTTTGGAAGCTACTTGTACAGGGTCCCTCTCATTACATCATATTCGAGTTGGCGTGAGATCAAAATCTTCCTCAGCTGTTTTGAGAAAACTCTTGGAATGGAATAGAAGAGGAGATCTTACGTGGTTCTTTTTGAACAAGCAAGCAGCCTACAGTGGTGTGATATCATTGGCTGAACACTCTGAAGAATCGCCTCTAGGACCAATAAAAGTTACTATAACCAGCTATAATTTAGATAGAATAATAGAATGGTTACTATCGAGTAAATAAAAGAACATTCTAAATGTAGGTTCGAAATATTATGAAGATTACTACATTACAAATCAGGATGTATACTAAATTTGGGAACTATAGCATAAGACAGATAATAAAATTCGATCAATTTACAACTACAATTTACGATTAAACATTGTTCTCCAAGATTTTGTATCCAAAGTATTCTGATTCAATTTTCATTACTTCTTTTCTATTGTCCGCGGCTGAGTAATCCTCTAAGGCATCATGGTTTAATTGTAGAAATGTATGACCCCATTTGAATTTGTTTAGTAAACTGTACGCAAATTTTTTTTCTCCAAGTACGTAATAACATGCTGACATAGATTCAACACTTGATAGTCTGCCAAGCCTTGCGTAGTTTACTGGATTTCCTGCTAGTAAAGCAGGGATTCTTCTAACAACTCCTTTTTTCAAAAATTTGTAGCTTGTCAAGACTGCTTGTGCCTTATTCCAAGAACAGTCAATAACACATAGGGAATCGACCAAATTTTTATCTGTTTTGCAAACAACTTCACCTGCAAAAGGATTTAAGACTAGCATGTCATGTTTTATGACCCTGGTAGGCATAACAGTGCCAAATTTGATCAGTTTCAATGCGGTGCATTTTTTTGGATCATCTTGATTTAATAAAAGTGCAAACGCTCGTATCAACTATAATTTATACAAGATATATGACTAACAATAAAACGGTTTCGAGAATTTGGATTTATTATTATTTTTATCAAAATCGTAACATTAAAAGTCATGAATTTTGGAGTATTACCGTTGCCAAACATAAATAATATCACAGTTTTGGGTTCTGGAATAATGGGTCATGGTATAGCACAGATTTCAGCAATCAATGGATATGATGTAATATTACGTGACATAGAGGAAAGATTCTTAGATAGTGCCATGAATAAAATAAGATGGTCCTTAGATAAACTGGTTGAAAAAAATAAGATAAACAAGCAAGAATCAGACAAGATTTATGGCAGAATAAAACCTATTGTCGACCTGAAAGATGCGTTAGTTGACACTGACTTGCTAATCGAAGCAGTTCCAGAGGATCTCAATCTCAAGAAAAAGGTTTATTCGGAGGTGGATCAATTTGCTCAAGAAAGTACAATTTATTCATCAAATACTAGCACTTTACCAATTAGTGAAATATCTCAACTGACCAGTAGACCGGAAAGGTTTATAGGATTACATTTCTTTAATCCGCCACAATTGATGAAATTAGTGGAGGTTATACCAGGAGCAAGAACTGACAATTCAATTGTTGATTTTGGAATTAATTTTGTTAAATCTCTAGGAAAAGAACCTATTTTGTGTAACAAGGATGTTCCTGGATTTATTGTAAATAGAATATTCATACCGTTGGTACACGAGGCAGCATACTGTTTGGAGAGTGACGGTAAAAGTATGACCCAAATTGACTCATCTGTGAAATTCAAGATGTTCCTACCAATGGGTATATTTGAATTAGCAGACTACACTGGTCTTGATGTTATTCACAAAGCAACCGTTGAAATGTACTCTCGTGATAAGAAAGTAGTAAACCCCCATCCTAAAATAGAGCAATTATTTTCATCAGGAAAATACGGTAAAAAATCAGGAGAGGGTTTCTATTCATATGGTGACAAGAACTATGAAAGGATTCCACTCTCTGAAGAGGAAGCCAAAAAATATGAACCAGTTAGGATTCTATCAGTTGCGATTAATAATGCTGCATGGCTTATTTCCAATAATGTGTGCACAAAAGAGGATGTCGAATTAGCTCTAAAACTTGGAATGGGTATTAAAAAAGATCTATTTGACATTGGAAAAGAGTTTGGTTATGAAAAAATCATAAATACATTGAACCAGTTGCAAGAAAGAAATGAATCATTCTACGCCCCTGATCCTTATCTAAAATCATTTTCAGGTTAACTCATGATTTATTTCCATTTTTTCACGTCTTGGTGTTGCTATTCTTTTGATCCAAATACTGTGAGATTACTTTGACTGCAGAATATGCGTTTTGTGAAGTTTGGACAAACACTCTCTTCCTGTCATCAAGATATCTTCCACCAAACCTTTCAGCAGTGCCTCCACTACTGGGTATTGTTACTAATATTTTTTTTAACATATATCCAACGCATAGCTCTATTAAAGTTCCTACACCTCCGCCAACGGCAATAATCCCATCTGCGGATGTTGAAACAACAAAGTCTCTTGCATAACCTATTCCTGTTGCAATTACCACGTCACAAAACTTATTTGCAAACTGAACTTCCTCCTGAGGAATGATTCCTACTGTTAAACCTCCTTGCTCTTTTGCGCCCTTACAAGCATATTCCATGACACCTCCAAGACCACCACAAATTAGTATAGCACCTGCTTTAGCAATTTCAGTTCCAACCTCATATGCTATTTTGTTTGTTTTCTCATTTGATTTATCTTGGTTGTATCCTATAACTGCGATTTGAAGCCTTCTCATGATTTTCTCGATAAATTATTTCATATATTTATTGTGATATTAGTTTGGCGTAGCCCTTCCTTAGGGATTGCATATGGCCTCAATGAATCTCATATTACAAGTAAAATGGTGGAATCATTTGCAATTTAACGAGTAACCGAAATAAACTTCTGGAAATATCTAATTTAAGGTGAAGAATAATATGTCTCGTATATATCACAGAGATGAATGAAGTACCGAATCAAAGACCTTAATTTAGCTGAAGGAGGGAAGAAAAAGATTGATTGGGCTCAGGTGCATATGCCAGTATTATCTAATCTTAAAAAAAAAATAAAAGATGATAGTCCATTTAATGGCGTTAAGATTGCAGGTTGTTTGCACGTTACAAAAGAAACTGGAGTATTGATTCGTACATTATGTGATTTAGGAGCTGATTTAGCTTGGTGTGGTTGCAATCCTTTGAGTACACAAGACGATGTTGCCGCGGCACTCGCTAATGAAGGAATCTCAATATTTGCAAGTAGAGGTGTTTCAAATAAACAGTATTATGACGATATTCAT
>JBKPGB010000061.1:0-1980 GCA_046729135.1 Thermoproteota archaeon | reverse complement strand
TTAAGATATCAAAAAGAACAAAATTATCATTTAATCGGCTTTTCAGGTAAACTAGTTACTATCTTACGGAAACCTATCGACTGAAGGTTCTTCAGGTAATAATAGGAATTAAAACAAAGGGTTTAGGTATTTATCACCAGTGACGTTAAAGCCACTCTGGCTTCGAAGAACCACGTGGAACGAGTACGGTTCGAAATGAGCCGGGTGTTCGTGACATTACTACTTGTTCCGTAAAACCTTGATACAGACCTAGAGGTGTATCAGCTGTAAATAGGTCGGGGGGAACGTAAGTATGTTCATCCGACGAGCCTGCGGTTGTTTGTGCGTATTTTTTGTCGAAAATGCCGAGTGAAAGTAACCACAGAGTAACCCCAGTAAGAGATACGACTACGCGGTAGCTTCCGCCCTCAATTGCACGTCTGCGAAGCGCGGACATGATACCAGCTGAAGCAAGCCAACCCACGATGTAGTCACATACAATGCGAATTGGAGGCAGTCGTGGATTGTCAGCCGTACCTTCTAATGTGAATACCCCAGTAACGGCTCCTGCAACCTCATCAAATCCTGTCCGATTTGACCATGGGCCGGTCTCGCCGTGCAGTACTACCTTTGCATGGATTAGGCCTGGATGCATTGAACATAACTCATCTGCTGTTAGTCCAAAACGCTCTTGGTATCCTGGGCGTCGATTCGAAAAGAATACGTCCGCATCATTCAACAACTGATTCATTTTTTCTAGATCTCTCTTTTCATGTAAATCTAGGATACTTGACCTCATACCGACATGAGACGTCCAGTAGAAAGGATCTAATTCCCAGTCGAGGGGCTGCCAGATGTTTAGGACATCTGCTCCGAATAGGGCCAGGTCTCTACCAATACCTGATCCGGCGATCACATGGCCCATCCCTAGGGCTCGCACTCCATCCAGAGGAGTTTTACCTCCAGACTTGAAGGGTACCGGATCGCTCTCCCCTATCTTCTCCAGCCTGATCAGAGGATCACTTGAGAGTACCTCTGTATATTGAGGTTCTCTCATAAATTCTTCAGTTGTACGAAGCATCGCAAAGGGTAGACCTGCTTCCGCGGCGGCCTTTTCAAGTTCATCGGCGCGCCACTGTAACATTGCATTTTGAACGGCACTGACGCTATCGTCACATCTGAGTAAGGTGGTCGCACGAGCTCGCAGCTTAGGATAAACGTTGCAAGGCATTACCCAACGTCCATCGCGTGTCTTATTCCACAAAGTCATAGGCGGATAATCAAGGAAAGGATTTAACGGGTCAGAAGCAAATGAAGGGGGTCGACCATTAATCAGCTCCCATTTAAGTTCGAAGAATGCTGCAAACCGCCGCAGCGCCTTACGTACATCGACATGAATATCTTGTCCTTCTCCACTTCTGAATTTCCAGATGCCAGCTGCTGCTACAGCCTTCGCTGCCAAAGTGACCGCTGCCATTGATCCGAATCTAAGGCAGCTTGGCACGATCGGATCCTTCCCATAAAACGTGATCTTTCCTCCACTTTCAGCGGTTGAGAGTCCGACACCGCTTAGTACCCTATCTAAAAGAGCGTTTAATTCAAATTCAGAGGAACGGACCGGGGTATTGAGATTTGATGTGAGTGTTCCAGTCAAATTACTCAATCGACCAGTTATATTAGTCATTACACTATGACATAGTCAACGTTGTAATAAAATTTCTCTGTAACTTCAGATCAAGTAGACATCCCTGAAGTTGGTCTCTCCTGAAGAATTAAAAATAACGAGACCTCAATTGATAAATATGGACTTGTCAACTTATATAATTACTATTTTTAATGTAGTCATAACAAGTGATGATTTGAATAATGGATAATCTCCATGAAAGAGAGAATGGAATGCCCTCAAAGAAATTACAGAACCGAGTAGCCGTCATTACGGGAGCGACCAGCGGTATGGCACTTGCTACCGCTAAATTATTCATCGAGGAAGGTGCATACGTC
>JBKPGB010000060.1:0-2564 GCA_046729135.1 Thermoproteota archaeon | reverse complement strand
GCCGGGCTGGGCAGAAGTGATCCCCTTGCCGAAGATGATCGACGCCTCAGAACCGGGAGGAGTGAATTGTATTCCCCGGAAGTCCTCGTTGGCGACGTAGTCGATATCCAAACGAAATCCCAATTTCTCGTAGAAGCGCTTTGCCCGATCGACGTCAGAGACAGGTATGAACAAAACTTCTAGTTTCATATCCATGATCAATAATACTCCATTTCTTTTATTTAATTGGTGTGTCCGTTCAACCCTGAGTAATCTTCTCTAATTAAAAGATTAAACAATAAACCATTTTGGATTTGGAACAGACGTAACGATAGTTGGCAGAAGAACAACAACAACAAAATAATAACTGCAATAAAGTGTTTGCTCAGCTCGGGGTAAATCTTTAGAAATTGCTTATCTGTGATATGAAAAAGGAAAACTACTTGCAATTTATAAATATTAGGTGGCGAAAAAGGGCTGTTTCCTATTAATAAGGTCTTGATATTATCATATCGTCTCTACCATCTATCCGAAAGTAAAGGTATAGAATTGGAAGCCTTTTCCCTTAACATCAATTACAATACTGTGAGCAGTGTAGTTGTTATGTATGGCTAAATTATACAGCCTTTGTCCGTCAATTCTGAAACTACCATCAGATGATAAATCCGCGCCCAGTGAATTGTTTGATGTTAATGCTGCGGCTGCTCCTTCCTTATCATTAGAAACAACTCCTCCACCCTTTCCTTCTGCTATTATATTTACAGACTTTCCATAATATGTCAAAACAATGCGCCCAGCATCACTTTGTAATTCCATATTATCGGGATTGTTTTTCCACTTGCCTTGAAGATATACAATGTGGGGACTAAAATTTGTAGTTGATGGAATTGAATATGAAACTGTCTGTTCCGGTTTGAAGCCTTCAGGATTTCCAAGTGGTGCTCTGGCTGTATTATATCCTATGTATATTTCCGGTGTTGTATTTTGTCTTAAATCTACATAATACAAACTTCCTGGCTTAATTACTGTGGCAGGTTTTGTATTGAAGCTTATTTCATTTGCACCCATCAGAGCAGCACGTTCAGCCAATAGTGACTGAATTGATTTTTCTATTTGATTATAATCACCTTCTCCTATGTGATCATATCTTATATACCCTTGAGAATCAATCAAGTAATATCTGGGCCAATAATTATTTCGATATGCGTTCCAAGTTCCATGATCGCTGTCTAGTATTACAGGATATTTTATTCCAAACCTTTGGACCGCATCCTTCACATTAGTAAAGTTTTTCTCGAATTGAAATTCCGGTGAATGAACACCAATTACGACTAAGCCATCATTAAAATATTTTTGATTCCAATCATGAATGTACGGCATTGGACGAATCGAGTTAATGCACGTATACGTCCAAATGTATACTAATACCACTTTTCCTTTAAGAGATGAAAGTGTAAGTGGACTATTATCAGGTGTGTTTATATAACCGCTGATTTGAGCAAATTCGGGAGCCTTTATAAATTGTGTCTTGTCAATTTGCTGGAATTGAGTCGTATTGAGCTTGATTGTAGTTACAGTATCATTTTCTACCATTCCATCTGTTACTGCAGGATGAGTTATTCCAAATCTCTGGACAGCACCATTCACATCATCATCAATGTTTTCCTCAAATCCGAATTCAGGTGAATGAACACCCACTACTTCTTCTTTATCTGTCATTTTAGCAGTAAACTTTTGTTCCCCTAGTGCAAATGATGAACTCAATAAATTACCACTTGCGCTTACGGTCATTGTAACAAGTGCCAACGATGCTATAACTATTCCCAATAGACGGAGCACCTTTCTAATATACATATTATCTTACAATACATTCTCTAATATATAATACAATTAAAAATTATATCTTTAGAGGTAGACGTCAGCATTAGTGTGATACAAACGTCAGACATCGGCAATATTTTTACCAATGAGGAACTGATAAAAATAACTCTTATTTACTAGATGTAGTAGAATTACCACTAAAGAAATTTTTAAGTAGTGTTACTACGACATCCGGCTGCTCTTCTGCAATAAAATGTCCTGAATGTGGAACTGTGATCCCTGTTACATTTTGAGCTAATTGATTCATCCCATATTCGACAAGGCTTGGCATACTGGTGTTACCTCCGAATGTTGGAATGTATCCTCCTGCTAGCGCTAATACTGGCATCGTAAGCTTAGTCTTTGAATAATTTTGATTTTGAATTGCATCTTGTGGAAAAGCCCGATAATACTCAAATCCAACGCGCATTCCGCCTGCAGCAGAATAATGGCTAACATATTCATTGATATCTGCCTGAGTTATTGCAGCGGCAGTTATACGGCATGAAGCATGGGATCTGAGTTTATGTTTCCCTACCATTAGAATATGGTCGTAAGTTTGTTATAATAGTATGATGGGTACAATGCAAGGCAATGTACCTAAAACACTATTATAGTTATGAATTTTATTCGATACTTCATACGTGACAGACTAATCAATATTACTGCAAATATTAAACCAGATATTGATTGTAAACGTATATCTACATCAGAAAAATGTGTAT
>JBKPGB010000059.1:0-6034 GCA_046729135.1 Thermoproteota archaeon | reverse complement strand
GAACTACCAAAGCTTAGTTCAATAATGTCGGATCTACAATACAAACTTTACGCTGAAAATGAAAAATCACTTCTGATTGTTCTCCAAGGAATGGACACGTCAGGTAAAGATGGAATAATAAGACATGTGATTACTGCATTTAATCCAGCTTCCTGCAGAGTTGAATCGTTCAAGGTGCCCACATCTGAAGAGTTAGCACATGATTTCTTATGGAGGGCCCATAAAGTAGTACCCCGAAAAGGGTTTGTAGCGGTCTTTAATCGTTCTCATTATGAGGACGTTGTAGAGGCGCGCGTTCAGAATTTCGTACCTAAGTCTATCTGTTTCCAAAGATTCGATCAGATTAAACAATTCGAAAAAATGCTTACAGAAAACAGGGTGAAAATACTAAAGTTCTTTCTGCACATAAGTAAACAAGAGCAAAAGAAAAGACTGCGCGATAGATTGTCAGATCCAGAAAAACGATGGAAAGTCAATGAGGAAGATTATAAAAAGCGGAAAAAATGGGCAAAATATATGACTGCCTATACAGATGCGATTATGAATTGCAGTATAAGAGAGGCTCCTTGGTATGTTATTCCAGCAAACAACAAATGGTTTCGAAATTGGGTGGTATCAAAGATAATCACAAATGCACTGATAGAGATGAAAATAAAATATCCGAAATCAGCTCAGCATTACAAACATATCAAAACTTAAGCATAAATTTTTGTATATTGTCTAACTTTAACATGTTACATGAGAATGATATGAGTTTATGTATTAAAATCAGATCAAGTTGTAGATGCCGAAGTTTTTTAATAATGAATGAGCAGATCGCTAAAGAAGGACCTCGGGCGAGGAAATCGACAATTACTTGAGACATCTGACTGACAGGTTCTTATGGGTCCTTGTAACGATAATAAAAATGTTAGCTTATCAATCACGATACATTAAAAAGAAGTATAAATGCAACATATAAAGACGATTTGATTGTGAAATGACGGAACCACAAAAAGGTAACAATAATGGGCATCCATCATCACGTCCCTTGAATCAAAAAGTTCCTACAAAAGCCTGGATTTCCCTTGCAATTTTAGGTTCGGCACTTTTAATTGCTATGTACGGCGAAACCATGTTACTACCTGCAATACCTGATATCATTAAGGAGTTTCATATCTCTTATACTACATCCTCATGGATTCTATCAGCATATCTTATTGCAGGTGCAGTTGCCACACCAATCGGAGGAAAGCTCTCAGATATTTACGGAAGAAAAATAATGGTAATAACCATAATGATAATCTATATTATTGGAATTACTCTCGGGGGACTTTCACCTAATTTTACATTTCTGATAGTTGCCAGGGTGATCCAAGGAATTGGTATCTCAATGTTTCCCATTGCGTTTGGTATAATACGGGACCAGTTTCCAAGAGAGAAACTTGCAATAGGTGTAGGTGTATTCAGTTCTATGTTCGCAGCAGGGTCTGTAGTCGGTTTGGCTCTAGGCGCAAATATAATAGAAAATTTTGGTTGGCGAACTACATTTTTTTCAATTATTTTTGTTGCCATTGGATTATGGTTTATCATTAGACGATATATAGAGGATAACCAGGATTCTGCATATGTCATGCAGTCACCCGAGCTGGGCAATTCTCATGATTCAACCGATAACAACATAAAAGTTCCTAATAAAACACATACAATCACCAATAATACTAAAAACATAGACATAAAAGGGACCATAGCTCTCGCAGTTACGATAAGTTCGTTTCTCATGGTTCTATCTTATTCACAGACTGAGCAAATTGAAAATTCTCAAATTGCCCTGTTTTTATCCGTAGCCACTATTTCATTATTTCTTTTTATTATCATAGAGAAGAGATCAAAATCTCCATTGGTTAATTTCCAGTTGATGACAAATAAAATGATTCTTTCTGCTAACATCATTTTAGTTATTGCATTTCTTGCTATGTTTACAGTTTTTCAAACTATACCTGTGTTAGTAAGAAGTCCTCAACCTTTGGGTTTTGGAGAAAGCGTCATAACTACAGCGCAAATTCAACTTCCATTTATGATTGTGTTTTTATTATTTGCCCCCTCTTCTGGATTTATAATTTCCAAGCTAGGTAACGTAAAACCAACCCTAATTGGAAGCATAGTGAGTGCCATAGGATTTTTTAGCCTGTTCATGTTTCACTCGACTGGAATTTTAGTGGCTACAAACCTAGCTGTAATTGCCGCAGGATTGTCACTAATGCAAGTTGGTGGCTTTGATATTATTCTAGAATCTACACCGAGAAAGTTTAGCGGAATATCACTTGGAATGACTGTTCTCTTTAATTTAATTGGAGCTTCTGTTGGACCTGCTATTGCAGGAATCTACATGCAAGCAAATCAAGTATTCGTGAAAGGAGTTATTGGTTCATTTCCCTCGCCTGATTCATACAATCTTATATTTTTTACTGTTGCTCTAATTTCAATAGTACCAATAGCATTATCAATTTTCATAAAAAAGAAACTCCCCTACCAAGTTCTCGTTGAGTGATAATGTACGTACTACTAAATTAGTTTTATTTTTTTTCTTTTTTTGTGACTATTCTATTAAATCTAGCATCAATTTCAGATCAGATATTTCTTTTTTGAGTACGTTCTTATCAAAACTATCAGTAGTATATTTATGAAGTAGTTCACAAGCAGAGATTTGTCCCATAATAATATCCTTCCTGTTTATGTAGAGAGAGTGATGAAAATCCACAATAGAGTAGGCAATCCTTCTCCTCTCCACAGATCCGCATATCTTGGCATCAATTTGAATTGAAGATTCTAGGTCTGTTACACTCATCTGTTAATAATCATCTCAAATGCATTTGAATCTTCTAATCCTAATTCCAACCTTCTACTCATCCAAGTCGTACAGTAGCAATCGGAATGCTTGGCCTCTTCAATTTTATTACAATTATGACAAATCCATGAAACAGACTCCTTACAAATTTTGCAGTACGCAGAAGTTGTCAACCATGAGCCGCACATTCTGCAAGAATCCTTATTGAACATGCTATGAAAGAGGTGAACCGTTCCTATTAGGATTATGAATATTGATATTATGGATCCTAATGAACTATATTGAAATATGATTATAAGGGGTGATTGTTTATCAGTTAAGTGTTTGTACCACAAGGCTTTACTAGCAAAATCCCAAAATTGATGTAGAGATGCTTAAAATACAATATGTCTTATACCCATCATTAATATTGATTTTACTTACTTTTTTTATCTCTGTTGCATTATCACAAAATGTTACTAATGAAAGTAATCTAAATTCGTCCATTATTCGTACTGGTAAAATAAATAACTCTACAAATATAACAGTAATTGATATTGTAGGTGATATAGATTGTTCCAATAACCTACCGGCTCAAGTTGAAAAGGATAATCCTACCCTTTTTATTGCTCTAGGAGACCTTTGCTACAAAAAAGATCTAACCAATTTTAAAAATACTTACACTGATCTCAGGAACGCAAACAAATTAGCTTGCTTAATAGGCAATCATGACTCAGAAGAAGATGGGAATTTAATAATTTTAAATCAAACACAAGAATACTGTGGAGACCATTGGTATCGTAAAATTGCTAATGATACGACCTTATTAATTGGACTAGATACAAATGGAGATACTATATCACAAACGAAGTGGGGACAATCATTGGTAACAAATGCGACATTGATGAAAGGAATCAAGAATGTCTTGTTAATGGCTCATAAACCTGCGCATACACCGCCCGAGTCACATCACCCGGCAGAAAATTCAACAATCCGGATGATCTCAAATATCGAAGGTAACATATCAAAAAGTATTCAGATTTATGAAATTGCTGGACACAATCATTTTATGGCCAAATCAAGCGATGGTCGCTGGTTTATTACTGGGGCTGGTGGTAGAAGTCACTACGAAGGAACAACTAGCTCAGAATGGCCTTTTGTGAACAAGATAGACTATGGATACTTACAAATGAGAATAAATAATACGGATGGCAAGGTTCTGACTACTCAGTTCTATGGATTGGATGGAAGACTGATTCATTGACGGGTGACAGGTTTTGTCCTAAAAATATTCCTTGTCAGGTCGTGCATATGAGGAGTTTATAAAAACGCTCCTTCTGCTCCTCCATAGCTCCCAAGAGTAAGAATTGCACCAATTTAGTTTAAAGGGTATTTGCTCCTAACTGACCAATCTGATCCTTATTCACCCATAATTTGTAGTATCACATTTCTATTCCTGGGTCTTGTATCCATTTCTAACAGAACTATTTGCTGCCAGGTTCCCAACGCCAATTTACTATTAATTACTGGAACAGTTAGACTTGGTCCTATCAACGATGCTCGCACATGAGAGTGACCATTTCCGTCATGCCAAGTATTATCGTGTTTATATTCTATATTTTTTGGTACTATTCGGGACACCATTTCTGGAAAATCGTGAATGAGTCCTGGTTCATATTCAATAGTCGTTATTGCCGCAGTCGATCCTGAAATAAAAACAGTAACTGTTCCATCTTCAATATTGCTCTCTTTTACTACATTTGATAATTCTTCAGTAATATCAATAATATCATCTTCTCCTTTGGAACTTACCTCAATTGTTTTAGATACAACATTCATGTTTAGTAACTTTCCACCTACCCTACTATTGCCCTGACGTGTAATAAATGGTTGTTACTATATACTAATACATCATGGGTCATGGCTCACCTTTTGTTAAATAATTTCCCAATCTATTAACAAACCATGTCCATCCTTCTGAATGTTCATTATATTGTTGTCTATCATCCTCAGTGAAGCCACTATGCCTTAGAATAACTTTTGTCTTCTCCTTACCCAGTGATTCAAACCTCCATGTTACAATAGTATCTCTATTAAATTCAGGCTTTGTTCGAAATTGCCAAGTATATGATAATTCTCTATTTGGAATAAATTTTATAATTTTTCCGTTCATTTCATGATTCTTATCAAGATTATTATCCTCCGATCTCAAGAACTTAAAAGAGACTCGGCCTCCTTCTCTCTTTTCCAAGACTGCAATGTCTGGAAACCAGTGAGTTAACTGATCTTGATCTGATACTGCTGAAAATACCTTTTCAATTGGAGCATCTATTATAATCTCTCGGTTTATTACAGTATAGTCATCACTCATTTTTTTACAACCTTCTGATTCTCCAAAAATTCCTTTAAACTTTTAAGGTTATAATCCCACATTCCAGCAAAAAAATTCATCATTTCAAGTGCCTTTTCCTTGTTTAAGGAATAAATTCTATTCTTTCCAATCTTCTGTTCTAAAATCAAGTCAGAATTTTTGAGAATTCGTAGATGAATAGATACCGCAGGCAGAGAAAATTGAAAATGCTTCGAAATTTCAGTAGGCGTCATATCTCTTTCTTTTAACAAAAGCAAGATTTTTCGTCTACTCGAGTCAGAAATTGCCTTCCAGGGAGATTCCATTAATATTAGTTAATTAATTAATTATTTAAATATTTACATAATGATAAATATAATAACAAATAAAAGATTAATATGAATGAAGTAAAAAAAATTCCAGAAGGCTACCATTCCATTACGCCTGCTCTCATAGTCAAAAATGGAGATGCAGCAATAGAATTTTATAAAAAGGGATTTGGAGCTGAGGAACGACATCGTATGAAAAGTCCTGATGGCAGGGTTGCGCATGCTGAACTAAAGTTAGGTGATTCAGTCTTTATGTTGTCAGATGAATATCCGGAGATGAAGTGTCATTCACCTAACTCGATTGGCGGAAGTCCAGTATCCATGTATGTATATGTCGAAGATGTTGATGCACTTTTCGATAAAGCAGTCTCTGCCGGTGCCAAAGTTTTGGATCCTGTGAAGGATCAATTTGGGGAGATCGTCATGGTCGGCTAGAGGACCCGTTTGGACATCTGTGGTCCATAGCAACTCATAAAAAAGATCTTTCAGAAGAGGAAATGAAAAGTGCGGCAGAAGCAGCATTTTCGCAAATGTCAAAGTAAATTTTCA
>JBKPGB010000058.1:0-2593 GCA_046729135.1 Thermoproteota archaeon | reverse complement strand
TTTCAGAAATGTAATTGAGGACTCATCTTTTGTCATATCAATGATACAAAAGATACTTGAATTTCATTGTATCGTTTTGTACTGAGGCCAAATGCAAGATCTTCCCGCTTGATAATTATGATTAAGAATAGCATGGAGTTGCATAATGGATATCACATATAGGATAAGGACGAGGTGGATAACCACTGGGAAAAGACAATAGTGTAATATAATATGACTGGAAAAAGACAATAGCGTAATATAATATGTGTTAGAAGAGCTAACTCGAATTAAATTACTATAGTTCAAATATAGTATTAATCATAATAGGATAAAGTTAAGGAAATGATCGAAAGGAAAGTTTTACTGGCAATCTCATTTCTGGTTTTGATTGCAATCATATCTTATGAAACCTTTAGTTCTTCTACCAAATTTGTGTCAGCACAAATGCCGACAAATGAAAACTCTACCGCCCAAGGTTCCTTGTCTCTTCCAGATCTCTTTACAAAGGTTCAAAAATCAGTAGTGCAAGTGACTGAGCGTGATAATTCTAACGAACTCGGAGCACGATTAGGCTCGGGATTTGTCTACGATAAAGATGGTCATGTAATCACAAATTATCATGTCGTAACACCAGGCACCAATAATAACAATGAATTGCAAGTTACTTTTCTAGACGGTAATGTTTATCCTGCAGACCTTGTCGGTGTGGATCAATTTGCAGATTTGGCTGTCATTAAGGTAAAAAATATTGCATCAGACAAGTTAGCACCTCTGCCTCTGGCCAATTCATCTTCTTTAAGGATTGGTGAATCGGTAGTTGCAATTGGAAATCCATTCGGACTATCGGGTTCAATGACACAAGGAATAGTAAGTGGGTTGGGTAGGTCATTGCCATCAAATGAGAATGAAGATAATCTTGCTGTAGCAGGATCGTCATTTCCTATCCCAAATATTATACAAACGGACGCAGCTATTAATCCCGGAAATTCAGGGGGTCCTCTCATTGATACCCAAGGTAGAATAGTTGGAATAAATACTGCAATTTTTTCGAATACTGGACTCTATTCTGGAGTTGGTTTTGCTATCCCATCTAACACCGTTAGTAAAGTTGCAACTTCCCTGATTCAAAACGGTTCATACCACCATCCATACATTGGAATAGTTGGTCTTAGTCTCAGTCCAGATTTATCCAAACAGATTGGATTGAACCAGACAAAAGGATTTCTAATAACTAGTATCACGAAAGGAAGTCCGGGTCAGAAATCCGGCTTAAAAGCAGGATCAATAACAACTACTATTGGTGGAAGGGATGTCAATGAGGGAGGAGATATTATACTAAAGATCGATAACAGAGAAGTAACAAAGAATGACGATATCTTATCATACCTTGAAAGCCAGAAACAGGTTGGAGATAAAGTACATCTGACTATTCTCAGAGATAACTCAATTAAGGAATTAGACCTAGTATTGGGAGAAAGGCCCAGTCAGAATAAAATAGATTCATCATTAAATGATTTTTCTGACAGACTTCCACCCCAAGACGGTGATAAAAATAATCCGAAGGATCAATATGATTTATGTGTAAGTATCGCAGGAAAAAGGTTTTGTGACTTTATTTTCAATAGATAATGTTATTGAATAAAAAGATGATATAGTAAATATATCCAAATTTTTTAACGTTCGAAAATTTATTTAGCAATTATGAATTATCCAGGTTTTTCAGATTTTATATACCATTTTCCGGAACGCATTCCTAATACAATAGTTCCAATATAGTTACCCTTCTTGTAAACTTTACCAAATTCTTTTCCAAAACCAAAAAATGAAATAAAGAGATTATCTTTTTGATGGTATCCTGATTCTATAACTTTCATACTCAATTTGGTACTTGCTTTAATGATTATCTTGCGTGAATCGGACCAATTACCTCTCCATGAGATTATTTCAAAATCTCCAAAATTTTTTGATGAAATCTGGTAACCTTCAAGCTTCGCCTTAAATTCCATTTTTTTCTCCTTCGAGTATGAATTCATCCATTCTACGGCTCTGTGCCCCATTCCATTTTCGACTCCGAAATTGTCTGTACCGGCCATTAACCAAATTTTTTGAAATTAATAATTTTAATCTTTTTAAAAGACATTAATTCACAATTTAAAATCATATGGTGGTTAACCAAAAAATTCAAAAATTATGCATAAAGAATATGTTTTAGCCGATAAGAGTCTACGAGAATCTGTTTGTAAGGAGGAGTTGAAATGAGTAAACTCAAAAAAGTAATTATTGCCATAGGTGCAGTAATAGGCGGTTATTTTCTAATAAGTACCATTGTATATGCTATACTCATATACTTAGAAAACAAATGAAATAAAATGAAGAATATACTTTTATTCGCAATAGTAATAATATTCCTATCCTTCTACATGTTAAATGCTCATGGAGTGTCAGTGTCAGAAAATTATTATAAAAAGCATATGGGCACGATACTTATGTGTGTTAGTGGAAAATATGTAGGATCTAACAATTGCTGGTTTACTGATAATGTAAGGATAAATCAAACAAGTGATGAGGCATTAAATATGCTTCCTACTGCAAAATATACAGTAAATAGCAC
>JBKPGB010000057.1:0-7148 GCA_046729135.1 Thermoproteota archaeon | reverse complement strand
CTAATGTTTCCAACTCTGATTATCTTGTGAAAAGCTAGCTTCAAATTAATTAATGGATTCTGGCTTCGCTTTTCTATAAAAAAGAAAGCTGCCATTGAGGCCACACCTACTCCTAGGAAAGTCCAAAATAGTACAACGCCCTCACTACCTTTCCCTAGAAAAGTGAAACATAGCATAAATGTACTGGTTGTTAGCACCAAGGTAATAACTCCCGGAATATCGATGACACTACCATGTCGTTTGGGCGCGCTATCACTAGCATTTTTAACTTTACCTTCCTGGATTTTGGGAATAAACTTCCAAAGCAAGAATAGGAGTACGAGTGAAACTGGTATAGCTGAAAAGAAGACGCCCTGCCAACCAGCGAAATAAACAACGGCGGCTCCCACTACCAAACCAATCGCACTACCTCCCTGATACATGGACAATATAACACCCTGGGCGAAAGGAAACTTCTCAGGTGGAAACAGATCTCGTGCAATTCGAACAGAAACTGGAACCAGAGCTACTGCAACACCTTGGATGATCCTGAATATTAATAGAGTATAAAATTCTGTAGCAAAGCCGGCTAGTATCGTTCCTACAGTGTAACACAAGAATACTAAGAGTAGCATCTTCTTCGGTCCATATGTGTCAGCAAGTCTTCCTATAACTATGGTTACCGCGGCACCTGAAATTAGGTATACTGTAAGTACCCAACTAACAGTACCCAAATCCTTATCAAAATCTTCAGCCATTTGGACAAGCGCAGGAGCTAAAGAAGTATGGACGTATAAGACTACAATTATGCTAATCCCCATAATCCAGAGGGCTCTCGTAGCTACCTTGGGTGTTTTTACGGTAACTTGTTTTCCTGCAGGATTACCACTACCGTCATTTGCAGTAGATTCAGACAATCTTTGCCTATCTTACTATTATTCCTATATAAGCTCTCTTATTTCAGTGAGAGGTGTGATAAGTTTAGAAAGTTTGAAATGACGCTCTATTTCTTAATCAGTTTATTCAAAAGTATTAGTGAATATTGTCTTGCTAGCTAAGTCTTTTGATTGATCAGGTAAGAGTTCAGTTTCCAGTTTGTTAAGTTTACCTTTTCCTATTACTAGTTGATTATATTCTTGATCCTTTGAAGGATACCAGTATAGGAGATTATTCATCTTATCCCATTTCAACTCATTACTAGTAGACCACACTGTGAATTGAGGGGAGTAATGTATTTCAAAAGGAATGTAGACTACGGTCGGTTCCTCCGTCACAACTTTCCCTTCAAGGACAATCGAAGCATACTTTGAATCTATATCAAAAAATATGAGAGCAGGTTTTGCTGAGCTTCGCATCGGGTATGGACGTGCAACTGCATCTACATTTCGTGGTTTTCTGTCAGGTCCAAGAAGTGAATAGTTTTCATAATTCCAATTATCCTTGCCCTCTTGGGTATTGTATAGATCGTAGTTCCATATAGTAGCATTAAGGAGAAACGCTTCTATTTGATTATACTGTAGATCCAAATATTCTCTAATCTGTTCTGCCTCTTGGAATGCCCCAAATTCTGTTATAAAAGGAATTAGTCCTCGTTCAGTGGCAGCCTGAGCTAATTGAATAAAAAGCATGGGAAATTCGATTTTATAAGTGTAAAGACTTTCAGGGATTTTTACAAATGAGCTAGCAACAGCCATTGTATCATAGTAATGAAAAGACAAGACACCGTTATTACCAAATCTGGAAATAGAGCTTAGATTACTTGGCAGATAGGTTTCCAATTTCTTTGTTACGATTTTCTTATCTACCATTACATTTTTTATAAAGTCCATACCAAATGATCTCTTTACCTCAAGGGGAGCTGCTCCATATTTCACGGGCATACCGCCGGTATCAGTAGGCATAATCCAATCAACTCTTGGTTCAATAAATATAAAGAGGGCCTTGTCAAACTTTTCAATTTCAGAGTTTACATTGCGATAATAGTCCACAAGAAACTTGACTTCAAAATCCTTTTTGGGTATAGTACTAGGATGTGGTTCATTAAAGGGTTCAACAGCCAAGATGGCTGGATGTCCAAGACCATCATTTAATGATTTGAAGAATTTAACAGTCTGCCCAATAGTTTTCTCCAAATGCGTGCGAACGGGATAGTTTTTAAGACCCTCATCTAAGTTTGTCAAATCGTTCTCCCAGAATGATTTTAAGGTCTCTTTTAGGGACTTGTTTATCATGTACTTAAATTGCCACTTTTTATCAGGTTTGGCAGGTATAGGTCTTTCGTGCTCTTCATCAATTGCAATTGCCCAATCAGGGAATCCGTCACCACCGTATGCTTCATTTGCAATATCTTGGTGAAAATCTAAAATTACGTAAAGGTTTCTTGCATGCAACTCGTCAATTATTTCCTTCATGTATTCTAGATATTTCCTCCCCTCTGGTAGTATCTCTTCTAGATTTGGGTTTGGCCGCGGTTCTATAGCCTTCCATGAAATTAAGAGACGTATAATATTAAACCCGAGGTTTTTCATAAGATCCAATCCTGATTTTACAGTTTCGATTTCCTTCTTCAAATCAAGTTTGGATATATCATCAATGTCAAGAGGTGCTATTGGAAGATAAGGAGGCAATTTACTTCTTGACCCAAAGTTCACTCCTCTAAATAGAACGTATCTTTTCTCTTCATCTCTGAACCAAGATCCGCTCTTCCAAATTCCTTTTCTAGCCTCTGCAGGAGGTTCTTGTTCGGCCACATGTCTTTGTGAAAGCGCCTTGCGTCTGCCCCTCAATCCTGCTAGTATTATTTGTACTCCGCTTATAGCAAGGGCTATAATCGTCATGACAAGAAGTAGTACTATGCCCAGTTTCGGATACGCCAAGACCAATATAGCCAAAGACGTACTCAATATTCCTAATGCAACAGAAGAAATATCAATTGATTCTTCCTCTTTCTTTTTCAAACCGCCAACTATTCTTATGATACCATTGGCTAGTAAACCAAAGCCAAGAAAAATGATAAGCCATTTTGTGGCAAATTCAGGATAGAAGAAGCCTGATCCAATATAGACTATTAGACCAACTCCAGCACCTATATTGATCAGTCGGGATGATCTTCTGACACCCTTTGCTAGGATTCCGCTAACTAGCCTTTCTGCTCCAAGTACTATTAAGCCTATTCCGGCCAAAAATAGCCATATATAGGCGCTAGCTGTAGTTTCATACTTTGAAGCGAGGCCATAAATGAGAAATACAACAGAAAGAAGTAAACAAATACTGCCGACAGAAATCTGAAAAGCCCAAAACCACGATTCACGCTTGCTTTTCATATTATTAATAACTACGTCTTTGATGACAATATATATGAGTTGCCCTCGATTGTAATTCAGCCAATCTGCAAACCAAATCATAGTGTCATACAAAGCGTTGGGTTTAAACGTCACTGCGATAATTACAACGGTGTAAGCTCATGAATAGCTCTGAGATTCCAAAAAAAGATAGAGCACTAGTACTGCAAGGAGGAGGATCCTTGGGTGCATACGAAGCCGGAGCATATAAGGCACTATATTATTGGCTTGCAAAAAAAGACAAGGAAGAAGGAAAAGAGAACAGTTCAACATTTAACATTATAGCGGGAACCTCAATTGGAGCAATGAATGCGGCAGTTCTCACAAGCTATTTTGTGGAAAATAATACTTATGAGGGTTCTGCAGAGAAACTTATTGAATTCTGGAGGTATTTGTCCAGGCAATCACTAGCAGATACCAATCCTTGGTTCAAGTTTTGGTGGAATGGTCTACACAGTATGAATAAAGCCTTTGCAACAGGAGAGGCAGCCAGAAGATATTATTCAGCAAGAGAATTTTCACTAATGGGAGTACCACATGTTTTTAGTCCCCTCATACCTATGCTTGATAGCAAGTTCTTAGACCTATACGGGAATACGTGGTTTCGTTTTAGTAACGAACCATTAAAGCGAAGTCTAGAGAAATTTGCAAAGTTTCCCATAGCCACAACCTTTGAAGATAACCAACCCAGATTAATTCTAGTGGCCGTCGATGTAGCGGATGGTTTACCAGTTACCTTTGACAGTTATCCTAAAGCGGATGGTTCTAGGAAAACTGAATATGGAAGATATATTTCACAGAAAGGTAATGAAATTGGATTTGAACGAATAATTAAGTATGATAAAGGAATTACTTCCGATCATGTTATGGCTAGCGGATCATATCCCGTAAATTTTGATTATGCCTCACTAGAAGTTGAGAGCTATGATCCTCCTCACGTAGATAAGAGCAGGCAAAAAGACCAAGCGGGCATTGAGATTAGTCAGAATGATAATGTAAATACATATCAGAGTTATTATAAAAAAAAGAAACGATATTTTTGGGATGGTGGATTAATGTCCAATACACCACTCAGCCAACTTGTATTGATGCATAGAAATTATTGGTACCAAATTAAGGGAGTAAAGGAAAAAATTCCTACTCTTGGCATATGTATAGTGAACGTACACCCTACACGACAATTGCAAATTCCTATTGATCATGATGGTGTTGTAAATAGAAATAATGATATTACTTTCTCCGATCGAAGTCATAGAGATGAAGAAGTTTTATTGTTAATATCTGATTATGTAGATTTAGTGAGAGATTTGATAAAAACAGGTAAGGAAGCTGGATGTAAGGATGATGTTATCAATGAACTAATGAATCGCCAAACGAAATATCATGGGAACCTATTGAAACCGAGAAAATACAAGGAAATAGTTGAAGGTTTGTTCGATATAGGAGAGATAGTAAGAATTGAAAGAAAGAATGATGAGAATACAATTTCAGATAAGACTTTTGATTTTTCGTACGGAACGATTGAAAAACTCCTTCAAAATGGGTATGACGATACTATGGATACTATTAACAATTGGAGAGCTTCAAATGTTCCCAAATAAGGGAATGTACAAGTAATTGTAAGAAAATGTTATTTCTTGAATCTGAACAAGTCTACCCCAATATATCGATCTGGTGCATGAAAACAATACCCAGGACTTAAGACCTATAAAATATGATAACACGGTAGATGAGCTAGTTCAATGAATGCTACTGAAATTAGACCAAGTTGTAATGTAGATATTCCCAAAATATAATTTAATACTTAAATACTAGAATCGATGAAAAGGAGAACAACGTGTACATTGAGAAAAGGCCGTCCTGGGTTCGAGCGCTCCAAATAGGCTTAGGCGCAATTATTATTGTACTATCAATAGTGGCCCTAGCGTCTCCAGCTGCTGCATTTGTTTCAATTGTTTGGGTACTAGCACTAATTTTGTTTTTTGTTGGGATCGAGCGCGTAATATCTGGGATCTTCTTACCAGGAAAGCATAGATTTTATAGCATAGGGCTTGGAATATTAATTCTCATTTTAGCAGGTATAGCAATATCATATCCTACCGAGGCTGCTTTACTCATAATTATATTGGTTGCAATTGCCCTACTAATTATTGGTGCTTCAAGGTTAATAGAAGGCCTCTCTCGAAGACATAGAGGATTCTCTCGAGGATTTCATGTCGGTGTCGGAATACTTGCGATAGGGATTGCTATCGCAATACTTGTCTTGCCATCTTTTGGAGCGGCCCTAGCAGGAATTATAATTGCTATAGGGCTTTTAGTAATTGGAATTCAGATGGTAATTACTGGAATTCGTGCGCATAAACAGCCGACATAGATATAAAAAGAATTCTAAAATAGGCAAGATCTTTATCACTCCCGTCACGCATGCTGTAGACTTTCCAACAGGAGCTCAAGATGAAGAAGAAATATAACAGAACTTAATGGATGTGTATCGCCGCCATTGGGATAACAAAGTTTCCCTTACTTCATATTCTACTAATCTAGTTAGCCTGTAAGAAATCAAGCAGGAAATCCTTCTCGCGTTTTATAGTGCTGGCAGAATTATGTGTCAATATCCAAATAAAATATACATAAAGTGATCAATCTGATCCAAATGTAAATGATAAATCATTAAAACGTTAATTTCAAATGTACATAATTCAAGACCAATCAAGCAGATTTTTTAACTTCGTGGTACCCCTACACAAACTATGTCTAAAATACAAGTTAGCGCCACCATTAAAATTCCCAAAGGTATGCTGGAGGAATTCAAGCAGCACGCGACAGAGTGTATAAAGCAGGTAAAAAAGAAGGACAGGGAAACACTACAATATGATTGGTTTCTTAGTACTGATAAGACTGAATGTGAAATTCGTGAGATATACAAAAGCTCCGAGGCTGTCCTAAAGCACCAAACCAACATTCGTGAACCATTGCGGGCTTTATTTGAAAAATTTGGCTTGCCTAATTCCTTGGTAATTTATGGTGATCCATCACCAGAACTTTTGGAATATGCAAAAGCAAGTGGAATAGACATAAAGATATTCACATACTTACAAGGCCTCTAAATTGGTAACGAAACGCCTTGAAGCAATATTAATGTTTATTTAATCACTAAATGCAAATCTAAATTTATTACAAGTCGGTATAGCTTCATTCAATGAAAAGGCAATTTCTGTTGCAGTAATTTTTACACAGTATTGATCTTTATCAATATTAAAGTATATACTCGTCATCTAAACGCAGATATCATAAAACTAAAACCATAGTAAAAAAGAGGAATTGTTAATATCAGAATTATAAAATTGTGATAGTATGACTTTATAACTTTGATGCCTCTCGATGCAAAATATGAAGATAAACCAAGCCATGCATAATCCATCCATACATGCACCAAAAAAAGAAAGGCTATTCCTAATGGATATCCTAACAGTTCTATTGAATCAGATATTAATTTTATTCCCACAGAAATCCACCAAACAAAGAAAAATGGATTAACTGCTGTGAATAAGATTCCAGCAAGAATCGGCTTTTGAATCTGAGATGACTTGACAATATAATTACTGTTATTATTTTTGGAGAGAGTCTTTACCACATAAAGGATACCAAAAGCAATAAGACTTATTCCCCCAATAAAACTAATGAATTTGATGATACTAGAAGTCACATTCGGAGAAGAAAGTACTATCAATGGGATAGAATATAGGATGATGACAGGAAGCTCTACTATTGAGTGACCAATTGCTATCTTTATTCCGGACCAAAATCCGCCATTTTTGCTTAAAACTA
>JBKPGB010000056.1:0-20185 GCA_046729135.1 Thermoproteota archaeon | reverse complement strand
ATTCATAGGTCTGTCATGCAAGTTCGACTTTGCAGAAGGTACAGATTGCAGATTAATGGACAACAATATTTGCTCTACGAGATACCACTCTTTAAGTAATCCCACTGCTACTGACTAGGTAGATGGGATAATTTAGTAACGTCCTCTGTTTAACCTTTTGGTATCTAGTTTGTTCACCAATTTTTTCGATATACTATATTATTTGGAGTAATAGTCTGAGATGTGAGTTACCGTTTCAGGAACTTTAATTGAAAACTGAAAATTATCCGGCGTTGCTTTGGTTTCATGTTGACAAATGTTTCTTTTGTCATATATTTGTAAAATTTTTCATAGAATGTCGCATCCATCTCCGCAGTGTTAAAAAATTGAGCGTAGTATGCCAGTTTTTAAGTTTGAGCATCTGGATAAAATACCTTAACCAATCCTCCCTTGTCAAAGGAATAAGCATAACTTCAAACAGAACACCCTATAACTACGGCCATAATTTACCTATGAAATAAATGCAATAAATAAAATTAATGGCAATTTAAACAGTTCAATAAATTTAGACAATCCAAAACCATAGCACCTGTGTGGGAGTTGAACATTCCATGTATGAGGGTTCAACTAATGTAAATGATAAAGGTGTGCTGACCCAAGGGGTTGTGAATTGTTTTTGCCAAGAATCATGATTTGAAAAAATGTTCTAAATTTATTATACCCCCTTCGGTGGGACAGGGCAATTTCACGCTAGTTCAGTTGGAGTTGGTCGTTTATGAATCAGATTCGACATGAATTTTAGGTACAAACTTTGTGAAGCTGATAATGGTAAAATTCTAATTTTCTAACCTGTATGGCCACTAGTGAACAGATAGACATCATTATTCTATAAGGAGAATTTAGATTCTTTTGGAATCAAGCATTTCGGAACGATGCCATGGTTTAACCCTAATTTTTTGGTTACAGTCTTTACAACGTAGAATTTCTTTTGGATATTTCAATTCGGTAGAACAATAATTGAAATATTTATAATCTATCCTACTGGATATCTTAAATCAAGTCCTTCAAAGATAATGATTAATTTTTATGATTTCTAGTGGGTATGTAGTCATTTAAAGTATATTTGATACCAATTATTAATATTATCTCTAATAAATATCAATTTTAATTCAAATGCTTTGATATTGTTTATATTATGAGGCCAAGGATTTCATCACTTTAGACATTTCTTCAATACATACCTTTAGATAGGTGGTTGACGTTATATTATTATGAGTATTTGTATCTTATGTCAAAATCCTTACCAGATACGCGACACGATTATGGAACAACGTTTAGTAGCTGACACCGAATTTTGTAACATATGCTTTACTGAGTTTATGATAGAGGAATTCCAATTCGATAGTAACATCTTATCAAATATTAGAGGGCAAACATCATTCTAATCTGCTCAAGATAATAGGATTACCTTTTACCTTTTTCTTAATTAACTGTATAGTTTTATGTTGTACACGTACAGAGTAATCATACGACTCCATAATTTTCAATATGGACCGAATCCAAATAGTAGTATAATGTATCTCTACGAAAGATTAAAGTTCTGAATTGATAATTGCTTCTTTTTTAGTCTTTCAACCGGAAGGGATGTGTGACGATATCAGTGCTAAAGGTACATTTCTAGTATACCAGAAACAAGAATCTAAGCTTTAAACTTTTCTCATTTTCTAGTGAATTATGATTCTAGTTTTGTATTAAATTTCAAACAGCAACGTTAGGAGCCAAGTAATTTGCTACTACAGAACCATGGTGATGTATCAATAACCATTCATTAATGGATTTGTTGTTGTTCACATTGTGCTTTTCGAAGATATTTGTAGCAATGACACCCATTCTGATTCTATTTTCATTTTCATCCTCTATAACAGAATCAATATTTTCTAAACAAACAACTATTGCTATCTTTTGAAATGCTTTTATCTTTATATTAGTAATAACGAATTTTATCATCTTAGTATTTTCAAATATCCTAAGCCAACTTTCCCTTATTGCTGTCCAGCTGGTAAACATCTCCCAACCAGGATGTACGCAGATAGTATCATCACTATGTTTCCAAGCCGAATCCATTTTTTGAATTGATAGGCTTTCAAATGCTTTATAGAATCTGCTGTTACTATCCTCTATAGTTTGTTCTACGCCTTTTTCTTTATCCATTAGAAATTATGCTATAGCTCTTATCATTTAAAAATAATGTTTTGCTTGACATGACACTGTAATAAGAATAAAGCAAAACCAGTCAATTCTATCTGCTTCTATACTAAATGAATCTATGTCTTCGTTGATGTAGGACTGGTCGTTTGTGAACCAAATTAGACATGACTTCAGTACCTGTTTTCAATAACAGAATCTAACAACGTGAGTACATAATACACTGACGGTTTCAGTGGGATTTGAACCTTGATGGTAGACGGGTTCAAACGGGTTCAATTAATCTAGACTTAAAAGAAATGACCACGTTTGTGTATATGTAATATTATTTGGATTCAGGCGCATCGCAATAAGTTGGGTCCTAGAATTTAGCCTTGCGGTGTGCCTCATAATTCCCCTGGGGTAAGTGGAGATAATGATAGATTTCCAGTTTGGTTCGCTGTTTGGTTACCTGTCTGATTTAAAGCTTGAGACAAGTTTCCTTGTGCGAATACCCAAATGGTTTGCACTGTTACCAAACTGCCGATTGCCGTACACACTGTTAGGACCAAAACTAATGCCACCATAGTGGTACGGTGTCGATTCATATATTATATAGAGTTTTATAATTTATAAAGTTGATTTCCACAACCCAAACTAATTTAGCATAGTAAGGTACCAGCGAAATAAGACTGGGTAACTTCCAGCGAAGTAAACGACTTTGCTATGATTTTAGGATTTGTCATCTTGAAAACCTAGAGAATTAATGTCAAATTTCTTGTTACACAGTTAGCAATATTTTTAAGGTTTGAAAGATGCCGATGAAAGTAACTACGCAAACAAAAAACCAATTATATATTGGAGTTAGCTAACCTATAACTCCTCGAAGCATGATTTGATTAGATTTGTTATCTTAGTTTTCACTAAATCTGGCGTAACCTGATTTTTTAAATATTCTATCGAAAAAGTAGTTTTTCCTGTTATGGTTTCTAATATTTTTCCCCTTCCAGCGTGAATTTGATACTCGGGTAAACTCCTTGTGGTGATATCAAATCCAGCTCTGCTAAGATAAAAGTTATACTTGGATTAGGAATAGTTGGTGAATCAATTTTTGGTTCCCTAACTATATCGGAATATATGCCTTTTTTTCGTAGATATCTTTGATAGTCACGCATTAAGGGAGCAATCAAATCATCACAAATGTCCTTAAATTCAATAAATTCATCTTTTATCCTTTGGTTTGTTTTTTTATATCGCTCTAATTTTCCTTCCTTTTCTAGTTTATCAAACAAAGGTCCCAATTCCTTGTCGACGTCGACCATTGTATCGTTTATCACCCTTGCCAATTAATAATGTTTCATATTATTCATATTATATAATACAAGATTAGAATTAATAATCTTCTTGCATTTACTTGTAACATATCTCTAATGATATGTTAACAGTTACCGACTGGTTAGCGATGTTACCTGAAAACGATACTGGTTAATGTGTTTTATTCTACTACTTTAATTACTCTATTGTCATTTCTCTGCAGATGTTAGTACACTCTCTCTACAGACCATGGAACATTTTTTACAATGTTCCATATCGTGCTTCTCACATTCCATTGCACAGTGGTCGCATACCTTCGGACAGTAGTCACAAAATTCTTTTACACGTTTGCTGTTACAATAAAGATGTTTTGATGCAAACCTACATACGTCAGCGCAGTAGAAGCATAATTCAATACATTCTAGAAGCATGTTGTTATTATCTTCTCGAAGATAACAATGCGGAACAGCAAAAGGAAGTAAAAAGTTGAAAGCTATCCAGAAGCTATAGCTCTCGCTCGGTTACTTGAAGGCATAGATTTTCCCACAAATAAAGACAAAATAAATAGAACATGTAGAGCAAAAATCAGGTGATAATACTGCAGATGAGAACGTATTAATGAAAGTTCAAAATATAGAAGACAAGCAATACGAAAATGTAGCTGAGATGGCCAAGAATGCTGAATTAACTTCCTGAACAAAGAGCTAGATAAATTGCAATCTTTATAACAAATGAAGGATATCTAACTTTATGAGTCATCCTGTTGCAAAGGTAATCGAAATTATAGGTAGCTCAGAGCAAGGATGGGAAGGCGCAGCTCAAGCTGCAATAGACGAAGCAAAAAAGACCTTACATGGGATACACGGTATAGAAGTTGTAGATATGACTGCCACTGTCGACCCTAGTTCAGGTAAAATAACCAACTATAAAACGTGTGTAAAACTATCCTTTGCCGTAGACTAATTTGACTGTAAACCGCATAAAGTATTGTTGAGCGATGCGTGACGATATCAGTGCTAATGTAGGATTACTAAGCATTTAATATTGTCGTGTTTAAACAACGTGATTTTGTGTAAGTCTGAGTTTAAATATGAAAAATGAGATTTCAGAAGTTTGCCAAGCGATATATAAGAAAAAGATTTGCGGAAGGTCTTGGTTATTCGATAAAAATTAAATTTCAAATATTTCGTTGTCTATGTTTGCTCCCATACTCGCTTGCTGTACGGGGTTTACCTTTTCAATTGACGAAGTCAATTCACTAAGCTTCTTGTTACTAACTATATCTACCAATTGCTGAAGCTCCTGGTTGGTTCTAAGGATAATACCTCTCCTCCTATTTCCGCCTCCCGCACGATTAAATACATCAAGTTCAATTCCAATGCATGCTGGCCGGCTCCGAAATTGTGGTAGCCTTATGAGAAAAATCCCGGAATATTTGTTTGCTTTCTTTCCCAGTCTTTGCCGTTCTCCAAAAAATCTACTAATCTTTTATCTTTTTCATCCGACATTACATATTTATGTCAAACAAAAAAAATAAAGAGGACAACAGCTCATGTCAGCCCAGTGAAGACGAAAGAAAGATAAAACGCTGGAAAGTGCAATTAGGTCCGTCAACTTAGTTATATCGTCGCTTCATATACTTCAGTAACCCCTAGATTGTTATAACCGTTATAAAGGATTTTTTCAATAAAATATCATTAATGACCAAGGGTCTATTCCTGTTACAATCGCATAAGTTTAGTACTGACACCATCGAAGGAACATTGGTATGCTCAAAATGTGATGAAATTTTTACAAAACAATTTCCACTGGACCTAGAAGGGCAGACAATTGAGTTTAGGTGTCCTGTGTGTAATTTTACTGGCGAAGCTGATATTCCATACAAACCTGTTGAGGAAAGAGAAGAGCTTGACGAAGATTTAACTGAACTCGAACAGGAAGATTTGGAGCAGCTTGACGAAAATTATTAACTATTGATGCTCCAATTATACGTGTAGGAGTGAAATTACGTTCCTCTAGAAATAGTCTTTTTGACAGTTAACTATGATTATTAAGCCTCAATTCCTGAAATTATATATCCTAATAGACTAGATGAAATAACTACTGAGTACGGCCAATATTCTATCCCCTGGAACGATACTTGACAACTATAAAGTTTATACGAGTACGTTGTCCAATACAAATTAATTGCAAAAAAGACACAATGAACAGTTAAGATTAAGATATCAAAGAAACGGAGTAAATATTCCGAACTATTCTGAAACCCTAGTCGCAGTAGTCCAGTAAAAGTGTACTATTTCAGGTTTATATAAATAATAATCCGGGATGACGAGCAAGCCGAAGTGCAAAAACTTGAGAATATTCAAGACAGACAGTACGAAAATGTAATAAAGGGTTGTGGATTTAATTATTAGACTCTTGAAAAAGTGAGTGAATACACCGATGAAAGCGAATCTAAAGTCAAGGTATGCTTATCAGAATGCACATTAGATTCCTACAAGCCACTCATTGAAAATACCAAATATATTTACCAAAATGTTATTGGAAAAGGCAAAAATAAAAAATATCAGGATTTTCTTTTTCATAGTATAGTAACAAGCAATCAGAGTGCTCCGGAATCCGGAAAAACTTATGAGCTATCTTTGTTTGGAATAATACTAGCACTTAGTCTAATACGTTTCTATGACATGGACAAACTAAAGTCAGGTCTATACTATAGTAAAATTCCATTTACAAAATATTATGATAAAATAGCATCTAATTATCGAAATAAACTTCCACTAATTTTTGGAAAATGGCAAATCCTAAAAGATATCCTTCACATTTTTTCATATTATAATTTCGATATCATTCTAGATAAAGAACTTCGCATGAGTAATTCAGATAATCTTTCTGTAATTAGGGGTGGAAATAAAGAACTGCATGATAGTCTAAAAGAAATAGTTTTACAAACTCGCCATCAAATGGGGCAATTCGTCGATGGTGGCGTGTACGTTTGGCTTAATTATCCATCAGAAATAACATACAGATATGAGGGCCGAAATAAACGGCACAAGAAAGTTTCCTTGGAACTTTACGATAATGCTGTGGATAGACCAGAGCCGCGACAAGTGTATGCTCTAATGAATAAAATAAAAGAATTAACGATAATACTAAATCCACTGGAATATGCTTTCTCTAAGTCAATAGGGTCATCAACAGAGTTCGTAATGCGTGTGTCACATTATCTTGAGAAATTGTTTGCAAACGAAATTACAGCATTCTACTATTTCCATCTTTTCTATGATTATGAATTTCACACGCTATTTAATGATAGAGCAAGGTTTTATTCTTCCATAAGTCAAGTGCAATCATTTAGTCCTGTATCAACAAAACCTAAATTTTGTTTGTCGCTAATCCTAAGTAAGGATATGAAAAAACCCATGATTAGAGAGTGGTTTTATGGATTGATGCAAGATATAGTTAAATTACAAAATGAAACGTATAATGCATTAAAGTCCATAGTGTAAATGGTCAGCATATTTTTAGTGCACTCAATTTGGTTTCAACTGTCCAGAGTCAATAAAGGATTGAATCAGCGCGTCGTATTTTTCCTGTTTTTTCATTAATTCCTTAATCTGTTTATCTTTCTCCTCAAGTTTTCCTTTGATAATATATTCGCCGTACTTGTTTTCTCCTCGTAATCTTTCGTTTTCTATCTTTAGACGATTATCTTCATTAATGGTAAGCTGTGGTATTGCTTTCAAATAATCATCAAGTAATTCTTGTTCTACAGGGCGGTGATAGTTTTGACTTTCTCCCAGAGAATGGTCCATTAGCAGTTTAATATGGTTATGATTCATCTTTAACTGACACTTAGTTTCGAAGAACTTTCTGAAACAATGAGTAGATTTGAATTCATGCCTCTTTTTGGTCTTATCAGATGCATCTAAATGGTCCCTCACGCCTTGAATCCTCCACGCTTCACCAATCATATTGCCAATTGCCTGACTGCCGAACTTTTTAGGCAACTTTGCTAGACCTATCCTGTGACTGTGGTCCCTGTCAAGTTTCTCCCAAGTATCACGCATAAGCCATGATTCTCCGGATACGTTCTCACCATGCAATGCTCTAAATTCCATCCAATCCTTTAGAGAAGAATAGGCCTCAGGTGTGATAAACGAATAGTATTTCCTGTTATTGATTTTGGTATTTATTAGAATTATTTTTGCCGCTATTACAACCTTGTTACTTTTCATAGGAATAATATGTTTCCATTTCAAATAATTCCATGACCCAACCCTAAACCCAGCACTTAACATCGTGTAAACAATGGGTTTTATTCTCCTGTCAGGATGTTCTAATAATCTCTTAATTTCTTCCATTGTTGGTATTCTATCATCTGCGTTGTGTCTTTCAGCAGGTATACCTTTACCCAACTTTTTCCAGTTTATGATAATATCGTTCATTGAGTAAAAAAGTTTGATAGCCTTCATGTAGTTGACAAGTGTCCCTTCTGAAATCTCTTTGTCTTCAATCCTTTTCTTCTGATAATTTATGAATTTGATTAGGCATGACTGTATCACATTTGCATCATTTTTCCTGGTAAAATCATAAAGTTTGGTGCACTTTTCTTCAATGGTTCCCTTAAAACCCATAAATGATAAAAATTTGTCAAGTCTATGCGGATACTGTCTTTTTGTTTCCTTTGCCTTCAACGCATATAGAAAATTGTCATAAGGTGTCAAGACCCGTTCTTGTTCTAACTCTAACTCCAATGCAAATTTCAATATTTGTAATCCATCTACGAAATAAATACATGACTTTTAATGTGGGCCGAAAGGGATTTGAACCCTCGGCCTTTCGATTATCAGTCGAACGCTCCGCCAAGCTGAGCTATCGGCCCATAAAACGAAATAATTAGAGGATATTTATTCGTGTGGATAATATAATAACGAACAAAAATGCATTTAAGTCATGCTAGGAACTAACTTGTTAATTGGTGCTTCAGATCAGTAGAGCTGCTATTATTACAAAAATCAAAAATACTTTAGCAAAGGATGCTGCACGATATATCGCAAAATCATTGGACGAAAAAAAGATCAAAGTATTCTCATTAGAACCTTTAGATGTGAATAATACTTATCAGGTTGAACCTGCAGAACTTATGAATACTGATCTTGATCTAGTTTTTGCAATAGGTGGAGATGGTACTACTCTTCGTGCATTTAGAATGATAAGAAACAGTACCCCAGTTTTCAGCCTAAACATTGGAGGAACCAGAGGGATTTTGGCAGAAGCAAATACAAAACCCATTGAACAGCAGCTGCATGATATTTTCAATGAAAATTATTTTTATGATAAAAGGCTAAGAATACAGGCACATGTTGATGGTAAAATGATTGGCGCTGCCCTAAATGATGTAGTTATAACAAGAACAAATTTGACCAAGACTCCTACAATTACTATTAACGTATTTGATTATCCAGTATCACAAAAAATGGACGGAGTAATAATCTCTACTCCAACAGGGTCAACCGGGCATGCTCTTTCTTTGGGTGGACCTATAGTTCATGAAAATATGAATTGTGTTATGATATTACCTATTGCTCCGGTTAATAAAACACCTGCTTTAATTCTTGAGCTTGAGCATATTGTAATCAGCTCGACTGACGATTCCAAAATAATTATTGATGGCCAACAAGTATTTGATTCCAGCTCAAAAAGTAATATCACAATTTCTAAATATCCATATGACGGAGTATTCCTACGTATTGGTAAAAGGGGAGTAAGACAGATTGAAAAACTTGGATTCTAGGGCAGAATCGAAATTTGCGTTGGACGCAACAGCATTTTATCAAGGATTTCATTTGCATTCTAGCTGTACTTGTATTACTACAGGATTGGTATTTGAAGAGATATCCCACATTCAAAACAAACTTTCAAGTTTGGAGAGTCTGGTATTAAGCAAGAGAATCATGATATTTGAGCCCACCAATAATATGGTAAAATTGGTTAAAACTATGGCAAAACAAACAGGCGAGACCCGACTTACTGACGCTGATATTTCAATTCTTGCCCTCGCAAAGGATTACAATGTAACGCTAGTTACCGATGACTTTGCACTCTGCAATTTAGCAAAAACTATGTCTATAGGATTACTTAATTTGGGAACAAAAGGCATTAGAGAGACAAGAAAATGGACCAAGTTTTGTAGTAGTTGTGGCAGGGGATATCCTTCAGCAATATCAGATTGTTCAATTTGTGGTAACAAATTACGTGTCCGATATAAAAAACTTATAGATACAAAGATTACAAGAAATCAAATTTAATCGATGAATACTATATCTAGTAATGTTTAATTTACATGAATCACGCTTGGATATATGAGCTTTATGTAAATAGTATTTGCTTTTATTTCCCTGTGATCATAAATGATTTTTGCATCATTTCCAAACTTCTTAATATAAGCCGTAATAATTAATGCCCAAGGTACAGCTGACTTTTCTTTTGAATCAAAATGAAGCTGTAACATGTTGTTTTGGCCCTCGTATTTTAGATAACCTGAATAGCTTATTCGTAGAGCATAATCTATGGTACTTACAATTTCTTCAATACTTTTGCAATTTATCTCGTTGTCAAATTTTTCAATCTCATCTATTAGGTATGTATAATTATCATCGTGCTTGAGTGATAGCTCAAGTAAAATCTGTGAAAGTTCGTTTTCTACCATTTTGTATAAGGTTAATGCGCCTTTTGGAATTTTATTGGTCAGCATGCCGGGATTTATCCTTAAAGCTTTTTTCCATTTTTCATCAAATAATTTGATATATGAAAAACCGAAAGGATCTGTAGTGAATATCAATGAGGCTTTTCCATTAGTGCTATCGATAAAAACAATTTTTTTAAAGTCGAAAATTAATATATTCCCAGAAACATTATCCGACTTAATTTCTACCCCGTTTGGGAACATTTCAGCACTATCCTTGTAAATAGATTCGATTCCAAGTAGCATATTGATTTTTACTCCTTTCCTGGCGATCTCTGATAAAGAAGTTTTACATTGAAAAACTACATTTCGTCCCCATGAATCTAGAATCAAATCTATGTTTGATTTGGCTGATGAAATCAACTCTTCAATTTTTTGTACCACTACATTAGGCTCTAGAATCAAATATTTTTTTTCTTCATACGATTTTTTGCCCTGTTCTCTCAATTTCTTCAGACTATTTAAAATGCTACGCATGCTCGCCAATCTTCTTTCTTCCAATGTAATAATTTCTCCAAAGCCCTCACTAGGCGGCGTAGCGGATGCTATCATTGGTTTTTGACTTGAAATTGTGGATAGTTTTTTTCTTTCTAATTTTTTTAGAGTTGTGTAAATCTTTGTTCTAGGAAGATTTGAATAGTAAGCTATCTCACTGGCTCCTAAAGTTCCTCTTGACACTAACGTTATGTATGCCATCGATTCATATTTTGATAGCCCAAATTCTTCTAGATTCGCTACTAGATCAAGATAATTTGGTATATCATTAGGACGCTTAATCATATGCACTTTTTTTTATATTTAGACGTAAATCAAGATGTCAATTTGATTGGACAAAACAAAAAAAAATGTAAAGCTGGAAATGCATCATGTTATAAAGTAGATGATATTTTCCAAGGCTTTCTCATTAATCGATAACTGGCTCCAAATTCAAAGTGATGAATTTATTATTCAAAACAAGTTTGTACTAATGACAAAATAGTAATTTGAGACAATTACGATATATTTTTTTATTCTTTTGGACAAAAGTATAATAATTCTTCCTACTCTTTGTTCAATTTATTTTGTTCCTTGCACAATATAGATTCACAATGCAATAATTCAAAGAAATGCTCTGAATTTTAATGAGTATATGAGTTTAGCTCCACAGGAACTAGAGAATAGTGCCAGCAAGTATGCTGCTCAGGCAATTAGATTAGATTCGGAGGGTTCCAATGAGCAAGCAATAAGTGCCTATCAGAGAGCTGTTGAAGCATTAGTGAAGTTAGTACAAATCTATCCTGATTATAAATTGAATAAAATTTACATGGAACGAGCAAGTTCTTACCAAAATAGAATCAAAGCACTACAGATGTCAAATCCATTATACGATTCTGATACTATTAAGGCTGGACAATTTGATCAGAGACCAGCAAATCCCACCAATTCAATTCTTAACAACATGCAGTCAGCAAAGAGAAAGAGTGAGCCGAAGGGAGGATATAATTTGGACTTTGAAGAGTTACTAATGACCGACAAACCAAAGGTATCTTGGAATGAAGTAATTGGTTTGGAGGATGCAAAGAGGGCTATGAGAGAATCAATAGTTTATCCAACTATCAGGCCCGATTTACTTCCATTAGGCTGGGCTAGAGGGATTTTATTATTTGGACCGCCGGGTTGTGGAAAAACTTTACTCGCAGCAGCAGCAGCAGCGGAAATCGATGGTTATTTCATAAATGTCGATGCCGCTTCAATGATGAGTAAATGGCTCGGTGAGGCAGAAAAAAATGTTTCAAAATTATTCTCTATGGCTCGCAAGTTACATGATAATGAGGGTGTTCCTGTTCTTATTTTTGTAGATGAAATAGACTCACTCTTGGGTAATAGAAACAGCGAAGTTGGAGGTGAAGTTAGAGTCAAAAATCAATTCCTTACAGAAATGGATGGGATAAATGGAAAATCGCGAGAATCAAAGTTGTATGTCATTGGTGCAACAAACAAACCATGGAGTTTGGAAGCAGGTTTCCTTAGGAGGTTTCAAAAAAGGATTTATGTCTCACTTCCAAACAGGGCTTCCAGAACCCACTTATTTGGTCAGTACACAAAAAGATTACATATGGAGTCTTCTTTGAAAATTGAGGATCTTGCAAAATTAACAGATGGCTATAGCGGGAGCGATGTAAAGGATATATGTCAATCTGTTCAATTGCGTGTTGTAGATGAGTTATTCCAAAGTGGGAAGGGATTAGACAGTGACGCATATACTAGACCTATAACTGAATCTGATTTTAAAGAAATTCTAAAAATGAGAAGACCAAGTGTAAGTTTGTACATGATCCGGGCATACCTGAGATGGAGCGAGCAGTTTAAAGCACTTTAATTTTCCTTTTGTTTCATATAGCTGTTTATGGCATCTGATATTTTTTTTATGGCCGATTGTCTTCCTTCCCATCCTAAAATTTTTACAAATTTGCCTTTCTCCAATTCTTTGTAGTGTTCAAAGAAGTGTTTTATTTGGTCCTTCAAGTGCTGTGGCACATCTTTGATGTCACTAACGGTAGAATAACTAGGATCAATTTTCGATGTTGGTATGGCTACTATTTTTGAATCATGACCTTCCTCATCTTCAGTCTGTAGTATGCCTATGGGTATTACTTTTATTAGAGATAACGGTACAAATGGCGTTTCACCGAGAACTAGTACATCAATGGGGTCTCCATCTTTCTCAAGTGTATTCAGTATAAATCCATAGTTACATGGATAATACATTGCAGTAAACAACTTTCTGTCTACTACGATGAACCCACTTTTCGTATCGTATTCATATTTTATATTACTGCCTTTAGGAATTTCCACCATCACGATACACTGATCGGGCGTCTGTTTAATAGAAGGGAGTATTCGATTTGTTATCATGTTATTTTCTTGTTAAGCGCTATTTATATTCGAAAAGGTTCAGAATACCATAATTGAATTTACCTTTTAGAATAACTGATGTTTTTCAAAGGTGAACTATTCAAAATAGATATTTGATAAAATTATAAAAGAGTGAAAAGAACTGACGTTGGCATTAATGAAGTTAGTAGCCAAATATGATCCAAAGGAAATTGAATTCCAGGTCAATTCATACCTTAATCATATTGATCAGCAATCATTAATCGACAAAGAGCTATCATCATTCAAAAAAATACTAGGTTATGTTGAGGGCCCACCTACGCTTAACGGTGAACCACATGTAGGTCATCTTAGAGGGCGTATCATCAAGGATGTATGGTTCAGATACAAAACTCTGCAGAAATATAAGGTCGTATTCCGTGCGGGTTGGGACACACAAGGTTTGCCTGTTGAATTACAGGCAGAAAGAAATCTGGGATTGACCGGAAGTAAAGCCGACAATATTAAAAAAGTTGGCATTACTAAAATTGTAGAAGCATGCAAGCAGCTAATCAAATACAATGCGGTAAAGTGGATCAAAGTCGATTGCCTCCTTGGAATTTCGTTTGATTATGAAAGAGCGTATTGGACTTACACTGATAACTACATAGAAAGGGAATGGCAAGTGCTAAAGAAGGCATGGAACCTGGGTATACTTAAAGAATGGTTTAGAGTAGTTGCGTATTGTCCATCATGTCAGACTTCACTGAGTAATGCAGAGGTCAATCAAGGATACAAAATTCTAGAGGATCCATCTTTTTACTACAAGATGCGACTAAGGGATGAAAACACTTTCTTAATTGTATGGACAACTATGCCATTTACATTAGTTACCGATGAGTTGATAGGAGTTAATCCTGAGTCTGATTATGTTTACGTCTCACTCGAAAATGAAAAGTGGATTGTGGGACACGACAGGTTAAACTATTTGATGAATGAGCTTCATATTGAAAATTTTACAATTGAGAAGGTAGTTAAGGGTGTAGAATTTGACGGGAAGAAGTACATCCATCCACTATTGGGATTAATTCCAGGGCTCAAAGAACTAAGCGATGAGAACAAGATACATTTTGTAGTAGCAGAAAATTTCGTGGATGCCAGTACTGGAAGTGGATTAGTGCATTTATCCCCTGCCAATGGTCAAGAAGATTTTGATATAGCGGTCAAACGCGATGTTCCGATATTTGTACCCATTAATGACAGAGTGGAATTCACTGAGAAAGCAGGAATATTTAATGGACAGTTCGTGCGTGACTCGGATCTTTTGGTAGTTGAAAAAATGAAAGAAGCCGGAGCCTATTTGAAGTTAGGGAGAATCAAACATCAGTATCCAACCTGTTGGCGTTCAAATCACAAGGTTGTTTGGTTTGCGAGACGAGAATATTTTTACATGATTGATAAACTTGGGGATAAACCAATTACTGCTGTTTCAAATGTTAATTTCTTTTTTGAATCTCCAAAAAACAGATTTTTGGAAATAATAAAGGAACAGGTACCATGGTGCATATCAAGAGAAAGAGTATGGGGAACTCCTCTTCCAATATGGATCTGTAGTAAATGCGGCTTGAAAGAACCATTGTTTTCTAGGGATGAAATAATCAAGAGGGCATCAAAGCTACCTGATGGAGAACAATTTGAATTGCACCGACCATGGATCGATAATATCGTTATTAATTGTTCAAAATGTCACAACCGTATGATTCGAGAATCTTTTGTTCTTGATACTTGGCACAATAGTGGCGCTTCTCCTTATGCATCATTTTCAGATGCTGAATACGAGTACCTAATACCTGCTGCATTTCTTACTGAAGGAATAGATCAAACAAGGGGTTGGGCATATACATTACTTATGGAAAATGTAATAATGAAAAATGAAGGGAAATCACCTTTTGAATCGTTTCTATTTCAGGGGCATATTTTAGATGAAAAAGGAAATAAAATGAGTAAAAGCCTTGGCAATGTATTGGACGCAAATGATCTCTTGGTTAAAAACTCGGTTGACGCAATAAGATTTTATTTTATGTGGAAGTCTTCTCCTATTGATTCTTTAAACTTTAGCTTGAGTGAAATGTCTTCTAGGCCATACCAGGTGCTAAGTACTCTCTATTATTTACATGTCTACTTAATTCAGAATAGTACCTACGATAAATTTGATACTAAAAAGATAGACATTAATTCTGTCGTAAAAAGTAAATTTTTTACTCTGACTGAGGCTTGGATTTTATCGAAATTACAATCATTGATCAAAACAGTAACATCAGCACTAGATTCTTGTAGATTTAACGAAGGCGCTAAAGTCTTGGAAGAATTCATAATTAATAATCTCAGCCAAACTTACGTTCCTATGACTAGGGATGATATATGGGATGACAATATGGAAACTATAGAACGAAGACACGTGATATATGCAGTACTTGGGTATACTTTATCACAAATTGACATCATTCTTCATTCGTACTGTCCTTTCATTACAAATAATTTGTATTTGCTCTGTTTCAAGAACAAAGATATCGTTTTACTTGAATCTTGGCCAAACTTTAACGGTAAATTGATAAATAATAAAATTGAAGGGGCTGTAGACAAGTCAAAAGAAATTATTTCTTTAGTTAACGCAGGCAGAATGAAGGCGAGACTTAAAAGAAGATGGCCTGTTAATAAGGTTATTATTTGCACAAAAGATAAATCTATTCTAGAATCAAATGAGTTATCAGAATTATTAAGGAAGCAACTCAATACAATCTATATCGACGTTAAGATAATAAATTTTAGTAATTTTTTTGAAAAGGTTAATTCTCTATTTACGGAGAATCTTGTTACCGTAAATGCGAAGGCTAGGATAAATAAAATTGCTCCTCGATTAAGGAACGATCTAAAAAAAGCCCTCCATGCATTTGGGAAAATTGACTATGCTGATTTGTTTGCGCAATTAATGTCAGATAGAAATTTCAATTTAAAATATTCGTCTGGTGAAATTGAACTGTCAAAAGATGATGTAGAATTTAGCTATGATGGAAAAACACCATACATAATGGTGGAATCAGAGCAGAAGGATATTGCTGTGTTTATTGATACTACTAGAAATAGCACATTGATATCGATGGGTCTTGTGAAGGATATTGCCAGAAATATACAACAATTGAGAAAGGAAAGGGGCTTTGTTCCTACAGACATACTGGCCTTTGCCCATATATCAAAATTAGATCCAGACGATTCATTATCACTTGAAAATTATAAAAAGGAATTGGCGTACTACGTCAGAGTAAAAAAGGTAATCATAACCCCTGACAAATTAGAGGACATTGAATATAAAGAAGTTGAAATAGATGGAAAGAAAATCCTTATCTCCGTGCAGTAGCTAGACTGTTCCTAAAATTAGATATATAATTGAATAATATTTTGCACAATAACCAAAATTTCCTTTTAGTTACATCATCTATTTGAATTATCTTACGACATAACTTTCATTTAATTTGTAGATCATCAGGTTAATGAGCTGATTTTAGAACCATGAATTAGTAATCCATATTTTGGTTCATGCCATAACTGCTAGCATTTTCAATATTATTAAATGCAATTGAATTTCGGATGAGTTGATAACTGCTATCATGACAATTACAGGAACAAAAATTTTTTAACATTTTTTCCTCCATTATCAATCCTTTGCAATCGCCATGATTATTGCAAATACACATTGAAGATTTTGGCAATAATCGTAAATTAAAATAACTGTTGTATATTTTTTACTATAAATAATATGACAATAATTAAATTATACTTTTCCATTGTTTTTCTGTGGAAGTTTACTCGGAAGAACGCCCATGGGGATCATTTGAAAAATTCAATGAGAATGAACGATGCACCGTTAAACTACTTTACATTAAGCCTGGTTCTAGGTTGAGTCTTCAATATCACAATAAGCGAAGGGAATTTTGGAAAATAGTTAAGGGTTCTGCTACGGTAGAAGTGCAGAACGAACGCTCTTCCCTCAATGAAGGGGACAGTATCATTATTCCATCGGGTGCGAAGCATAGAATTCAAGCGATCGATTCTGTTTGTATTGTTTTAGAAATTTCTTATGGTAGCTTTGATGAAAACGATATTGTAAGAATTGAAGATGATTTTGACAGGGCATAGAATTTATAGATTTTGGAAATTGAATAGCTAGAACATTTTGGATAGTACCTCGACTAGTAACTAGTGAAGATGTATTAGATCGACAAAATTGTATTGTATTTAACGAAATACAAATAAAGCCCTATTATCGCTTTTAATCTAATGAGTGCAAGTAAAAAACCACACATGAATCTTGTGGTTGTGGGTCACGTTGATAATGGTAAATCAACTATTGTTGGTCATTTGTTAGTAGATATGGGTGTCATTGATCAAAGAACCATTGATTCGTTTGCCAAGGAATCTGAAGAAACTGGAAAAGGTGATACTTTCAAGTACGCTTGGGTATTAGATAGCATAAAGGATGAGAGAGAAAGAGGAATTACAATAGATTTAGCTTTTCAAAAATTTGAAACTTCTAAATATTTTTACACCCTAATCGATGCTCCTGGTCATAGAGACTTTATCAAAAATATGATAACTGGGGCATCGGAAGCCGATGTTGCAATTCTTGTGGTATCCGTAAAGCCAGGAGAGACCGAGGCAGCTACTGATCCTGGAGGACAGGCAAGAGAGCATGCATTTTTGTCAAGGACGCTCGGTGTAGGGCAAATCGTAGTCGCGTTGAATAAAATGGATGATTCGGGATATTCAGAAGCGCGTTACAATGAAGTCAAAGAAACTGTAGAAAAAATGTTAAAGTTAGTAGGCTATAATGTTTCAAAAATAAGCTTTATTCCTGTTTCAGGTTGGAAGGGCGATAATTTAGTCAAGAAATCTGAAAACATGCCTTGGTACAAAGGACCCACTTTAAATGAAACTCTCGATCTTTTCGAACCTCCAGAAAAACCTTTAGGGAAACCACTTAGGATACCAATCCAAGATGTTTACTCAATAACGGGGGTTGGTACAGTACCAGTTGGCAGGATCGAAACAGGAGTTCTAAAGGCAAATGACAAAGTCATTGTAATGCCATCTGGCGTGATTGGAGAAGTCAAATCAATAGAAACACATCATACTCAGATGGATTCCGCAGAATCTGGTGATAATATTGGATTTAATTTGAGAGGTGTAGATAAAAAGTCAATTAAGCGTGGAGATGTAATCGGGCCCGTAAATAGTCCACCAAATGCTGCAAGAGAATTAGAGGCACAAATAATAATTATTCATCATCCAACTGCAATGGCTCCGGGGTATACTCCCGTACTTCATGCCCATACCGCACAGGTGGCTGCTACCTTATCTGAATTTGTAGCAAAAATTGATCCAAAAACAGGTGGAGCTGTTGAAGAAAAACCAAAGTTTCTAAAAACTGGTGACGCAGCAATTGTGAGGATAAAACCTGTTAGGCCATTGGCTATAGAAACATTCAAAGAATTTCCAGAGATTGGCAGATTTGCACTGAGAGATATGGGAACCACAATAGCTGCTGGTGTCGTTAAATCTATTGTAGAAAAATACGACCCAAGCACCAAGAAGTGAGTCCAATTTATGACTCAGGAAGCGCGTATTAAATTAACTAGTACTAATCTTGTTATGCTCGAAAATGTATGTCATGAGATAAAGGGTATTGGAGAAAAAAATGGGATTAAATTTAAGGGGCCACATCCACTTCCCACTAAAAAAATGAAAGTCGTTACTAGAAAATCACCTTGTGGACAAGGCACTAACACGTGGGATAAATATGAACTAAGAATTCATAGGAGGGTAATTGATTTAGGAGCAGATGATAGATCAATCAGACAGTTGATGAGACTTAAAATTCCTGACGACGTATACATTGAAGTTTCCCTTACCTAACAATAACTCTGTCTTCCTTTAATCATATACTTGGATTCTTTTTCAATCTACTGTAGGAGTTTGGTGGAACTACTAAATCTACAGAGGAATCTGGATTAATAATTTTGGCAAGTATCTCAATACCCGTAATAATCCTCGGACTAGGTCTACTAAAATATGAGAGAGCATCTACTGCAAAGACCATATCATTTTGAACGGCTCTAAGTGAATTCCATTGATTATTTTTTTGTAAAGAACCGTATTCTTGCAATACCTTATGAAGATCGAATCCACAAGGTGAAAGAATTAGTATATCAGGATCGAATTGAGCTATTTGGCTCAAGTCTATTTTACGAGACCTCTCCCCAATCTTGCTGATTCCATTAATTCCTCCAGCAATTCCAACCATTTGAGGAACCCAGTGTCCACAAATGTAGAATGGATCAAACCATTCCAAACAAATCACCTTTGGTTTATTACTCTTGTTAGTAGCAGAGATCTTTTCGATTTTTTTCGTCAAAGAGACTTTAATCTGTGAGCCATCTGTCTCCTTACCAACAGTTTTAGCAATATCCAAAATATTTTGCATTATATCATCCACGGTATGCGGATCCAGAACAAGACTATGAGGTTTATAATCCAAGAATTTAATCGCATCGTATGTTTGTTTTTTATTAGGCGAGCATACATCGCACAATCCCTGAGTAATAATAAGATCCGGCTGTATTTTTTTTAGCAGATCATAATTTATTATAAAAAAATCATTTTGCAATCGCGAAAGTTCCTGTATTTTTTCTTCGATTTGAAAACTTGTCATTGATTCTGAATCAAAAACAGACCTTATGACTTGAGGTTTGTTATTTGCTTCGGCAGGATAATTACACTGATCGGTGACTCCAAATAATAAATCCTGAGATCCCAACATGTATATAATTTCTGTTGCACTTGGGAGAAATGAAATTATCCGATTAAACATCAAAAATTCTGAAATTACTAATTATATTAAACTGCTGGTTAGAGTTGAAAATAGTATACTAAAATAAATAAACATGAAATAAAAAATGGATTTATGAAATAAAAAAAGCAACAAGTTAGGATGATTTACTAGATGCATTAAGATTATCATTAAGCATTTGAGTTTATATGATCAGGGTTTAT
>JBKPGB010000055.1:0-1317 GCA_046729135.1 Thermoproteota archaeon | reverse complement strand
GTGTGTAACCAGTAAATACATTCAGGTGGCTTGATACCTATACCTGCAGGAACGAGATAAGAGAGACCGTTTATGAAAATATTTAGATGCGCATGATAATGAAAATTAAAATGCTCCACCTTGTCACATTTTATACCACTGATGTCGGGATACTCTGCATATGCGAGATCATTATTCCAATCATGCAGTGTTGAAAAACTCAGATAGATAAATAGAATGGTTTCAAGTAGTAATAGAATGATTATTTGAAAATGCTTCATAGAAATAGATGATGTTTGGGAATATTAAAATTAAATGAAGATTTTATAGACTAAAAACTAAGCAGTATCTTTTGATAATTTAATAATACCCATGAATAATCTTCTTGGATACTGTCTCTTTGACTCTGGTCCTCTTAGAGCGTAAACAAAGTTATCCCTAATAAGAATTCAGGGACAATTATTGTATTCTCACTGATGTCTTAAAAGTAAAACAAGTCACCAAAAAATCCTCTCCTTCCATATCTATTATTATAATAATAGTCATCATAGTCTCCATTTCTATAATGGTATTTTTTATAATGTTCGTCTTCGTGGCTAGTTTGGACTTGGATTAACTTGTCTATTTCACCCCTATCCAACCATACTCCCCCGCAAGATGGACAGTAATCAATTGATGTATCGTACTTTTGCTTTAGCATCATCTCAGCTGAACATTTTGGACATTGCATATCAATATCTATCGCCTCTCATTATATAAAGAAAACGCGTCATTGGCTTTTGACAAACCTTCATATTGCCTACGTGAGGAAGATAGAGTACTTTTTTTACAAACCTTCCAAATCTAGGGAAAACTGAGCAAAAGCATGGATTCAGACTTCTGAACACGCTAGGGATAAGCACAAATAGTTCAGTAAATATAATGCTTCATGCAATTTTACAAATTAAAACAGGATATCAAATTACCCTTATTAGTCACACTCATCACTATTACTATCCTCAGTTTTTCATTGGACGAAGATCGAGATGCATTCTCACAATCTTTGAAACCCAACTCGACAGCAAATGCAACAGGCTCTGGAGTTGACCTAAAAGACACTCATCCCTCGCCAGCAAATGTAAAGACTGGCAGCAAATTTGAAATATTATCAACAGTAGTTAATAATTCACCAGACAAGATACTACTACCTGCTGGGCGTTGCGATTCACCTTTGACCGCTTTCTTTATGTCTAATAATGTGGTTATAAAACATACCCAAGGCTGCACCGCGACATCACCACCGTTCGAATTAAACCCTGGACAAGAGGTTACAGTAGCCGGTCCAGCTTCTGGGACAAT
>JBKPGB010000054.1:0-4998 GCA_046729135.1 Thermoproteota archaeon | reverse complement strand
ATGTGTATAAGAGACAGAAAAATACTTGATCATGCAATATTCATAAATGGTATTCCATTAGTTCTCTTAGAATACAAAGATCCTACAAACCAAAGTGCAACAATACTTGATGCATATCATCAGCTATCCGTTACTGGTTATCAGAGATTTATCCCAAAAATATTCTATTATAACGCTTTCCTAGTAATCAGTGACAGGACATCCGCCAAATACGGAACTATGACGGCACATTATGAAAGGTTCTCAGATTGGAACGATCCAGATAATCCTGACAGGAAAATAGCCAACAGATTGGAGCTAATGCAGAAATCTATGTTTGAAAAATCTACATTATTAGACATTATCAAGAATTACCTTGAGTTTGAGAGTGATGGAAAAAAGACAGTCAAGAAAATTGCTCAGCAACATCAATATCTTGCGGTCAATAAAGCAGTAAAACAAACAATTCGCATATTCTCGCAAAAAAATGAAAATAGGATCGGCGTTGTCTGGCACACTACGGGAAGCGGAAAATCATTTACTATGATTCTGTATACAAACATTTTATCACATTTAGAGATGCTGGAAAATCCTACATTTCTTATTCTAACTGATAGGATAGACCTTGATGAACAACTTGGCAATTTTTTTCAAGTTGCAGGGTTTCCATACCCAAAGCCAAAAACTGCAATACTAGAAGGTGAATCTATTTTAGATCTTAGAGAGAAATTATCAATTCCAGCCGGTAAGATTATCTTCACAACAATTCAGAAGTTTCAGGTAACAGAAGACGAAAAAGAAGGGATGGCAAGGTATCCTGTTATTTCAAAGAGGCGAAATATAATAATAATAGCTGATGAAGCTCACCGCTCTCAATACAAGGTAATGGCTCAAAACCTTCAGAGAGCTCTTCCAAACGCCCTTAAAATAGGATTTACCGGCACTCCCATTGAAAAAGAGGATAGGTCTACTACACATGTATTTGGAAATATTATCTCCTCATACAAGATCCATGATGCAGTCAGGGATAATGCTACAGTGGAGATTAGCTGTCAAAGAAGATTGGTTCAGCTTCATCTTTTGAACAAAATGATTGGAGAGGATTTCAATAAAATTACTGAAGGACTTGATCTTGATGCGGTTGAGCATTTATCAAAAAAATGGTCAGACGTTAAGACTCTTCTTGAAGATCCCGATAGAATCAATGAGGTTGCAAAGGATGTTGTAGATCACTATAATGAGAAAAAGAAAATCGTGAAGGGGAAAGCTATGTTGGCAGCTTCAACCAAGCTTGCAGCTGCAAGGTATGCCAATGTTATTTCAAGTCTACCAAAGGCTCCAAAATGTACCTGTATTATTTCTGGTTCTGCAAAATCTTTTTCAGAAGAAACTAAAATTGAAAAACAACAAATAGAAGATATTGTAAGCAAACACTACAAAGATAAAAAGACTATGGATGATTTAATTTCGAAATTCAGGGATGAAAAAAATGATCTCGAAGTATTAATTGTATGTGACATGTTTCTAACTGGCTTTGATGCACCATTGGTTCACACTATGTATATTGATAAGCCACTTCGGGATCATAACCTAATTCAAGCAATATCAAGAGTTAACAGAGTGTGGAAAGATAAACCCGGAGGTTTGATTGTCGATTATATTGGGATCACAGATGATCTAAAAAGAGCGTTTAGAGCATACAACACTTCTGACGTTAAAGGTGGAATGATACCTACGGAAGAGATTGTTTTATACATGCAACAAAAACATGAAGATCTTCTCAGCTTCTTTGTATCTGATATAGGCACAGTTGAAAATCTATCCGAAGAAGATGAAAGCCAATTACTTGATGCTGCTATGGAAGAGATTTTAGAAGATGAGAAGGTGAAGAGAAAATTTATCCAAAACGTAGCAGAACTTACCAAGGCATATGCGGTTTGTACGCCAGACCCGGCGTGTCTTGAAGTAGAACCTCATCTCAGATTCTTTCAAAAAATGAGACGTATGATTACAAAATCAATTGCTGGTATCGGTTATGCCCCTCCTGAAAAGGAAAATGCTGTTCAGGAGTTGGTCGAACTGGGCATTTCAGCAGATGAGAAAATTCGTTCCTATAATGTTACCTACGATGAGGATAAAATTGACATTAACAAGGAATACATCGATAAAATCAGGAAAATTCCGCAAAAGAATCTCAAAGTTGAGCTAGCCCACAAGCTTTTAGATGACGCAATAAAATCAAAATTCAAGCGAAATATTGTAAAACAAAAGTCGTTCCTAGTTAGAATTGAGAGATCCCTTAATAACTACCATTCAAAATTTGAGGATTATGAGACGGTAATGAAGAGACTAGAAGATGTAGCGAAGGAAGTGACATCAGAGAGCAAAAGGGAGGAAAAACTAAATCTGTCTGATGAAGAGATTGCATTTTATGATATTGTATCAATGGGAAAAGACTATATTGATTCGGACAAAGAACTTCGTAAAATTGCAATTAATCTAACGACATATTTGAAAAATAAGGTTACAATTGATTGGATTAATCAAGAACAAGTAAAAGCAGAGATTAGAGTAGCTGTTAGAAATATTCTAAGAAAATCTAACATTCCACTTGAAGAAATTGATAAACTGATTCCTATAATAATGCAGCAAGCTGAAAATAATTATGGGAATCTATCGCTCTTATTGACTTAAACGTTTAGTGTAATAGTAAAGCAAGTTGTTAGTCAAGTATTGAAGTTTCATTATTGACAGCATGAAAGAACACGGGAACGTTCTGCGTGTTGGTTGCCTTGAAGCTTGTCATAAGCCAATCACCATTCTGGAACATAAGGGTTCTATCCACAAATGCGTCGTCAATAGCAAAAGTATCTGAAATCAGTTGTCTATCATATGGCCTTGGCATTGTGCTTACAAAATAGCTGTGAAGTTGTTGTAAAGCATTGGTGTTAAGATGGGCAATTCTTTGTGTGCTTATCCAGCCGTTCAAATTAAATTTTCTTCCATGTCTTAGGAGCCTTTCAACTGCTCGACTGGAAATATCCGTTCCATCTTCTTTTCTCTTTTCGGCTGGTATAAACTCTTGAGCCTCATCAAAAATAAATACAATCCTAGGAATTAAAGTGAACTTGCTTTTCCTTTTTCTAAAGATGCGATTGATTATTTCAGAGCAAAAGTATCTTGCAACGTCCGCCTCAGGAAGATTGATGACAAAGAGCTTCGGAGAATTAATATTTGGATCTAGTATTTCATCTACAAGTTTCTTTGTATCATATCCATCGGTGTTATCTTCATTGTTACCTGGAGAAATATCTTGCACTGCCAGTTGCAAATTAGTGAAAACAGATAGTAGAGCAGCATCTGCTCTTAGCTTTGCCTGTGACAGTTTATCCATTATAGATTTTATGAGAGGTGCTATATCTGGACCCATAAGGGAATCTTCATTTAGTTTTTTTTCAATCATGAATTTTTTTATCATGCTTACAACGGCGGGTATAAGCACTTTCTGAGCAGCCGCTCCGAACTTTTCATTTGTGAGATCAGCTAAAGATCTTAAGAGCCCTCCATAAGTAGAGAACTCCTGCATTAATTGTTCAGATTCAGATGGTATAGCGAGAGTTCTTATTTTATCTTGTGTAATGACTTGTGCTATTGACTTGATCAATTCCTTTTTAGAATCCATCATTGCTTCAGGCACTACATGTCTCACCAAGTAATCTTCTGCTACCTTTTCTGCATTATAATTATCCTTACTATAAGTAGGTAATGGCTCTGTTAGGACTATCCGGCTGGGGAGTGATCTTAGTAAGTCTAGAATGTTTATTCCATATTCTGAAGATATGTCAAAAACTACAAATTTGACATCTGGAAGTGAATTCATTGCTTTTCTTATTGCAAAGGATGTGAGGTTACTCTTTCCAGAACCGGTGAAAGCAAATACACCAACATGATAGTGAAGTAGCTTTTCTATGTTTACTGTGAAAGGAATTTGATTATCTGTTGCCCCTAATAGATGGCCTATTGTATAATTTTCTACGGACGTTGGATCTTTAGGACTGTAGCAGATAAACTTCTGGATAGTTTCATCACTGAGTAAGCTTACCTCCGAACCAGTAAGTGGAGTAATGTTTTTCCTTATAAAATTTGGTCCATTTCTATCATCAGTTAATTGCATTGTATATCCTGTAGGGGCAGCAACAATTTCTATCCAAGTGCTCCTTGAACCGCTGTGCCATCCCTTCTCAATTAGTGTCATGTACTCTTTCCTGATAACACCAGGTTGTTTATTGTCCAGAGTGAGCATACTATAGTGCATTGGATATATATCAGCAACCTCGTAAATGGAATAATTATCATTCGAATCAATACCAATAACATTTGGTATAGCTAATAACCTGCCAGCTTCGATCTTTCTTATAATCTCGGGCGAGTAACTTGCGTCTATCCTTGCGGTTTTAAATGTAATGGTGGCCTTTCCATCCGCTGTAGTTCTAGTATTAGAAGATATTTCTCTTAGTCTTGCAACAAACTTACCATTAACATTATCAAAAACATTTGGAATTGTCTGCGTCATTATCGTTTATCTCTCCTCGAATTCTCTATCTTTGATCTGAAATCTCTGAATTTTTCTTCAAATAGAACTTGTTGATCCAACTCACTGCTGGCCATTTCAAATCCAACGGTTGACAGATATGCTGTTTTCATTTCTTGAAGAACATACTTGGCCTTCTTATCGGCTAGAAACAGTGGATAGTTATGTCCTAAACATTCTGGAATAACTTCTGAGGCCATAGAACATAGAATATCCATTACAAGATAAGATAGTTCACAGTCTTTATGAAAATGAATCATGGGCCAGATTTCTTCATCTACTTTACCATCCTGATGGAAGAGCAAGAGTTCTCCTGGTATGTCCAAACCAGGGTAACATGGTCTATCATAAGAGAACACATGGCTTCTTACAGTATTGTCGTTTTTGCTTTGCCAAAGCTGGATATAGGATTTAACAAACATTCTTTC
>JBKPGB010000053.1:0-44129 GCA_046729135.1 Thermoproteota archaeon | reverse complement strand
GTTCAAATACGACTGGATTTCAAAGAACAATACTAGTAGGCAGAAACGGTTTTTTGGATGTTGATGGCATTAGAGTAGGTGTCCAAAGTATATGCCTAGAGGAGGATGCCGCCAGAATAATTAATGAACAAGACAGATATGGTGAAGAAGTGAACAAGATTTATTCTCTGGATAGACTAGGCATACCTCTTATCGAAATTGCCCTTGATCCAATTTCCAATTCTCCAGCTTTTGTAACAAATGTAGCGCAGACTGTGGGGCGACTACTAAGATCCACAAAAAAAGTGTCAAGAGGGCTTGGAAGCATAAGACAAGATGTCAACATCTCAATGAACGACGGATCAGTTGTAGAAGTTAAAGGTGTCCAACAACTATCACAGCTTGCCCTTGTTATTGAATACGAAACAAAAAGACAGGACGGATTAAATCAAATTGCAAAAGAACTAAAGGGGCGTAACATCGATGAATCAAGAATCATGGACAACACTACAGATGTTACTGATTTAATAAAAAGATCATCCTCAAAAGTGGTAAAGAAAATCCTCAGTGATGAGAATAGGTTTATGGCATTCGTTTTGCGAGGTTTTAGAGGTATTTTATCTTTTGAACCATATCCAGGAATTAGATTGGGAAGAGAATTGGCGGACCTTGTAAAATCCTATGGAATAGGTGGAATATTTCATTCCGATGAATTACCGAACTATGGCATTAGTAGTGAGGATGTCCAATCAATATCTTCTGAATTAAAAATGGAGAAGAATGATGCTTTTGTATTAATAGGTGGATCAACAAAATCCCTAAATACGGTATTAATTGAATTATCAAATAGAATCAAAAGATCATTTTCGGGTGTTGTTCCTGAAACACGTTCTGCAAGATTAGATGGTGTTACGGTATTTAGTAGACCCAGACCTGGATCAGCAAGGATGTATCCAGAAACAGATATCCCATACATTTCAATAGATGATAACAGGGTAAGGGAATTATCTAAAAACATACCTAAACCATGGAACCTAGTCGTAGATCAAATTTGCAAGAAGTACGGCATTAACAAGACATTGGCTGAAAATATTTTTGATTCCCGATATTTTTCTCTTTTTGAAAAAATAATCTCAAAAACCTCAATCAACCCGTCGTTCGTTATATCTAAACTTACGGAGGATTTAGTTAGTTTGGAGAGAGAAGGATACGATACTTCAATTCTCACTGACGAAGTATTATTTTACCTATTTATGCAATTAAATAATTCTAGAATATCCAAAGAATCTATTCCAATAATATTTGAAAAGCTATTGAAAAAAGAAGTTAATGATGTAGATCAAGTAATTGGCGCTTTTGGAACCGAAAGGGTAACTGAAGGGTATGTGGATAAGACCATAAGTAGGATAATAGATGAAAATGATAGGGTAATTTCTGAGAAAGGATTTGATGCAATTGGGCTTTTGATGGGTAGGTGCATGGAAATTCTAAGAGGCAAAATTGACGGAGAGAAAGTTAATAAAAAACTCATGACGAAATTAACTGAACATATCAAAAGATCCGAGGGAAAGAATATCAAAAGGAATTAAAATCATTACACTAATAGTTTAATTATTCAGAACACCAAATGTACTCTAGTAAAAATTTGAAAGTTCTATAAAATTTTGCTAATTGTACTACAAGTAATTCTAAGATTTGCTGTCAGAATACCCTAAATTGCTTGTAGTCTATACTTTCTGGTATTAAATGTACCAATCCTAAGATACCTGTTTGTATCTTGTTTTTCTTTTTAACCTTTTAAAGGATTCTGAGATTATCCAATAAATGCAAGTAGCAATACCTATAAGCAAAATAATCACGCCTATTAGAATTGTGTGAATTTCAATTTTTAGATTTCTATTACTATCAAAAAGGATCGCACTTCCAAAGATACTATTTGTGTAGATGTCCTTTTTATTGATATTAGTTAAAACTGCTGAATAGTTACCACTCATTGGTGGCACAATTGTAGTAAAGAACGGTTGTGAAGAATTATAATCAAACAATAACGTTCCTTTTGGATTTAAAATCCTTATATTAAGTATTTCTAAAGAATTGTGGGGGGTAATGGATAATGATATGTTTCTTCCTCTTTGTACATCTTCCAGCGATAGAATGGCATGACTTTCATTACTTATTTTCCCATTAAACACAGTACTTGTGGAATGAAGAGGGTCTGGCACACGGATCGAAGAAATAGAAATTATTGTTATGCCAATTAATAATGATATCAATCCAATAGTTAAAACACTCCATTTCATTAATAATCACCTAATAGAGATGGCATCCAATTACTTATCCTCATTTAACGAATTACAAATACGTATTCTTTAGGTATTACTATATTCCCAAATAATAGTTTTAGGGTTGGCGTTAACCGCTTATTACTTTGAAGTAATGATAATTCATAATATATAAATAAACTAAAATTCGATATAGTTGCCATGAGTAGTTTAAGGCACTCAAAATCTATCTTGTTTGGTGTGACTTTTGTATTGATAATGTCCATGGCAATTGGATTAATTTCTGCTTCTGCCCAATCATCCTCCCCAGACACTCCTTTGGTTGGAGTTGTAATGAAGGGTGGAGTTACCGACCAAAAACAAGTCAGAAACGATACATCATTACCTCCCGCGAATTATTTCGAAGAAAGCTTCAAGGCATTAAAAGATGCAGGACTAAATCACGCCAGGTTCTTATTATATTGGGAAGCATATGAGAAAAATCCACAAGCATTTATGAATGAGTTAGAGCAGGTAGCAAGTCTCGCAGATAAGTATGGCATTAAAGTCATTTATGATAATCATCAATGGCATACTTCCTCGTGGCTTGAAAAGAGGGGAACAGGTTTTCCGGCGTCCCTTTTTGAGAATAATTCACAAAAATACCCAAAGGACAGTGGGGGTAAAGAAGGACAACCGGTAGCAAAGCTGTGGTGGTCTGATTTTTGGGATGGATCTATCAAGGATGCCCAAGGAAAGGATGCTTGGACATCTTTCGCTGACTATTGGAAAAAGATAGTAACAAAGCTAGACGGGCATCCCAGTACTTCCGGATATGAAATTCTGAGCGAACCTCATGTAGAAAGTTCAGATCAATGGGAAAAAATTGGAAATTTCAATTCATTCGTAACTGATGAATTACGATCATTAACTAATAAGACCATAATTTATAGTATGAATGTTCCCGTAGACCTTAAAGGACCGATTCAATTAACACCAGAAAATCTTGCCAAGATGGCTCCTACAAATAAAGAAAATGTAATGTTTAAAATAAGCGTATATGGGAATCCAGACCGAGATCAATATCAAAAACAAAGATTTGACTTGTTCAAAAAAGCTAGTGAACTGACAGGTGATCCACTCTATGTCGGTGAATGGAACAATGTCGTAAGAACTCCAGTTAACGGAGTATTTCAGCTAGATCCTGCAAAGAGCGGTCTTGATCAGCAAACCACAGATGCCATGCTGCAAGCGTTTAAAGACAATAATATAACCGCCTCTGCTTTCTGGAAATGGGATTACCACGATGCAGATACTCCAAGTTTCAATCTAATATTAAATCAAAATGGAACGATAATGCCAACACAATATTATACATATCTCAAGAACTCAGTAGCTAAAGTCTACCCCGACCTTAATGCTCAAAAGTAAATCCTATGTGTAACCCCGAGAATTATTAGCTTCGGTCCCTACCAGAGATACAAATACGTCATCTAACGTAATAGGCGAGACCTTGAAGAAAAAATTTTTCTTTATTGCAATTGCTGATAATTCCTGAATGTTGGATTCAAAAGTGAATAGTTTTAGTATATCGGTTCCAGTATCAACTACAGTGCCATATGATTTTAGAACCTCACCATCAACGCCAGATTTTGAAATCTCTATTTTAATATTTTCTTTAATATTCTTCCTGATGTCTGACAGTGTTCCTTGTGAGATAACGACTCCTTTGTCTATAATGACTATATCATCTGACAATACTTCTGCCTCATCCATATAATGAGTTGTAAGCAGGATAGTTGTTCCACTATCCTTTTTTTCTTTGATTGCTTTCCAAATTTGACGCCTGGACACAGGATCAAGGCCAATCGTGGGTTCATCGAGAAATAGTAACTTTGATTCTGTAGCCATTGCCATCGCTACTAGTATTTTTTGTTTCATTCCTCCTGAAAGATACATGGCAAGTTTATTTCTTGTATCATACAATTCAAACTCTTGAAGGATCTTTTTTGCTCTTATTGACGATTCGTATTTATTTACTCCTCGAATTCTTAGCCAATAATAGACATGATCCCATGGCGTAAGAGCACGTAGGGGCCTTCCTTCTTGTGGCACTATAGAAATATAATTTCTTATTTTTTCTGTATCTTTAATGAGATCATTATCAAATATTTTTACAGTACCAGACGTTGGTAATAGCTGTGTTGCACAGATTCTGACAAATGTAGTTTTTCCCGCTCCATTTCTTCCAAGGAGAGTGAAAATTCTTCCTGGTTCAATATCTAATGAAATATTCTTTATGGCAAAGGATAATGATCCCTTATATTTTTTAGTAACTTCAACGGCTTCTACTGCACTCATAAAGATATAATTTCAATATATTCAATTATATGATATGTTATTAAATCAATTTTAAAACAGGAAGCTGTGCGGAAGACGAAAATTAAAATAGCCTAACTTATTCGACATTGATAGAAACACCATGGTCCTTTGAGTCCTTTAGCTTAAAGGTTATTTCTAAAATTCCATTTTTGTATGTTGATTTACCTGAGGATGGTTCAATTTTATTTGGAAGTTCTATATTCTTGTTATATTTTCTTTCTCCTGAAACAGATTCTATCGATAAAGAGTTTTCATTAGCAGTTATCCTTAAATCTCCTTTAGTTACACCAGGTAGCTCTGCAATAACTTTCAATTTGTCAACATCCTTTATGATATCCACGACAGGTTCTCTCTGATCACTGATTGAAAACCTGCCACTTAGGGAGCTTGGAAAAGTGTTTAGGTTTCCAAATTTTCTGACAATTGGTTTGCCATCTTCGCCAATTTTAAATGAATATCCATAAACGATTGGCCCCAGTTCACGGACAGTAGATCCGTCATCAAGCTTACGTTCTCTTATGAGATTCTTCGGAACGTTTTGATCCATATTTTTGACTGCTTCTTGCATCAATTTTTCCATTTCCTTCATCATGGCGTCTACGTCAGGGAACCATGAATTTGTTCTTCGTCGTCCAAACCACTCATCAAACGGAGTTGACATACACATTATCTTGATTTATTTAAATATAAATATTATAGGCTCTTCAAATTAAATATTTTTTGTATCATCCAATTCTTTAATTAACCATTTTTGTCTTTCACTAATTTTTGTGGGTATGTCAAGTTTTACATTTACAATTTGATCACCCTTAGAATGCCGTCCGTGCATTGGTATTCCTTTTCCTCTTAATCTAAAAATTGAATCAATTTGAGTACCTGCAGGAATTTTCAACTTTTCACTTCCATATAATGTCGGTATTATTATCTCTGTTCCTAATACTAACTCTGGATATTTGAGTTTCAGGGAATAAAGTATATTTCCATTCTCAAGTCTCTCAAATTTTTGATGTGGTTTAATATGAATTCGAATAAATAAGTCTCCTGGAATTTCATTTTCATAAGAAACTCCACTACCCTGTAATTGTAGTGTCATACCATCTTCGATACCCGGTGGTATTTCAATCTGAATTTTTTTTCTAGCTGAAACCTTACCCGCCGCATTACAATTTCGGCATGGCTTTTCTATTATCTCCCCCATTCCTCTGCAAGTTCTACACGTTTCCACAGTAACAAAAGTTGAAAATCTATTTTCATTAATTACTCTCTTTGTTTGTCCAACACCATTGCACGACGCGCATTTCTTAGGTTTCGTACCAGGATAACAACCACTTCCATTGCAAACTGAACATTTTTCTAATGATGGAACTTCAATAGTTTCATTCTTTCCGCTTATTACTTCCTCAAGGGTGAGTGACAAATCAATAACTGTGTCTTCGCCCCTGTTAGTCCTTCCAAAATTAAACCCAAACCCAAATGGATCACCTCTATTTCTGCTAGAAAACCCACCTCCGAATAACTGTTCAAATATATCTCTAATTCCGCCAAATCCCATATCTCTGAAGATCTCGTCAAAATTAGATTCTGATCCTCTGAAGACTTCCTCGGATCCCAGGTGGCCATATTTATCATATTTTTTTCTTTTATCTTCGTCTGATAGTACAGCATATGCTTCTGAAATTTCCTTGAATTTCTCTTCTGCACCTGCGCTCTTATTTCTGTCAGGATGGTATTGGAGAGCTAATTTCCTATAATTATTCTTGATCTCTTCTTTAGTAGCATTCTTGTCAACGTTCAATACTTCGTAATAGTCGCGCTTTGTTGTCATGGTAAGATACCATTGGTTGAAAATAAGTAATTCAATTCAGGTTTGCCTATTCAGATCAATCAAGTTATGGCTGGGTGTTAGATTGATTCGCAGTATCTGAACTTTGATTCGCAGTATCTGAATTCTGAGATGATGTAGTTTGTTGGGATGCTGCAGCTCCAGCAGCCCTGTAAGCTTCGGTACTTATTTCACCTACGATATTTTTTAGGCCTTCTATTTTCTTTTTAATCTCTTCGATATTATTTGATGTAACAGATTCCCTCAGTTCCTTGACTGCGTTATTCGCTTTTTCTATTTGTTCTGGTTTAATTTTATCTTTTAAATCCTGCTGTGTTAATTTCTCTGCAGTATAAATTAGATTATCTGCTTCATTTTTTACTTCAGCTTCTTCCTTCTTCTTTTTATCCTGCTCTGCAAATTGCTCTGATTCTTTCTTAAGCCTTTCAATATCGTCTTTAGATAATTTAGTATTTGCAGAAATTGTTATTTTTGATTCCTTAGATGTAGCTAGGTCTTTTGCCGTAACATTAAGAATTCCATTTGCGTCAATGTCAAAAGTAACTTCTACCTGCGGGATACCTCTGGGCGCCGGTGGTATTCCCGATAAATTGAACATACCCAGCGAAACACAATCAGCTGCCATTGATCTTTCTCCTTGCACTACATGGACAGTAACTGCGTTTTGATAGTCTGCAGCAGTAGTAAAGACTTTGCTTTTCTTTGTCGGGATGGTTGTATTCCTATCGATGAGTGGTTCTTTTAATCCTCCAAGTACCTCAACTCCTAACGTGAGGGGAGTCACGTCTACCAGAAGAATATCTGTAGTTACATCACCAGCAATGATCGCACCCTGGATAGCAGCTCCCATAGCCACGGCTTCCATTGGGTCAATACCTCTTTCAGGCTCCTTTCCCATTACATTTGTAATGAATTGTCTTACAATGGGCATTCGTGTTGGACCGCCAATCAAAATTATTTTTTCAATGTCTACGGCTTTTAGCTTTGCGTCCTCGATGGCTTGTAACATGGGCGCCTTACATCTTTCAACAATTGGTCTTAGTAATTCTTCCAATTTTGATCTGGAAAGAGTCAAGACCAAATTTTTAGGACCAGTGGATGCATCATAGGACAAGAATGGTAAATTTATTTCAGTGGTCATTACATTTGATAACTCAATTTTTGCCTTTTCGGCTGCTTCTTTGATTCTCATCATTGCCGCCTTATCATTACGAACTTCAATAGAACTTTGGTTCTTAAATTCTTGTATGATATATTCTACAATAGAATTATCCATATCTGTTCCACCCAGCTGTGTATCACCAGATGTACTCTTAACCTGAAATACGCCCCCACCCATTTCCATTATGGTAACGTCTAGAGTTCCTCCACCGAAATCGAATACCATTATCTTCAAGTCTTTGCTTACTTTATCAAGTCCGTATGCAAGCGACGCAGCAGTAGGTTCATTAATGATTCTTACGACTTCTAGGCCGGCGATTTCTCCAGAGTCTTTGGTTGCTTGTCGTTGATTATCATTAAAATATGCCGGAACTGTTATTACTGCTTTGTCTACAGTTTCACCTATATACGCCTCAGAGTCTCTTTTTATTTTTTGCAGAATAAACGACGATATTTGCTGAGGAGTGTACTGCTTGTCATACACTTTAAATTTGAAATCAGTTCCCATTTTGCGTTTGGCCGCCATTACAGTACCTTCAGGATTTGTAACCATCTGCCTTCTTGCAGGTTCACCTACCAACAGCTGGCCATCCTTAGTAAAGGCTACATACGAGGGAAATGCTTTTCCACCAACTGAAGTTCCCTCAGCTGCCTGTATTATGGTAGGTTTTCCTCCAATCATAACCGAAGCTGCAGAATTGCTTGTTCCAAGGTCTATCCCAATAATTTTACCCATAATCTTTTTTCACTACTCCTTATCTTTTTCATTGATATCTTTATTTGTAACTGTTCTTTTAGATAAAATGACTGAAGAAGGCCTTAAAACTTTATTGTTTAACAAATATCCCTTCCTCACTACCTCCATTATTGTGTTATCAGGAGCCAATTCATTAGATACAAAACCTATCGCATCATGAACGTTTGGATCAAAGGGTGTGTCCATAGTTTCGATTTCTACCAATCCCTCATCCTTTATAAAACCCTCAAAGTTAGTCATGATGCCACGTATGCCACTAATAACAGTAGAATCATATTGGCCATTTTTTAGGGTTTCAAGCGCCAGGATGCAATCATCATAAATCTTGAGTATTTTTATGAAAAGTTGAGCCCTATCTTCTTGAATTCTTGATTCCATTTGTTTTTCTATTTGTTTGCGATAGTTGTCGAAATCTGCCATAAGATATCGCAGCTTTGACAAGTTTTTTTCCGAGACTTCTTTTTCCTTTTCAAGTTCCACCTTCAGGAATTCTATTTCTCTTTTTAATACCTCACTATCTGTAATTTCGGAATTGATTCTATCTTCACTATCGATGTCCTTATTAGATACCTCACTATCTGTAATTTCGGAATTGATTGTATCCTCACCATCCTTCGTTATGTCGGCCAAGATTGAAAATGTTTTGAGTCATCTCAGATAATTAGCTATCGTTGGTGAATTATCAAAAACAAAAAACATAATAAACCAAATCATCGCTTCTTCTTAATACAACATAAATTGGAAGATGAAGAACTGAGAATCATAAACGAAAATAGAATGAAAAAGTTACAACAAGTAATAAAAGATAAAGAACTCTTGAAAAATATAAAAGAGCCATTAAATCTAGACGACACCACGTTTTTTCAAACTATTAACAAATTCCCTTTAATATTGGTAGATTTCTGGGCTCCTTGGTGTGGACCATGCAGGATGATGGCTCCCATCATTGATCAGAGTGGTAAAGATTATCAGGGGAAACTACTCGTAGGAAAGTTAAATGTTGACGAAAATCCATTAGTTGCAAGACAACTTGCTATATCCAGTATACCGACTTTAATCTTATTTAAGAAAGGTAAAGCAGTAAATAAGATCATTGGATCCGTGTCTAAAAATAGAATAGATGAAATGGTAAAAATGCATCTAGAGTAGAATGATTTTTTGAAAAATCTATGATACTTTGTTTCACCTATTAATAATCCTGAAATGAATACAAGACTACTAACTGGAATTTTATGCCAGAATTTTGAAAAGTAACAATAATTTTGGAGTTGAACCGCCTATTTAGATTAAATATCAAATATCAATATTGAATAATTGCGGAGCATATATAGAACCTTCTCTTACTCTTTTCACTTTCGCCACAGACAGGTAATGGGGCCATATAGTAATAATGATTGATCCTTCAGGAACTCCCTCTGGAGATTCAATAATTATTATGTCATTAGGATCTACACCATGCTCATTCAGAACTAATTTACTTCTTTCAACTAGGTCTGAGGACATCCCACTACTATAAAGATAAACTTTATCAACGTAAGATATCTTAGGATCCATTTCTATCTATTGAGTTGCCTATCCGTTAAATGCTTATGTAAATTTTGTTAGTTCTATAATTCGTCAATGGGGAATTTGGATCTACAACCTATACATTCATAAATCTCATCTCCCACGGGCCCGCTTACATTAAATCTAACAATTGTGGTGCACTTGGGACACCTTCCCTCCACTGTTCTTCTACTCTTATGCGGCCTTGAAGTACTCTTTCTTCTTCCCATGATCCACATTCAATAATAATTAACTGGTTTATAAATTACATTGACGTTTAGAAAATTTAGGTATAGTCTTGTTAGAGGATCACATTCATAAAATGCTGTCGTGTTTTAGTTTAGAAACATCCTTTTCACAAAATGCGTTTGTAACTGGAACTGGTGCTCATTTATGAACACTTATTCCAACATTAGCTCATACCCTCCAAGACAATATTCAACTTTTTTCATTTCAATCTTAAATTGCTGTCACAGATTGTATAGCGAATAAGTTAAATCCTACAATTAAGTCAATAAATTATCTGTGAATGTTAGCCGATTACATCGAAGTATCAAAACCAAGGATAGTACTAGTATTGGTTATTTTAGCAATAACAAGCTCTTTAGCTGCAACCAGATTTGATTCAACTCCTACAATACCGTGGGATATACCTCTCTATAAACTTCTATTTCTCGGTATATCTGGTTGTTTAGCATCAATGGGGTCGAGCGCCCTAAACCACTATTTTGATCGTGATATTGATAAAATAATGTCCAGAACAACAAATAGACCTATACCATCAGGGAGATTAACTCCTAGAAATGTATTTATTTTTGGTAACATTCTGTGCGCTAGCTCTATCATAATATCCTTTTTGACTTTAAATTTGATGGCTACAGGGATGATTGCCCTTGGAATATTTTTTTATGTATTCATATACACTCTATGGCTTAAACGCTCAAATGCTTCTAATATTGTTGTGGGTGGTTTTGCGGGGAGTGCGGCAGCAATGGCCGGATGGGCTACTACGACCGGATCGATGGATGCCTTGGGCTTTCTGATCGGATGCCTAGTGTTTTTATGGACCCCTCCTCATTTTTGGTCTTTCGCTATAAAATCCAGAGAGGAATACGAATCTGTAAAGGTTCCGATGTTGCCCGTTCTTATAGGCAACGAAAAGACAGCGGAATATATCTTCGCAAACACCGCAATTCTGTTACCGTATTCATTATCATTATATTTTCTAGGTTTAGGTGTTGTGTACTTTATTACCGCGACAATTTCTGGAACCTTGATGCTCGCGTACCACTATAGGTTAACAAAATATCCAAATCCAGATTTTGCATGGAAAGCCTACAAGATTACGGCACCATATTTAGTCGTTATTTTTATTTCCCTTGCATTTGATTCATTATTCTATTACAGGTTTTAGTCCAATATGGAAAAATAACAAGCCTGCAATCCTTAACACTAGGGCAGTTACTTTAAGATTATTTTATCTTGACTGATTGTCTGCTCACGTTTACTACTTCTATTTCACCTACGGCTTCTATTTTTCTTATCGATTGTTCTAATAATTCCATTTGCCCTTCTGCGTCATCTAATGTAAAATCAGCTAGAACGGAATACAAACCAAAGGCAATTGGTTCTTTTGTATGTGCTATTAGTTTGAATCCGTCTGGAAGAGATTCAATTAGACTTTTAGGAATTGAATCTACATCTGTGTCTGATTCGGAGGGTAGAATTTTGATCCTAGCAACTAATTTCGTCATTATTATGGACCTTCAAACCCACAGCCTATACATTTGTATGACCGGGCAAATTGTCTGCAACTTTGACATCTCCAAATCAGTACGTAACCGCAATTAGGACAATAGTATTTTACACATTCATCATTTGCAATTATTGGTCTACCACAGGAGGTACAAACTGGCAATTGTAACGATTTTGACACAAAAAGCTCATTCTTTTAATCCGAATTTATATTTTGCTTGGAAGATTCCGTATGACAAACCAGCAAGACCTCAATCAATGTGTAGTTAGAGAATAATTTTATTTATGCTATGGACCCTCAATTGTCTTTATGCCACCTAGAACTCTACGAAATTCATTTTCAATTAATATTTTTGTTAAATTAGTAGCTATTCTTGTTTTAAGAAAAAGATCCAGCGCACTAGAGTGAAAGTCAAAATCTGAAAAATTAGATACATCATTAATCGCTTTTTTTGACAATGAAGAGAAAATCTTGTCAATGGACTTATTATCCAATCTCTCTAATACTTTCCTTGCAAACAACATGGAGTTGAATTCTTTTTGAAACATAGACTTCCAGTTTTTTTCATACTGATATAGTATTCGATTATCATTTTTTTCGTTTGCTTGAGAAATTGCTTTACCAGCTAGAATACCGGCCATACCGCAACTAAAAATTCCACCAGCCGTTGTTGGCTTGGTTTGACCGGCAGAATCTCCGACTACCAAGGCTCTATCTACAACAAATGGTGGTCTTGGACCTCCAATCCAAATGGGCGCAAAAATTTTCCTAATTATTGAATATTTCGTACTTCTAGAGTTTATGAATTCATTTAATGCCAGTGAAGTGTTTATCCCCTTTCCTGCAACCCCGACCTTGCCTGTACCTTCACCAGTCGGGATTATCCAGACAAAGAATCCAGGATACTTTTCAGAATCAAAAATTATCTCTACGGTTTTACCATCAATCCATTTTGCATATATTTCAAACTGAGCAGATGCTAGAATCCCGTTTTGACTTGCGTCCTTCAGTGAGCCTAACCCTTTAGCATCAACAAAGTATTTGCATTCAATTTCTCCCTCTGAGGTTTTTACAATATATTTCGATTGATTCTTAGAAAGGGATTTGAAAGTACATCGTGTTCGAATTTCAGCACCGGCATCTTCTGCCTGTTTGGCAATTTGTTTGTCCAAGCCTCTACGGTCAACGACTATAACGTTTTGCTTTTCAGCAGAAAGTTCAAAACTAGCCGATTTGGAACTAATTTTAGCCGTTGTCACGGCATTCTGAAAATTATTTGAATCAATTATGAGACCTAATTTCTGTAGTCCCACAAGACTGACCATCCCCCCGCAATGTTCTGGAGTTCCAATTTCGTGATCCTCTTCTATCACAATTGTAGATGTTCCATTAGAAGAACATTCTCTAGCTGTTGTAAGTCCTGCTACACTCCCACCCGCAATTAATACATCATAGTATTCAATAACCAACAAGGAAACAATTAATTCATCATTTTATTAACTAAACTGAAGTGGAAGTTAAACAAGTCATTGTTGTAAGAAAAGATCTACGCATGGGCATAGGGAAGATAGCATCACAGGTTGGACACGCCGCGGTACTCGGAGTTGAACGGTGCAGAAAATATAATAAATTATGGCTAAGGAATTGGTTCAATGAAGGTCAACCAAAGATAGTCGTAAAAGTAAACAGTTTTGAAGAATTGCTTAAAGTGCAGACAGATGCTGAAAAACTCATGATGCCACTCGTCATAGTTCAAGATAGAGGTCTAACACAGATTCCAACAGGAACTGTGACTTGCATCGGAATCGGTCCTGCTCCATCCGATATTATTGATAAAGTGACCTCAAAACTCAAATTACTTTAATTAATTGGTCTCAAAGTGCGTTATTAAATTGATTTGCGCTCACATTTGGTATTTTTTAAGTCAATTTGGCTAATGTTCCAAACATGTATATATACTTGCATTTATAAAGCCAACCTAGTATGCCTGAAACCAAGCCCATTGTTAGTATTGAGAATGTTGTTGCTTCTGCAACTGTTAATCAAACTGTAAATCTTAATTTAATTACTCAGATATTTCCAGACGTCGAATACCACCCAGATCAGTTTCCAGGACTTGTGTTTAGGCTAAAATCACCAAAGACTGCAACTCTGATTTTCAGTTCTGGAAAAATGGTCTGTACTGGTGCAAAATCTGAAGAACAGGCAATTAAGGCGGTAAAAAACGTGGTTCAAAAACTGAGAAAAGGCAGCATCCCAATTGAAAATGAACCACAAATAGAAATACAGAATATCGTAGCCTCAGCAAGTTTGGGTGGCAAAATTCATTTGGAATTGGCTGCAAGGGTCTTACCTCGCAGTATGTATGAACCGGAACAATTTCCTGGATTAATTCACAGGATGCTCGATCCGAAAACTGTTATTCTTCTTTTTGCGAGCGGGAAATTGGTATGTACCGGGGCTAAAAAAGAGTCAGAAGTATATAGGGCAGTTCATAATTTGCATGATTTGCTTGAAGAAAAGAATTTAATGATCTATGAGGGTTAATCTATCCAGCAGTCATTTGAAAATTCTTATGCTTCGATTGGAACATGCCTGAATTATGGTTAAATTATGGGAGTACTGACGTCATAGTAGATCTCAGAGTAGAGAACCTTTCAATTATTGAAAATTCAAAATTTGATATACGTAATGAAGAAAGTTTAGATCAAGAGATTGAATCTATTCCCATCACTGAAAATACAATACTCGTTCCACTGGACGCCTCCAATTCTACAGTTCAACTCACTTCTAGGTTAGTTTCTCTTGCAGAAAGTAGGGGGATCGCGTTACCTATTGAAACAATTCCTAGAGCGCGCAGGGTATTGTCAAACAAAACACAAAGCCAAAATATAACTCTGATTGAAAAGAATAATGATCATTTTCATAGGCGCACAAATGAGAAAGGCACTATTTTCATTTCTAAAGTAAACATTGACCCCTTTTTTGGTTATAGTGGTACTCCTACCAATCTTCTACGTGAATTTGAACATGATAAAATGAACCAAGCTTTTCATTCAAGAGTAGATGACCTCCCTCATCCCGGAGAAAAAGGTCCACCGATTGAAATTGCAAACAGATTCTGCCAAAGTATGCAAGCAACGTCTATTGAAATTATTTCTAATAATTCTGGAATAAACAATTTTTTTTATGGTGGGATAATTCAATCATTTCAAAGCGCTACTAAAAAACTGGATGAGCTTTCAATAGAAAATCAACAGGAATTAAAGTCTTTAATATTAGGAACAAATATTGATTCTAATTCAAGTTCAACCCTATCAAGTTCATTGGATTTACTATGGAATTCAATCAAGGTTCTCAAAAGAAACGCAATTGTTGTAATTATTTCTGAAAATAGCAAAGGCTTTGGAAGTAAAGCAATGGAGAAATTTGCTTATGGAGAAATAAAATTAGAAGATTATAGCAATATTAGCTATATTGAAGGATTGGAACATCTTATGTTTATCAATGAATTGAGAGAAAAGTACAATATGGCAATTCTTTCTTCGTTACCAAAGTATTACTTGAATGAAAAATTCGGATTTAAGATATTTTCCAATATTCAAGAAGCCGCTGAAAAAATACTTGGAATGAATGGAAAAAGTCACAGGATTTCAATTATCCAAGATCCAAACATAGCAATATTCAAAAAAGATAACTAGATTGGACAAATTGAGCAAATCATGTGTTTTGAAAACCCAAAGTTAAAATAATTAAACATCATTTATTTGATGATTTGCAAAGCTGCTTACGAAAAAATGGAGATTATATTTTCTATAGATGTGGACAGGAGAATCTACCCTCTGTTATAGATATAAATTTGAATTCGCTTCCTGAACACTATACGGAGTATTTTTTTGAGTCAATTCTCAAAGAGTTACCTGAGGCATTTATTGTCGCAGAATTTGATGCAAAAATAGTTGGTTATGCTATGTGCAAGATTGAATTTGGCTTCTCAAACTTCAGAAAGTTAGGTTTTGTAAAAAAGGGACATGTAGTTTCTGTTGCCATCTTGGAGGAGCATAGAGGAAAGAAAGTTGGAACCATTCTAATGGAAGAAGCAATGAATGGACTTATTTCAAGAAGAACCGAAGAGGTCTACTTGGAAGTAAGGGTAAGCAATTCTGCGGCAATAAAGATGTATGAAAAACTAAATTTTAAACTGAAATCAAGATTAAAATCATACTATAGAGACGGTGAAGATGCTTACTTGATGGCATTAGAGTTATTATGAGCGGAGTTAGTGCGACTAATGATATGAGACAGAATAAAATAATTGGGTTAATATTACTCGTAGTTCCGTCATTTTTTTTCATTTTTTTTTCATATTTATTGCTATTTACGGAGTGGGATATTCTTGTAATAAAAACAACCTTAATAATTATCGTAGGAATTCTGATGAGTGTGCTTATTTGGATGGGTTACACAATGGTTACGGCTCCTCGCGAAAAATGAATTCTTACTAAATTATTTCTACGTCAGAAACGACTTGATAAAATCGAGGCCCTACTTCTCTCACAACTCTAATATTTCTAATTTTGTGGTTAAATTTACCGAATGATTTCGAGGTATCCTTAATTCCATTCCGAATAGCAATTTTCTTATTATCTGCTCCCACATGCGAAAAATAGTGAATAATTCCTTTGTTATCTGCAAGGGAAGTTATTGCAGCGTCTACGAAATCTCTTGCCTTTTCTGGTAACGGCATTAAAACTCGCGTGGCAATGCCCCTAAGTTTATTGGATATTTCCACCTTTGCATCACCAAGAATTGGAAAAACATTACTCGTCAATTTATTGATCTCGATATTCTCTTTACATAAATCATGAGCTTTTGGATTTGAATCTATTGAATAGATTATGGACGACTTGTTATTGCGCGATATTATAATCGAAAATGTCCCGACACCTCCAAACATATTTACAATTACTTCATTAGGTCGAATCAGCTTCGATATCCTCAATCGCTCAGTTGATAGTCTTGGCGAAAAGTACGTATTAATTACATCGACTTTAAAAGCACATCCATGTTCCTTATAAACAGTAATTGCAGTATTTTCACCTGACAACAATTCCAACTTGCGCAATCTATAATCGCCTTCAACTCCTGATACTTGACAGAATACTGTTTTTATTGATTTAATTTCTTCAATTAAAACATCCGCAATCAGTTTCTTTTTCGCGGATAATGTTTCTGGAATTTTGATAATAGCAATCGAACCTATGATATCAAAAGAAGAACATAGGTTATCTAGCTCCACCATTTCAAGTTTTTCTTCCAACGCTTCTTTCAGCATTTTTGTCATTTTCTGATTAATCTATCAAGTCCTCTTATAATAATCTCCAGAATTTTTTTGAGCTCTATCTAATCTGCCACCCAGTTTGTTTATTCTTGGGCGTCCTGTGTTCTCATCACGTCTGTATGTTATGGACAAGTTTTCAAGAAACTTGTTCATTCCAATATCTTTCTTTATTGGTGAACCAGCAACTCCTTGTTCACCTGGATTTCCTGAAAAGATTATTAGAGAATCTGCAACCAAATCGATTAACTGCATGTCATGATCGACTATTATTGCGGATTTTCCCTGTGATTTTACAAATCTGTGGAGAAATTTTGCAATATTAATTCTATCCTCAACGTCCAAGAATGCAGACGGTTCGTCTAATGCATAAACGTTTGCTGGTCTTATAAGAGAACAACAAACGGCTACTTTTTGCAGCTCCCCACCGCTCAACGTATCTACGTTCTTATCATAAAGTTTTTTGATTCCCATTGGTGTCACAATTTGCTGTTCTATACTAGAACCTTCAATTGGTCCCTGATATGCAACACTCAAAAGTGAATTAATGTTACCATCATAGTCATTTTGCAAGTATTGTGGCTTATAAGATAAAGTCGCCTGAATATCTATTTGTCCTGTATCAGGTTTTTCTATTCCTGTGATCATTTTCATAAATGTGGTCTTTCCCAATGCATTAGCTCCCACCAATCCTACGATTTCCCCCTCTCTAATCTGTCCCGAAGAAACTTTTAGCTTAAATGATGGAAATGATTTAGTTAACTCAGAAAACTTTGTCAATGGCTTGTCTACTATTAGTTCTTCATTTTTATTTGAACCATCAAATTTGAAGGATTTTTCTCTAAATCTGATATTCTCTGTAGGAATAAAACCGTCCAAAAAGGCGTTTATACCTACTCTTGTACCATGTATTGGTGCAACAATTCCATACGCGCCTGGTTCTCCGTATAAAATATGGATATAGTCTGATAGATAGTCAAGAAGTGTTAGATCATGTTCAACGACCATTACACTTTTACCATCGCTAGCAAGTTGTTTTATTGTCCTCGCAACCGCTAGACGTTGATAAATATCATTATAAGATGATGGTTCGTCGAAGAAATAATAATCTGCATCCTTATTGACCGCTATTGCAACTGCTAATCGTTGTAATTCTCCACCGCTGAGTTCACCTAATGAACGATCTAAAGACTTGTTGAGGGATAGTTGATCTAATAATGAATCAACCATACCTCTTTCATCGTACTTTTTCAATAGTTCTCGCGTTGTTCCTTTAAATGCCTTAGGAATTAATTGTACCATCTGAGGTTTGATTGAAGTTCGTAAATTACCCGAAGAAATTTTGTCAAAATGAGGCTTTAACTCTGTTCCTTGAAAATTCTTTATTATTTCATCCCATTGTAGGTCAGATTCATAATTTCCAAAATTTGGTTTAATATTTCCAGACAATATGTTCAAAAGTGTGGATTTTCCAATTCCATTTCGTCCCATAAGTCCTACTACTGAACCTTTCTTGAGTAACGGAATATGATAAAGTCTGAATGAATTTATACCATATTGGTGTATTTTGTGCTCTCCAATTTCTTTGGCTAGATTAACTATAACTATTGCATCAAATGGACATTTTTTAATACAAATTCCACATCCAGTGCATAATTCTTCAGAAATAACCGCCTTTCCGTCTCCTGGCCTCTGAACAATGCATTCGCCACCTGTTTTGTTTACTGGACAGTACACAATACATTCCAATCCGCATTTCTTTGGTTGACAGAGTTCCTCGTCCAATACCGCTACTCTGTGAGTAGAACTAGAGTTCATATGTAACTGTACTAATAAAGATGAAAGGATATATTATAATTGTTAAGGTTCGGGACACTTGAGTGCATATCTTATTGGTCATTAACTGATTTTTGCAAAGTAAGGTTAAATTATCCCTTAATGCTTTACATGGTTAAGCCGGCCATAGTAATAGGGTGCGACCCGGTCCCATTCCGAACCCGGAAGTCAAACCTGTTATCGCTGCTGTGTTACTGATCTACGTGAGTGGTTGGGAAGCAGCAGTGCTGGCATCTTAATATCACACATAATTTATCTCAGATATCTTACCAAACCTCAATTAGCGATTGATATTTTCTCCAACATGTAAATCCCCAAGCAAATCCTGTATATTCATAGCGATATTGTCCAAAAGTTCATAAACTAAGACAAATTCCCTAGGGTGCCAGATTCGACATTCAATTAAACAGGCAAAGTTAACTACCCGTACCGATATGGTTCTTGTTACCTCCGATTTCAAGTTCTCAAATAAGAAATTACTAATACGCTGGTCATTGTTCAATCTAGATGCTAGGATGCTACCACTCCAACCTGCTTCATTGACTATGCCATCGGCTAAACTATACCAGAGATTGGAATCCAACAGATTCTGATGGTTAGGATCCCTTTCAACTAAATACTGATTTTGAACGAGACAATAGATATTGTGAAACGGTCCCATCCTTACAACGTCTTCTGAACCAACATAATCTATGCTTCCAGACAGCATCAGAATAAAGCCATCTCTGTTTGCCAACCATTTTTCAAAGTACGGCCTGTACTGTGGAGGTATATCAGAATGAAACGATCCAATTCTACATTTTATATCATCCAGACCTAATAAATCAATTATCTCTTTAATTTGAAGAATTGGCAAGGCTACCAACAGCATTAGTTAAATGACTGTCTATAAACATATTTTTATCCAGCGTTACCGCTCGAAATATATTTTACGATTGTTCTGATCCCAAAACCAGTAGCTCCTTTAGGATTGTATGATTTTTCCTTTGTTCCCTCTTGGGTCCAAGCAGTACCTGCAATGTCTAAATGCACCCAAGGGGTATCCTCAACAAAGTTGGATAAGAATGCTGCAGCAGTAATAGCTCCTGCAGATCTACCTCCAATATTTTTCATATCCGCGTTTGAGCTTTTCAACTGTTCTTTATATTCTTCAAATAGTGGCAGCTGCCAAATCTTTTCACCAGTTTGGTTTGAATACTCCAGAATTTTCGTTACCAATTCATCATCATTGCCTACCAGTGCCGCTACATTTGTACCTAGTGCAATTATTGCAGCTCCTGTTAAGGTCGCCATGTCAATGATAGCTTTGGGAGCAAAAGTTTTTACTGCAAATGAAAGTGCATCTCCAAGGATTATTCTTCCTTCTGCATCAGTATTTAACACTTCTACAGTTTTTCTATTATACATCTTGATTATGTCGCCAGGTCTATATGAGGTTCCTGACGGCATGTTTTCTACTGCCGGTATTATACCAATTACATTAGTATCAAGACCTAGATCAGATACAGCTTTCATTATTCCCAATACGTTGCATCCTCCACATTTGTCAAATTTCATTTCCTCCATTTTTTCAGAAGGTTTGATAGAGATTCCTCCTGTGTCAAAGGTAACTGCCTTTCCAACAATTACTATTGGCCTATTTTTTGTTGAACCGGGATATTCTAGCACTATTAGTTTTGGAGAACTAGCACTACCCTTACCAACAGCCAAAATACCTTCAAATCCGTAAGATTTCATCTCCTCCTTCTCAATCACTCTTACTTTGATCTTTTGGTTCTCTGATAGTTTCTTTGAAAAAGTAACAAGGTCTTTGGGCGAACAATCATTTGGTGGCAAATTACTTATGTCGCGAGTATATAATACTGCGTCAGACACTACAACTGAGTGTTGAATTATCTTCTGATTATTTTTCATATCAGTTATTATTAGGATTCTGACTTGATTTAGATCATTTCTATCTTCATCTCTCTTATAATTATTAAACGAGTAATCCGATAGTTTAATTCCCTCTACCATAGCCGAAAGATGCTCTTTGTCCATATTTTTGAATGGAATTAATACGAATTCGGTTATTCCCAATTCTTTTGCTTTAATAACCACTTTTCCAGTCAAATTTCTGGTTTTTTCTGGGTCTAAATTTTTCTTATCTCCCATTCCTAACAGTAAAGCCCGTTTTATACCAGATCCTACGTTGTTATGAACAATACTTATTGTCCCATCCTTGGCTCTAAATTCATTTGATTCGGTGATCTCTCGAATAATAGGATCAAAATCAGGGGTAATTTCTGATATTGACAAGGATGAAACTTCATCCGTAAAAACATAATTTACAAGTAATTGAGTATTCAATGATGAAATATTATTCTCAGCTTCAATAAGCACCATGTTCAAAATGACCAGTATACTTTATTTTAAAGTATTGAAGCATTTAGTGAGATATTTCGAAATTAGCTCTATGATTCCTTGGAACAGTAGAAAAACATTAAACTGAAAGGCACAACAAAAAAATATCAAAAAATTTGAAAGAAATCCTCTTGCAGTAAATATTATTATGTGATAAAGATTGCCAGATTAATCTTATCCTCATATCATATCGATGAATGTGTAAAAATCAAGAATAAGAATCTACGAGATTTATTAAATATCTATAAGTGTGAGTAATGTCAAATCGATCAAGAACAGATATGCCTAATATAGTTAATAGAAGTAATCATAGTTTTCTAGATATACCATTTGAACTCAGAGAATTTATGAAGAATGACACTTATTCCTTGCTTGTTAAGGGTCGATCGGGTAGTGGAAAAACTACTCTAGCTCTGAGTATTTTGTATACATTAAAAGAAAAAAATAATTTTTTCTATATTTCTACTAGGTCGTCTCCAAAACAGTTGTTTGACCACTATCCATGGTTGCGAAAAATCATTAAAGAGCCCAAAAAAGATATTGACAGTCAAGAAGTTGGCCAAAATATTTCCACTTTTGAGGATGCGCGTTTGGACGAACCTGAATCACTTTTTGAAAGAATAACCAATCAGTTGATGGATGTTAAGAACCCTGTGATAATAATTGATAGCTGGGATTCTGTTGCTTCATTAATGGATAGAGAAGCACGATTAAACAACGAAAGGGTGCTACAAACATGGAGAGAAAGAGCTAAGGCAAAATTGATTTTTACAAGTGAAGAAACTATCGAGTCTAGTCTAGAATATATCGTGGATGGAGTTGTTGAACTGAATTATCAACTAAAGGACGGAATACGGATTAGGAACTTATTTCTCAAAAAACTACGAGGAATTCCAATCAAGAGGTCACTATACTTCTTTACTCTAAAAGATAGAATTTTGCGATGTTTTGATAGCTATGATCCAAGAGAATTCAAGATGAATAACACAAGGGAAAAAGTTTCAAAAAAGGCGGATAATTCTAAACAATTATTGCAAATAGGCTATGAAGATCTTGACAATTATATCGGAAGTTTACCACAAGGTGGATTGATAACAATTGAAAGGGATACCTCTTTGTCAAACGATATAATATTTTTATTCTTAAACGATATATTGTATAATTTTTCAAGAAGGCATTATTGTTTACTTTTAGATTCATCTATAAAAGACGAATTGGTACTTACATACAATTTTAATATTCAAAATTATGGCAAGTTATTTGCATTAGATAGTCTTGGTTCAGCTGAAAATTCAATTGAAGATGCAATAAAACAAAAAGAGAGTTTTTACAATTTTGTAGCCAAAATAGTATCAAGACTTGAAGGAAAAGAAAAAATAGTCACTATAATGGAATCAAATTCTTTGGATAATTTCATGTCGACTTGTTCCGATATTGAAGATTATTGTAGATTCATAAAGAAATTTGAGCTTTCTTTTTTGATTCTAAATTCAAATAATAATCCAGAAAAATATTACTCAGCTTCGGATATTCATCTGAAATTTGTACTGATGTGTGGAACTCTTTTCTTGAAGTGCACAACACCTTCTTCAGCATTATTTGGTATCCGAGTTGTTAATTCTGTTCCACGGATCCAGTTAGATCATGTTTTGTAACTTCATAGTGTAGGCTTCATCAGAGGTCTCATCCAGTGACATTGGTAACAGATGCATCATTTGGTCATAGTAATCTAGAAAGGTGGCGCCCTTGTTTGTAACTTTATACACCATCTTTGATCCATTATTATGTTCCATGATGAGACCAAAATTCAAAAGGGAATCTATATAGTTTCTACATTGGTCATTACTTAGCATCGCTTTATACATGATTTTTGTCCTCGTCTCTTCTCTCATTGCTGATCGCAGTATGGCCGCTATGACTCCGTACTTACTCCTATTTTTCATTGTCCATTAAATGAAATTATGCAATATAACTGGAGTGAAGCTATTAAATAGAAACATACATGACAAGATTCGACTACAAAAATTAGAATACCTTTTTTTTCTATTATTCTAGCCAATTCTTGTTCCATAAAATAAGATTAACTAATGTTTGATTAAATTATGCTATAATAAGTTACTTTATTTTAATACTTGTAGACATTTATGGCCCTAATCGATATCTTTTAAATTAAGAACACAATCCGTCACGACGGGTTTTACCTTTTGGAATCTTATTTTTCCCTTGTTTATTTTTCCAGACTTCTGCATTGAAAGGGCTTTGGTCTTCATCAACAAAATATGATCGACGCAAACTAACCCTATCATGTACTCTTCTTTTTCGGATAATATGGAAACAATACACGAAGGCGGTAGGTTACATACTTTCCCATTTACCATTATGGAACATCTTTCGGGTACCATTCTTAATTATGAATTCTGAACTAATTGATATTATAACATTTATGTTTGTATATGAATTTTATCTGTAAAATATTATTATGAACAGAATAATATAACTAATTTTAGGTCAAATAGAAATAAATTTTTGCAGTGTCTTATTGTTGATTGTCCAAAATTGTTTTTATTTCCTTACATCTTTTCCTTAAGGAAACTGTAGAAATATCTGCTACTTGGCACACTTCGACTTGCCGCAAAAACTCATTGCTATCTTGTGATGCGATGTAAATTATAGCTCCTGCAAATGCACGCGGATTTTTTCCAATTGAAATTCTGCTATGTTGAACCAGTGAAAAAATTCTAAGTGCTTCTCTTTTCGTTTTTTCAGTAAGCTTTAACCTATTCGAAATAAGAGTTACATAATCAATCCCTTGAATAACGGGGATCTTTAACGACAGTTCTTTCAAGATCAATTTGTAATGTGACATGATTTCTTTACTTGGAATATTACACACATAAGCTATATCTGATATTGTTTTTGGTATTGATATCTCCCTACATGCCGCATATATAGACGCCGCAACAAGTGAGACCGTAGATCTACCTTTTGCTAACTTTCTCATTGCTGCTTTACGATATATGTATGCGGCATTCTCCATAACTGCTGGACTCAGATATAGCTTGTCGCCAAAATTGTTGAGAAATTTAAGGGCTTTATCCAAGTTTCTTGATATCGAATCGTTAAGCTGGGATCGATTGTTCCATGTTCTTAATCTCTGAATCGTTTCCTTTTGCACTGGATCTAACATTTTTCCTCTTCCGTCAGTATCATTTAAACCAATTAGGGTAGACAGTCCCTTATGACTTACTGTTAGCGATTCTGGCATGCCTATACGAGATTTATCCTTATATTCACCTTTTTCAAAATTTGTCAGCTCATTATTGTATATTTTTTCGTTAGAAACACAACCACAAGTACTACAAACATATTCACTTGAGAGTACATCTAAAACTAGAGTATAATTTTGACATTGATTGCATTGCACCCTATCACCTACATTCGACTCCAAGGATCTACTATTTTGAATATGTTTGCCATCTTCTAAGGTCATCTTTACTCTTAATTTTAGCACATTCATTTATTATCAATAGTTTTTCTAGAATTTAGAGATTCTATATAATATTTGGCCACAGATTTGGAAATAGTAATTTGGTGCTCTAAAATTAAGAATTACAACGTAAAATACTCTTTTTATTTGTTAAATAAAATTCTATAAATGTTTTGTTTAGTAAGATAACTCAATTCTACCTTCTAATCGGTGGAACTATTATAAAATCTTACAAGTTTATATTAATATCACTAGTCATCTTGTGGATGATCTAGTGGTGGACAATAGGTCATCTATCCAAATCATGAAAAAAGCCCCTGATTCTTTACCGCACCAAGACTTGGAATTTCATTTAAGAACTTGGATAAATCGATGTTCCCTTCAATGCTATGTTTTAGGATAATACATGTTTCCAATATTATACGGTTCATATAATTGAATTAATATCATTTTGGCGAATTGAAAATTTTTAACAGCTCGTGATTTTTTGTTCTGGTTATCTATTTTGGCCAATAACTTTACCTACAATATAAACGTATGATAAAACAGAACGTTTATATCTTCATGATAGTAGAAATTTCTAAATACGTTCGGTGCCTAATTATAGTGGTCAGGTCCAAAGTAAAAGATATGGATATTTGTATCTAGTAAAGTGTAACAATTATATAATTAGTTATATATATTAATATGCGATGAAAGACACAAGACTGTTAAAAATCCTCGTTGAAGAAAAGGCACTAGTAAAGTTGCTGAAGACAATTGGTTCTGGAAGAGAATATCCAACTAGAGAACTCTTGACTAAATTGGGTGCGTATGGTTATGGACATAAGCTACTTCTTAAGGCTCAAAAGCGTGGATTAGTAGACCGAAAGACTGTAAAGAATAAAGTGTTTAACAGATTAACTAACGACGGCAAGAAAATCGTAAAAATAGCAAGAGAAATAGGTGTGTAAAGGACCAAAACCTCCAAATTTTTATTTCCTACATTTATTCTAAAACTGAAGATAATTCTAAAATCTTATTATACCATGAAGAAGATTTTATCACTCCGCTAGAAATTAGGATACCTTCTGCCCCAAGTTCAAGGGCTTTCTCTACATCATATTTATCAACGATGCCAGCTCCACAAAGGACTTTGACAGTTGAAGAAATTCGCTTTACTGCTTGCACCGACTCCTTAATGATTGAAGGATTTGCCTTCGAAACGGCAACCCCTTTTCCTATAAGCTCAGGCGGTTCTATGGCCAGGAAATCCGGAGAAAATCGTGAGATTGCCTTCAGTTCAGGCAAATCATCTGCACAAACAATCGAAATCATATCCAGTTCACGTAGGCGTTTTACTAGATTTTTTATTTGTGAATGTTCTATTTTGTGTTCGCTATGGTTTATTATAGATCCTACAGCACCGTATGATTTTACGATTTCAGGTACTATAAATCCAGTTGTTGCCCCAAGGGCTACGTCGTCTACATGCTGACTTATAATGGGAATTTTTATTTTTGATAAGGCCAGAAGACTAGAAGGTGGAGGCGCAATAATAATATGTTTATGATTTGACAAAGAAGCGTTTTTTGCGTCCTGAACAATTTTTGTTGAATTATCTCCCGATATCTCACTGTAATTTTTGAGATTTATTACTAATGGCTTAACAAAGGTAATCATAACAATATTTTAGGTGAGGTCTCGAAACTTATTATTTAGTTTTCCCATCCTTGCCTCATACCCTTTGTTATATTCAAGCTCTTCTGGCACAAGTGTGGCGGGGTGTATAAATCCCTGATTGCGCATAATCATCGCTCTTTCAGAAGCCCATAATCTTTGAAGGTCCCAGTCCGACGTTCCAAAACCATCATGTGGACCAGTAAGAAGTCCGTTATGCATACTAAAAACGAGGCATGACACTATTGGTATTGCATAGTTTAAACTTGCAGCAGAATTGAGTTTAACTGGCATCAATGGCATATGATGACTTCCTCTTGTATTTCCTGCGACGTAATGTGGATTATTGAATGCGCTTCCTGCCTCTTCCGTTGCGGGAAAATTTTTCTGAGTCCTTACTATAGCGATCGGATCATCTTTACCAACATACGTACCCGCTATGTTGTGCAATCTGTCAGTTGATGCAGAAACAATCTGTTCTCCATCAGATGATAAAATTGAGTGTACAACAAATCGACCAGGATACATTAAAGCTGTTTCTAACTCTGGTTTATCTTCCCACAACTTTAGATCCGCAACTTTTCCAGTCATAACATCCATAATCAGAAATTTAACACCCTCAGCCAACCTTTCATTTATCAATAATCCAGTACTGCTTCTTGCATCTACAAACATTCTCCACAATGGGAAATTAAAAGCACCCGGTTCTGTCTTATCAGCAGCAAAAACACAAAATACTTCACTGGGCCTTTCCTCTATATCCATTTCAGCAACACCAGGACCCATACCTCTCACGTTTCCAGAAAAAGCATCTTTCAGCAAATCCTGTCCAGCTCCGTACAAGCCTTGATCCTTTGCGATTTTGGTACCTTCTGTGAATGCATCCCATGCCATCTTGTGAATCTCTTTACTGTCCGTTCCTCTTGTATGTGTCATTATAATATGTACATCGTCTCCCGTATATCCTATGTAGTAATCAAGTAATAATTTTGAGTTCTCCTTTACCACTTTATTAACTTCTTCTATCAATTTATCACTGGGTCTGGTGTGACCGCCAATGGCTCCAATATCGGCCTTTATTGCAGAAAGTGTAACTTTCATATTCCGTAGTCTATTAAATGAATGGAGTTTAAAATTCTTATGATTTAGGTTTTTGGGCGAAACTCAAAAAAAGGCGAAGTCGAAGAAAGTAACTAATAATTTATCGAATGTAAGTCACATCCTATTCGTACAACCAACAACGAATGAATCCATTCTTGTAATCTATCACTGGTGGATCATTTCGACATTTCTCCTTTGCATAAGGACAACTATCATAGAATTTGCATCCTGTTTCTTTACCCGACAAATCTGATTTTTCGCCCAAATACTCAAACTTATTTTCCTTCTTTTTTATACTTGGGATAGAAGAAACAAGTTTTTCGGTATAGGGATGTTTTGGGTTTTTATAGATTTCATATGCTTTTCCCAACTCCACTATCTGGCCTCTGTACATTATCGCAATAATTTCGGATACTTCTGAGATGACTCCTAAATCATGGGAAATGAATATTATTGACATATCTCGATCTCTCTTTAGCTTTTTTAAAAGATTAATAATTTGAGACTGAACCATGACATCCAGAGAAGTGGTGGGTTCATCGGCAACCAATATCTTAGGATTCAGTAACAATGATATTGCAATTGAAACTCTTTGCTTCATACCACCACTCAATTCGTGAGGATATTTTTTCATAATACTTGGCTCCAAGAGAACACTACTCAAAGAATCTGTGATTATTTCAATGTGATCATTGGAATAACCATGTTGCTGAAGAACTTCCTTCATTTGGGACCCTATAGTAAAAACTGGATCTAAAGAATTGAGGGCTCCCTGAAAGATCATTGAAATTTTTTTCCATCTAACTTTGTGATTAAATTCATCGTCTGACATTTTTGTAATATCTTGCCCATCAAGGATAATTTTACCACTAACTATTCTGCCAGGATAAGGAACTGATAGTAGAAGCGCTGTTCCTAAAGTACTTTTTCCACATCCAGACTCACCAACAATCCCTATTGATTCATTTTTTTTAATACTAAAACTAACATCATCAACGGCCTTAACTATCCCAAATTGGGAAAAATAGTAAACTCTTAAGCTATCTACAATAAGAGCATTATCCAAACATAGCTTTATCGATCTTAACCGTATAAGTATCTATTTCAATAGATCTTATTTTCTCTACCCAAGCCTATTGCACATATATATGGTAAAAATATTAGACAGTCTGATGATTAGTTGAGATTACCCATTTGCATATTTGACGCCAAGACGGGTGTTTTATGTCCAAAATGTGAAATTAGGTTGAAAAATGGGGAGCTATCTAAAATTGATGTGGAGTGTTCGATCAAACTCATAAAACTTTCCAATAAGAATCAAGATATAGCTAAATTGAATTTAATAGGATCTCAAAAGATAGACGAGGATTATGTATTTATTTTAAAGGATTCAAACGTGAGTCACATAAACTCGAATGATAAACTAATAAGTTTGATTGAAAAGGAATTTAACGGAAAAGTATGGTTTGTTGAAGCTAATAGCTCGGTAAGAAAGACTCTTGAAAATCTCTTCTTTCCTATAAGAATACTGAAAACTAATATGATTTGGCTACCAGATGGGAATCAGGTAACACAGGTTACAATAGAAAGTAAAGATTATGAAAAATCCTTTAGCATAATTGAAAAAATAAAGAAGATTGTCAACGTGGTAAAAAACATAGAACTTGTTGTTGAGATCTCTGGAAAGTGATACGATGATAAAGGAAAATATTATGAACAGAATATTCGCTTCATCAGTAAACAAAGACCATATTGGCCAAAATTTAACATTAGTTGGATGGCTTGAAGATTTCAGAGATATGGGAAAAATTGGTTTCATTAGCGCTAGAGATATGACTGGAAATTTTCAGGGAGTACTAAGTGGAGGATTGTTAGCTGCCTTCAGAGAAGTACCAAGGCAAAGCGTTATCATGGTAAAAGGAACTGTTCAAGAGACTAGAGCGCAGAATTTTCAGGTTGAAGTTAAAGTTGAAAACGTAGAAGTTATGTCAAGAGCAATAAACCCCCTTCCAATTGATCCTACCGGAAGGGTCAGATCGTCAATGGACAAAAGACTAGATTCAAGAGCTCTAGATTTGAGGAACTCTAAGATTTCTAATATTTTTAGAATAAGATCATATGTACTTAATTTGGTTCGCAATTTCCTGTATTCGAGGATGTTTGTAGAGGTTAATACCCCAAAGATAATAGGAAGCGCCACTGAGGGTGGTGCGGATCTTTTTGGTTTTGAATATTTTTCAAAGAAGGCATATTTGGCTCAGAGTCCGCAGTTATACAAGGAACAGCTCACATTGGGACTGGAAAGGGTATTTGAAATTTCACCGTATTTTAGAGCTGAACCCTCGCATACAGTAAGACATCTTTCCGAATTTGTAAGCGTTGATTTAGAAGCAGCATTCCTTGATTATGGCAATATCATGGATATCGTACAAGACTTAGTTATATCCACCATAAATGATCTATTTGTTCATCATAATAAAGAGATGACACACTTTGAAAATAAACAAGAAATTATGGTTGATAGGATTCCAAGAATTACGTATCAAAAATGTTTGGAGGATTTAAGAAGTTTAGGAGAAAAGATAGAATTTGGGATCGATCTTTCTGATCCTGCATTAAAAAAGCTAGGAGAGATTTATCCAAGATTTTATTTTATAATTGATTGGCCATCCAAACTAAAGCCATTCTACATACTTGAACATGAAAAGAAACCTGAACTTTCAAAATCTTTTGACTTACAGTATGGATATTTAGAAATTGTTTCTGGTGGAACCAGAGAGCACAATTCTGAGAAATTGCGAAATAAATTACTAGAAAAGGGACTTGACCCAAATAGTTTTTCTGATCATTTGCAGACATTTGAATGGGGAATGCCTCCGCATTCCGGGTGTGGCATTGGATTTGACAGGTTCATGATGATCCTCACTAATTCTACGAATATTAGGGAAGTTGTCCTTTATCCTAGAGATACTGAAAGGCTTAGCCCCTAGATACGTTAATCTTTACTTCTTTCAGGTTATCGTTCACTAGCATAAATGCCTTAAACCTTGAACCAGATAATTCGTATATGAGCCAGATTACAGGATTAATTCGCATAAAACTCAAGTCGGTCGCCGATGGTCTTGCACTATCTAAATGTGAATGATAAACTCCAATAACATCCAGTTCCTTACTAGATGCCCATTGATAAACTTTCATAAGTTCGTCGGGCTCCATGTTAAATGAATTTTCTGAATGAGCTATGTTATTCATTCTTTTTAATACTTTTACACGGTATTCACAGTCGACTATATTTCCTAAAAGAAGAGAACATGACTCGTTAGGAAGATCCTCCTTAGTGGAACTAATTAAGGAATTGATTTGGTTCTCAGTAATTAGTAATGTTATTTCAGACATTTATTTATCAATTTTCAATACATATATTCGACATTGATATTCATGGATATGACTTAGTCCTAAAAATGTTTGGCAACATATCTTTTGTATCTCTGATTTAGATCCAGTTTAGCCTACTGTAAATTTTCCCTTCATATATGGATGCAAAGTACAGAAATAGTCATATTGTCTCTGCTTAAGGGTCATGGCATCAAGCATGAATGTGGCATTAGGTTTAATGGGCTTTGAATCAAACGTTTTACCATCATCAATTAAACTTGTAACGGTGTGAGGTACATTATCCTTGTTAGTCCATTCTACGCCTCCATCTTTTGGAACTTTTATATTGGCCGGATCATAGCTGGGATTTCCCTGTGCAGACGCACCGGGAGGAATAGTGGCTTTAATGGGATTTGTAATGTTTCTAATTGGAGCGGTTTCGTTCTGTTTTACTTCGCTCTTAGTGTTTTCTTGTGGGGCCTTTGGTGTAACCAATCCAAATACATAAAATGTAGATCCACCAACAATTGCTGCGATTACGAATATTACTGTTAGAGCCTTAAGGTATGGAGTCCTCTTATACGACGCAACAGTAAGTACTGTAGCGGGTATTGAAATTACCAACATAAGTCCGATATAAGCAAAGATACTGGGTATAGTAGTTCCAATAGTAATAGCGGCTGCAAGGCCAAAGGTAACAAGGAAACCTAATGTAATGAATGTAGCAGATTTGGCTCTTGCTGACGTTGGGAATCCATCTTTAAAGATACCAGCAGTCAGAAATATTAATCCAATGAACATTGTAAGAAGACTAACGGCATGCATTCCCTCTACAAATGTATGTGCGATCCCGGCAAGTGAAATACCAACCCCGACAATACCGATAACGGTAAGTCCTATCCCTGGAGTTAAAAGGTCCCAATCAGACATTCTTTAGTACGTGAACTCAAGCTCACATAATTAATCTTTTCTTGCTATTATGTTCCAAAATTTCATAGTTTTTTGACATGAATTTTTAACAATCCAAACTACTCAACGAATACTAGGTCCTTTATAATTTAAATTCGATCAAATTTTTTATTTGAATCACAAGTAGAACGAAATAATTCTAAACACTTCCGATTCTGATTTAAACAAAAAAATCATCTGAAGATTTATTAAAACATGTCAAAGCACTTATATTCAAGCAAGATAAGCTTACCATCGTATTTACAAATATGAGGGTTTGAAAATGCCTAATACTGGTATAGTAAAATATCATGTTAAACTTAAATTTGAAGTTGATGGGATAGTAGAAAAGGCCGATATAATTGGCGCAATATTCGGCCAGACAGAGGGATTACTAGGCCCTGAAATGAACCTAAACGAGTTGCAGAAAGTGTCAAAGGTTGGAAGAATTGAAGTCAATGTTGATACCAAATCTAATACAACTAAGGGCGATGCTTTGCTCCCTATGAGCACTGACATATCTACTGCTGCATTGATATCTGCTGCGATTGAAAGCATCGATAAAGTTGGACCCTTTCAGGGTAAGTTTCTCTTAGTCGGTATAGATGACATACGAGCTATCAAGAAAAAAGTTATTGTGGATAGAGCCAAAAAAATAATTCAAGAATGGGCGACAAAGACAATAAGTGAAGGAGAAGAAATGCTACGCGATGTATATGACGCAAGCAAACCAGGAAAACTAACCACATTCGGAAAGGCTCAGTTAGCGTGCGGTACTGGAGTATTTGATTCGCCGTACATTATTCTTGTTGAAGGTAGGGCCGACGTGATTAACCTTTTACGTGCAGGTTTTGATAACTCTATTGCTATTGAAGGAGCCAAAATTGATGAAACTATAACCAACCTCACATCAGGAAAGCAAGTTGTAGCATTTTTAGACGGTGATAGGGCTGCTGACCTGATCTTAAAGGAATTGCAAGGTTTGGTTAAAATCGATAAAGTTTTGAGAGCGCCGGCTGGTAAAGAAGTTGAGGAGTGCACTCCGTTGGAAATATCTGAGATACTAAAAGACGTAATTGAACCTACAGGTGAGCAATACGAGGTTCCAGTTCGACATCAAAAGAACATAAAGAAATCAAAAAATTATGAAAATAACAATACAGCGTATGAGGACTCGACTTTTAATAATGATGATAATGCGGTAGAAGATCCCCAAATCGCCTCAGTAATCAAAGAAGTATATCCACAAATCAATGAAACTTTGGAGGCAATGATATTGGATAATTCGATGCAGGTATTGTTAAAGATCCCAGTATCAGAAATAATCAAAAGATTGGACTCCTTAGAAGGCGCTAGGTTTCTGGTTCTGGATGGAATTATTACACAACGACTTATTGATGCCGCATATAAGGCAGGAATTGAGTTTGTAGTAGGGCATAGAATGGCAGAATTAAAAAAATCGCCAGAAATTACAGTAAGAACTTTTGATCAGATAGGTATCGGCAACTAAAGAGCGATGCAAGATATAAAGTATGATTACGTCGTAACGCTAGCTAAACTATTGCTTAAAGGTGCGAAGGATAATTTCATTGAATTTACTAGTACTGACGTTGGAATAGAAATAAACAAGTCACAACAAGCCGCCTCAAAAATAATTTTAGAATTGCAAGAAATGAAATATGTAGAACGAGTCAAGAGAGGACACGGGTATATGATCAGAGTAACAGAAGAAGGTCTTTCATTAGTTAAGAGAATGTCTGACTATCTTAACATGGCAGTATATTCATCGCCTGGAAATATTCATTTTAATGGTATTTTGGTCTCTGGAATGGGAGAAGGAAAGTACTACATGAGCCTTGAGGGCTATCGTAAGCAGTTTGAAAAAAAGATTGGTTATATCCCTTACCCAGGCACTCTGAATATTAAAATAATTGATTCTCTGTCGTTAGAAAATAGAGAAAAAATTGAATGTTTTCGTTATCAATTTGTAGATGGCTTCAGTGATTCCGAACGAACTTATGGTTGGGTCAAGTGTTACCCTGTATCATTAAATGGTAATGAAAATATTCAATCAGACTTGTTGATTCTTGAACGAACACACCACGATAAGAACATGTTGGAGATTATAGCTCCTGTTAATATCAAGCAAGTACTGCACCTAAAGAACGGTGACAATGTTAAGGTTACCTTGCAGAATTCAAAAAGAAGAACAGAATCATATATCATAAATTGAATGGCCCAATTCTTCTTTGATTTGGGCACTTTTAGAGCCGGGGATTGGGGTGTTTAAGCGAATTATTCTGGTATTTATTCCTCTTTTCGAACAATTCACAGCAATTTCTTTTTCAGTGTGTATTTGATCATATCCTAATGCAATTATATCTGGCTTGACAAATTCTACAGTATCGTATAACGTGCCTTCCCTCCCAATGATTGCGTAATCAACGTATCTAATGGACGCAACCAGCTCTCTTCTAAGAAACTCGTCATGGTATATTTTTCTATTTTTGTTTATTTTAAGTGCAGTTGAACTCCTTGCGACCACAACAATCAATATGTCACCCTGGCTTTTTGCGTCCTTTAATGTATGAATGTGACCTGGATGAACAATATCAAACACTCCGCCAATCAATACAATTTTTAGTAAACCTCTGCCAAGGAAAGTTAATCTGAGAGGATTAGATCTATCTACAAAACCATTTTCAATCATTTCGTCAATTTTTAAGTTAAACATATTTTCAGAAATTGCAGTTCTATTCTTCAGATATTCTAATGGCAAAATATCCGAATCGAGTGAAGCAACATAGATAGCTGTCAGAATAGCTTTATCCAAAGGTTCTATCATAAATTCGACATTATTTAAGTAGCAATGTATATTTAGTTCTATTCTCCAATTGCAATGTTCTTTAAACAAGAAACTTTTTGTCTCAGGCGACCAATGGTTGGTTTTATGCGTTAGAATATCATTAATATATCAATTACAGAAGGATTTAGGATAGGTGAGGCATGAAGGGGTAGAAATAGGAGACTCCATTCTAAACACAAGGCCTTTTTTTTGCAGCAAGACTAATACCTAAATAATGCAAATTAGAAAAAAATAGTAGATGACAATATCGCAAGTGGGTGCATATCCACTATCCAAGGGTATTAAAATAACAACCATTGATAGAAATGAAATTTCAAGCGGGACAGTCTTGATAAAGCGTGGCTTTGCACACATGCAAAAGCATGGTGTAATAATGGACGTAACCAATGTAGAACAAGCTCAGATAGCCGAAGATGCCGGAGCAGTTGCGGTCATGGTCTTGGATAAACTTCCTTTTGATGTAAGACATGCGGGTGGAGTAGCTAGAACGGCAGGCGTTAAAGTAATTCAAGCAATATTGGATTCTGTGAGTATACCAATAATGGCGAAGTGTAGAATAGGACACTTATCTGAGGCTAGTATTCTTGAAGAAATGGGAGTTGATATGATCGATGAGAGTGAAGTACTTAGTCCTGCTGATGAAAGTAGGCATATTTGGAAGTGGAATTACACAACACCCTTTGTGAACGGAGCTAAGAATTTGGGGGAAGCACTACGCAGGATAGAGGAAGGTGCTTCAATGATTAGAACAAAAGGTGAGCCAGGGACAGGGGATGTTTCACATGCAGTAACCCATATAAGAATGGTAAATAATGAAATCAAAAAGATAAAAGGAATTTACGATAATAACGATGATCAAGAACTAATTAAGATTTCAAGAGAGTTACAATCTTCCTTTGAGATAGTTAGAGAAACAGGGAAGCTTGGAAGATTGCCCGTTGTAAATTTTGCTGCGGGAGGAATATCTACACCAGCGGACGCTGGCCTGCTAATGAAGTTAGGTTGTGATGGAATTTTTGTAGGTTCAGGAATATTTAAAGCGGAAGATCCACTTGAAAGAGCGAAAGCTGTCGTTATAGCGACTACTTATTTTGACGATCCCAAGACAGTTCTAGAGGCACAGAAAATGATTGATGAAAAGAAATCAATGCTTGGTCTTGATACTAAAAACTTGAATTTAAGAATGCAAGAAAGAGGACCTACAGTTTGAATGAGTTATTAATTGGAGTATTGGGTCTTCAAGGCGATATTGAAGAGAATATCAAAGCAACAACAGATGCATTTAAAGAAATGAAAATTAAAGGCGAAGTCATTCCTGTTCGTTACCCTGAAGAGATTATGAAAGTTGATGGTTTGATTATACCAGGCGGTGAGAGTACCGTAATGGGTTTACTTATTGCTATAAAGAATGGATTATTAGACGCAATTACAAGAATACTACAAGAAGGATTGCCTGTAATGGGAACGTGTGCCGGTATGATTGTTTTGGCTAAAAAATCTTATGATAAGGTTGTTGGAAACAAGAAACAATTATTGCTAGGCGCTTTAGATATTGAAATTGAGAGGAATTCTTTTGGAAGACAGTATGATTCATTTGAATCAAACTTAGATATATCTGGTATAGGAAATGATTATAAGGGAATTTTTATACGTGCACCTACTGTAATTTCGATAGGTACGCATGTGCAAATATTGAGTAAGTTCGATGGAAAAATAGTAGCTGTAAAGCAAGAAAATATAATTGGGACTTCTTTCCATCCTGAATTATCAGGTGATTACAGGATGCACAGATTTTTTATCGAATCGGTAACAAATTGGAAGAAGACAAAAAATTGAAAATAAAAATTTGAGTACGATAATCATTTACTACGCATTAAATTAAGCGCTGAACCAGCTTTGAACCATTCTATCTGCGACGAGTTGTATGAATGCTTTAACAAGATTTCATCATCAGCTGCGTTACTATGGTGGATAATGCATGTAAGATGTTTACCTTCCTGGAGATTTTTAAGACCTAATATGCTTAACCTATCATCCTCTAAAATCTTATCATAGTCATTTGGGTTTAAAAAAGTAAGAGCAAGTACCCCTTGTTTTTTCAAGTTTGTTTCGTGTATCCTTGCAAAGCTCCTTGAAATAACTGCACAACAGCCCAGATAGCGTGGAGTCATTGCGGCGTGTTCTCGACTACTTCCTTCACCATAGTTACTATCGCCAATTATTATCCATTTTATTTTTCTTGATTTGTATTCACGTGCTATATGCGCTAGTAATTCCATCTCATGATTGAGGATGTTCTTACCCTTTCCAACTTGATCTTCATGAAACGCATTAACCGCACCAAGAAGAAGATTATCGCTAATTTTGTCTAGATGACCTCGATACATCAACCAGGGGCCAGCAGGTGAAATATGATCGGTGGTACACTTACCTTTGATCTTAACCAGAATTGGTAACTTTTCAAAATCGTTCCCATCCCATTGAGGGAATGGTTCCAGCCTTTGTAGTCTGGAACTGTTTGGATCGATTAGTACATCCACATTTTGAACTTCTTTTGTAGGTGGGAGGTAAACATCTTGACTGTATATAAAACCATTTGAAGGGATCTCTGGAGCCACCTTGGGGGGAATTAGCTTGAATTTAGTACCATCATTTGCGGTCAATTCGTCAATTAAAGGGTTAAACGAAAGCCTACCACCTAAAGCTAGTGCTATCACCAATTCCGGGCTGCCAATGAAGTTCATTGTTTCCCTACTCCCATCATTTCGACCCGGAAAATTTCTATTATAAGATGTTACTATAGTATTAGGTTCACCTTTCTTAAGCTCGGGCCTATTCCACTGTCCAATACAAGGACCACAAGCATTTGCTAGAACATTTGCTCCGATATCCTTTAGTGCTTTCATCTGTCCGTCCCTTTCGATTGTGCCGCGAATCATTTCAGATCCTGGGGTAACTTGTAGAGGAATCTTTACTTTCACTCCTTTTGACTTGGCTTGTTCAGCAATGTCAGAAGCCCTTGACATATCCTCGTATGATGAATTAGTACAGCTTCCGATTAGTGCGACAGAAATTGTATCAAGATAATTATTCTTATTGACTTCACTTGCCATTTTGGATATGGGTCTTGCTAAATCAGGTGTATGCGGACCAACTATATAGGGTTCAAGACTAGAAAGGTCTATCTCAATCAATTGATCAAAATAATGTTGAGCTTTTTCTCTTTCTTTTGTAATCTCCTGTTCTATTTCTTCATCAAGTGTAAATAAATCTCTGTAATTATTGGCTAGATCTGCAATCCCTTCACGTTTTGTCGCTCGAAGATAAGTCTCCATCTTATTATCATACGAAAATATAGAACAGGTCGCACCAATTTCTGCCCCCATGTTTGTAATAGTTGCCTTTCCTGTACAGCTAATGGTCCTTGATCCAGGACCAAAGTATTCTATTATTGCATTTGTTCCTCCGTAAACTGTAAGTTTGGAAGCTACATATAGTATAATGTCCTTTGGTGATGTCCATCCATTAAGTTTGCCAGTCAAAAACACACCAATGCGTTTTGGATATAAAAGTTCCCAGGACATTCCTGCCATTACTTCTGCAGCATCAAGACCACCAACTCCTATTGCAATCATTCCAAGACCGCCTGCATTAGGTGTATGTGAATCAGTGCCTATGATCAAACCACCAGGAAAGGCATAATTTTCAAGAACTACTTGGTGAATTATCCCAGAACCTGGTTTCCAAAATCCAATACCATATTTTCTAGAAGCTGATTCGAGGAACTTGTATACTTCATTATTTTCATAAAGAGCCAATTTTGTATCGGCCTCGCCACCTGTCCTTGCTTGAATTAGATGATCACAATGAACTGTAGTAGGAACTACTACACTTTTCAGACCTGACTGCATGAATTGTAAGAGTGTCATTTGACCTGTTACATCCTGCAATGCAACTCTATCTGGATCTAGAAAGATATAGTCTGATCCGGATTTTATTTCTCCATTTATATTTGAATCACGAATATGACCTACAAGAATTTTTTCTGATGCAGTAAGAGGTCTACCTAAGATTTTTTTATATTTGGTTACGTTATTCTGTACTTTTCCATAAGTTCTAGAAATTATATCTAAAGATCCTTTAATCTCCATAGCTTAATGGTACTTTTTTTCATATTTAATTATTCATTATTTCTCTAATTCATTTGTAGCACATGATAGACCTTGATACTGTGATTTATTTCCACTAAATGGAACTAAAATTGTTTGAAAAGCGTAGTCTAGTCTGCTTATCTTTTTTGTTGATTCTTAATAATTCTAATTAACAATCTGGTGATCCTGTTCTTTTTATGATATCAAACAAAACAAGTTGAATAACTAGGACAATTGATACACAATTGACCCCTGAATTCCATTTAGCACAACAATTGAAAATTAAGTAAAAAACTAATCAGATCAAGAATTCGCAAACAGATATAATGACTAGTTTACGGATGCGGGAGGTGGGATTTGAACCCACGAACCCCTGAAGGACAGGATCCCCAATTAATTAGATCTTAAGTCCTGCGTTTCCAAATCTTGTTATTATTTGGCCAGGCTCTACAACCCCCGCATGTACCAATCAGATTTGGTAAATAGATGGTAATTAAACGTTTTAGATGGTACTTTTTCCATTAGATATCTTAATGAAACCGTACTTTTGTTCTATGTCATGTTTTCAAGATGCCTTGGTAGCTCAGCCTGGTAGAGCGTTGCCTTGGTAAGGCAAAGGTCCCGGGTCCAAATCCCGGCCAAGGCTTCCAGGTGTATCATCATTGTCGTCATTCCAAGGTAATGATTTTTCAATTTCGAATTCAGGTTAGAGATTGACTCTTGCGAATGAGTTACATAACCTTGTAAACTTGATTCTATCATTAAACTAGTTTGTTGAATTTTCTTGTTTATGTGAATGCAAACGCCTTAATTTTTCATGCAATTGATCTATTGATAAAGTAAGGCCAATTTCTTTTGCATATGGTTGTCCTTTTGCAAACGCCTTTGCAATATTTCTAACAAATTCCATACTGATTTTTGGAGGTAATGGTGCTTCAAATGGATCAACATGAGCATCAACTATAACAGGTACCTTGTCTTCCATTATAGCCTCATGAATAACTGGTTTTACCTCTTCTATTTTTGTAATCGAAAATCCCTTTCCGCCACATGCTTCAGCAATTTTGACAAAATCAATAGGTGAAAATTCTATCCCATATTCTGGGTTACCAAGAAAAGCCATTTGTTCCCATCTTATCATCCCCAAAATTTTGTTATTCAGTATTATCACTTTAATAGGAAGATGATATTGAACAGCCGTTGCAAATTCACTCATAAGCATTGTAAATCCACCATCTCCAACAAATGCAATACTCTGTTTATCTGGATATGCAATCTTGGCGGCAATGGCATACGGTACTGCGCATCCCATCGTTGCAAGTGATCCCGATCCTGAGAACTTCATACCATTTTTTATTTTTAAAAATCTTGCAGCCCAGCAAGTATTAATTCCACTGTCTACTGATATTATAGTGTTATCGTCCAATACCTCTGATACTGCAGCAGCAATTACTTGGGGCTTTATGGGTTCATCAACACGGCTACTCTGTTCCTTTAATACGTCATTCCATTTCTTCATAGCATATTGTTTTGATTTTAGAAATTCCACACTTGGGTCATCGTTTCTGCCCGGAGTTCTCCTGTCATGCAATAACGGAATTAAGTCTGATAACACTAGTTTGGAATCTCCTATTAAACCAATTTTAACTGGATATCTTAATCCAATTTTTTCTGGTTTTATATCAATTTGAATACCTACGGCCTGTCCTGGCTTGGGAAGATATTCTATGTAAGGAAAAGATGTTCCTACCATGAATAACGTATCACTTTCAGCCATGGCGTCACTCGAAGGTTCTGTTCCCAAAAAACCGATGCCACCCAAGCTATAAGGATGATCATCAGGAACAACGGCTTTGCCTAACATTGCTTTTATTATCGGAGCATTTAGTTTCTCTGCTACGCTTATGACTTCTTCTGAGGCATTCAAGGCACCTTGACCAACTAGAATCACAATTTTTTTTCCATTGTTCAGAATTTCAGCAGTTTTTTCAATTAATTTTCTATCAGCAGATGTTGGTGTTACAAAGATATCAGACGTATGGCCTGGAACTTTGTGTCGTGAATAATGACCCTCTAGTTTTTGTTCCTGTACGTCAGTCGGTATATTAAGATGACTAACTCCCTTACGAACAATTGCGGTTCTACATGCAATGTCTACAGCCATTTCCGCCTGTTGCGGTGATCCTATTATGCTGTTGTAAACTGAAACATCAGAGAAAAGTTGTAATAAATTTACATCCTGTTGAAAACTTGAATTCATTAAATCAGTCGATGTTCCTCCTGTAATAACAATCAGAGGAGTGTTATCGGCCTTAGCATCATACAATCCGTTCAGAAGATGTATTGCACCTGGACCTGCTGTCGCCGTGCATACACCAAGCTTTCCGGTATATTTTGCATATCCACATGCCATCAAGGCGGCAGATTCTTCATGTCTTACTAGGACGAATTTGATTTTGTCTTTTCTTACCCTTAGGGCTTCTATAAATCCATTGATACTATCGCCAGGAATACCAAAAACAACATCAACCTTCCAATCAATGAGTGCTTCAGCCACTATATCTCCAGTTTTTAGATCATCATATTCACTCATATGTCATTATTGGTTTTTATTTCTAATAAATCTAAATGGATCCAAATTTCCTTATATTTTGCAAAATTATTTATGATTTTTGATAATTTTAGTTATCTTGGTAGACCATTACACGTCAAAATTACATACAGAAAAACGCATACATCCAAAAGAAGCGATGTGCACAAAATTGGAAAACTCAGGATCAAAATTATATATGTTTTTATCGCACAATCCTATTACATTATACATCCAATGATGGTTTTCTTGGGCTCTATTTGGGGTATCTAAATGGCTCTAAAAATGAGATATCTTGAGCTCAATCGAAAAGTAAGAGATGTAAGAATGTTGGCTATTCAAGGGATCGCGGAAGCAGGTTCGGGTCATCCAGGAGCATCTTTCTCAGCAGCAGAGATAATGGGAGCTCTATATTTTCATAAAATGAAACACAGATCGAGTGATCCTCTCTGGGAAGGGAGAGATTTTTTCATTAATTCGAAAGCACATTCAGCGCCCGGATTCTACGCAGTTTTAGCTACAGCTGGATATATCGATACAAAAGAAGTAAAGACACTAAGGAAGCTTGGTTCCCGTCTACAAGGACATCCAGTTAGATATTCAGAGCGCCAAAAGAATCATAGCTTTCCGGGCATAGAATATTCAGGGGGATCTGAAGGAATTGGCTTATCAGTGGCAATAGGGATTGCACTTGCAAAGAAGAGAGATGCGAAAAAAAACAGAGTTTATACTTTGATTGGTGATGGTGAATCAAACGAGGGACAAATATGGGAGGCTGCGATGGCCGCATCTAAATTCAAACTGGACAACCTTGTAGCTATCCTGGATAGGAACAAGATCCAGCAGGATGGATTTACAGAAGAGATAATGCCTCTGGACCCCGTTAGAGACAAATGGACTGCTTTTAATTGGAATGTAGTAGAGGTAAATGGACACAAGATAGAACAGATAATAGATGCATTGAGTAGAATTGAAAAAGTAGAAGATAAGCCATCAATAATTATTGCAAAAACAACTAAGGGCAAGGGAATCAAGCATATGGCGAATAGTCCACAATGGCATGGTAAAGCTCCTCCAAAAAAACACGTTCCAATTTTACTGGAAGAACTTCAAAGTGAAATTTTGATTGCGCCATCAATCATTGCAGGAGAACCTGAAAATTATGAAGAAAAAGTAAGAAGAGCTGAACGTGCCGGTGCAGACCTTATTCACTTGGATATTATGGATGGTAAATTTGTACCGAGTACTTCATTTTTTGCAGATACTATTAAACACTTGAGAAAAATTTCAAGCATTCCTTTTGATGCTCATTTAATGATTGAAAAACCAATCAGGCATGTAGAAGAATACATAGACGCTGGTTGTGATATTATCACAGTTCATGTTGAAGCATGCAACGAGGCAGAATTTGCGGAAATTAACAAAATGCTACTAAAGGCTGGAATCAGTCCTGGAATTGCTATAAATCCAGGAACTCAATTTCCGTCCTGGCTTATTGGGCACCTTAATAACATTGATGTTATGATAATAATGTCAGTGAATCCTGGTTTTGCAGGTCAAAAATTTATTCCAGATACATTGGATAAAATGGCCGAAATAGTAAAGACTCTGAAGAGCAATAATTATAAAGGATTCATTGAAGCTGATGGAGGTATTGATGCAACAACCCTTCAGCAGGTTTTTGACGCAGGGGCCAGAATTATGGTAGCCGGTAATGCAGTATACGGATCACCAGATATAAATTCAAATATTATACAATTGAGGCACAAGGCTAACGTTGCAATTGAAACAAAATTATTGGAATTGGCAACTATAAATGACATGAGATCTGACTGGATAAAATCACGTAAGAATATGCTTATACCTTTGGCAAAGGAGCTTGGAATTGAGGAGGATCTCCATGCAATTAAGTGATAAGAATATTATTTCTGATATGCGAACTGCTTACGGGAAAGCATTAGTCGAACTAGGTTCAAAAGATCCTAACATCGTTTGCGTTGGAGCTGATACCACTGATTCACTCAAAACAAAATTATTCGGAGATAAATTCCCTAATAGGTTATACAATGTTGGGATAGCAGAAGCAAATCTTGTCTCGATAGCTGCTGGATTGGCTATTGCGGGTAAAGTGGTTTTCGCAAGTACGTACGCTGCATTTTTACCTGGAAGATGTCTTGATCAGATTAGAAATACTATCTGCTATCCATTTCTCGACGTAAAACTAGTAGTATCGCACGCTGGACTTACAGTTGGCCCAGATGGCGCCTCTCATCAACAAATCGAGGATATATCAACAATGCGAACAATTCCAAACATGAGGGTACTTGTTCCTTCAGATTCCATAACTGTAAAAAATTTAATTCCCCTTGTAAGTTATACCCCCGGACCATTATTTATCCGTCTTGCACGTCCGTCGAATTCCAATATATACGAAGATAGTTTTGATCAATTCGATATTGGTAAAAGTAACGTTATTAGAGACGGTTCTGACATTACTTTGATTGCTTGTGGTCTGATGGTTTCAAAGGCTATCGAAGCAGCACAAACACTTGAAAAAGAATACAGTGTCTCTTGTAGAGTAATAGATATGTACTCTATTAAACCAATCGACGTTGAGCTTGTATATCGTGCTGCAATCGATACTAGCGCAATTGTTACTATTGAAGAACACAATATTATAGGAGGTTTGGG
>JBKPGB010000052.1:0-1675 GCA_046729135.1 Thermoproteota archaeon | reverse complement strand
TCCATTTACGATATAAATACATGTATTTACATGCAGGCCCGGAGTGATGCAAATGAAAATTCAATCGGAAACAAAATCGAAATTCCTAAATGAATAATATCAATAATAAATTAGTTAAATTTTATGAGCCCCTCGGGATTAGTTCCCTGCATGTACTAGAGTTCTACTACTCGGTATTTAGCTTTTCTCATTTTTTCATATTAAGAGAGGTATGAATCAGGAAGAAATTGAAGGGGTAGTTTTGAATCATCCGGCAATCGAAACATATACTTTTTCTCTCGGTCCTTACGATAGAAAAAATAAGTTATTATAGACCAGCGGATCGGATTTAATCTCCATTTTTCTTCGATGCTCCCTGACTTAAATACTACAAACATGAATAATATTCCTTGAGATATTGTAAAGCATGCATAGTATCCCTCTTTGTTTTCATAGCTATGACAATAAGTATCTCTTTATTTGCAGTTGGTTTAAATCAAAGTGGATTTGCACAACCGGAACCGTCGCAAAACATAACATCTGCTGAGAAACAACATCTATTCGGTGGTATTGCTTTTGAGATCGATAATGTGACGTTTACACATCATACTACTACTGTAAATGGTATCCAGATGCATTATGTCATTGGTGGTAAAGGTGATCCTGTAGTCTTGTTGCACGGATGGCCAGAAACATGGTACGAATGGCATAAAATCATGCCTGCCTTGGCTAAAAATTATACTGTTATTGCACCCGACCTTAGAGGACTTGGAGATACCTCAAAGCCTTATACAGGCTATGACGGTAACACTACTGCAGAAGATATCTATCAACTGTTATCCCAGTTGGGGACTAAAAAAATTTACCTAGTAGGACATGATGTAGGAGTTCTGACAGCATATTCTTATGCTGCGGCCCATCCTAATAATGTAAGCAAGCTAGTAATATTGGATGTTCCGCCCCTACCTCCCCCTGGTTTTGAAAAGTGCTGCTGGTGGTTTACTTTTCATCAGACACCTGACATACCTGAAATGCTAACTGCTGGAAAGGAGCGAGAATATCTTTCATGGTTTTATAGACATGCGTATAACCCAGAGGCAATCACTCAAGATGATATAGATAAGTATGTTGCCAGCTATTCTGCTCCAGGGGGAATGCGTGCTGGCTTTGAATACTATAGAGCCTTCCCAATCACTCTAGAACAAAATAAAGAACATTCTAATGTCAAGCTCCCGATGCCTGTATTAGCTCTTGGTGGGGAGCATAGTTTTGGCTCTTCTGCATTAACTTCAATGAAGTCACTTGCTATAGATGTGCGTGGTGGCATAGTACCTTTCTCTGGACATTGGATTCCAGAAGAACAACCAAAGTTTCTAACGGATCAGCTATTCAAATTCTTTGGAAGCAAGTGAACTAACCATGCATGTAGTAGGGTTCTACTGACTTGGTATTTAGCTTTTTATTCCCATTGCAGTTGACTCTATCTAAAATTAGAGATCATATACCTGATTATTTAGCTACTTAATTGCCCCTTGCGTCATTGCAACTAATGAGATTCCTTATCATATATGATGCCGTAATAATGTTATGAAAAGATTTGTAACTAAGCGAAAACAACCTTCAAGCCTCCATTACCTCTGCTTGAAAACTGAGATAACAGAGGGGCGTTCAAAGGTTTTTTCAATTTCGGGTGACA
>JBKPGB010000051.1:0-124282 GCA_046729135.1 Thermoproteota archaeon | reverse complement strand
GGAATCGCCAAGACTAAATACAGGAACTGCTAGCTGTATTTGGTTACGACCCGAGGAGACAGATGTAATCACATTACCAAGAAACGTACTATTTGTTTTGGTAACACCTTTATAGTAATCTCTATGAGACAAATCATAAGTAGACAAATTCTGTTGACGAGTGAATGGCTCTAGCAAATACACAGTACCATTTGGCGTAAGAAATAAAAAAGAAACAAAATTGTCTGGATATTTTGATAGTATCTCTCGACCGATTTGTCTTTTCACCAAGTCTGCATTTTCTGGTATACCTTTAGAAGATGAACTGAATAACTCCAATTGAGGTTTTGCTCGCATTTCAGGTAATCTACTTGTAACCTCAAGAATTGCTGCTGCCTTGTCAATCCTATTTTTGATTAAATCAGAAAGTACAGTTAATTTATTTTCTGTTCCATTAGAACTGGCAACCACAGACCTTGTTTGCGTACTCAAAAAAGCAGTTTGATTACCTGCAATAATCGTTAAAGGACTCGATATTACCAACAAAAACATAATTCCAATTAAAATGCTGAATGAAAGCATTGATTTTACTGAAAAATTTAAGTTCTTTATATGCCTATGGATTCGATGGCAATCAAATGTACATTGTTCCACGAACCATGAATGGTAGAAAAGATTTAAAGCTTAGATTATTGTACAACAAGTTAAGAAATCCGCATTTAGAACTGATATCGTCACGCATCCCTCCGGGTCCGATACAAAGTGATATATCAGAACGGGCTAAAAATTGTGTCAATAACAATTCACACTTCCTTGGTCCCATTTTGGGAAAATTAATTGAATGTACATAGGAGTTTCTAGAAATTTCTTTAGATTTACAAGAATCAATTGACGAAACTTTAATTTCTTTTCCTTGTTGATGTTAATAATTATCAGCCCTTTCTTTGTCTTCATGTTTTGCTGAGTTTATTTTTGTTGTTGGCGGTGGTGCCCCTGATGCTGATTTACTTTATTTAAACTCAGACTTACGCATGTTTACGTTGTTTAAACACGACAATATTAAAATTTGAACAAATCTATACTGAGTATGACTTGCCAGTATAGGATTCAAATTATTGAAATTATCACTAATCTATAGCAAATAATAAATAATTTACTAAAATTCATTCTGAGTATGTTATTTGGAAGGAATAAGATAAAGGATGGAGATTATGTTTTTGTATCTCAAGAATATTCTGAAAAAATAAGGGTTGTTATTGGAAGAATAATTTCTTTAACTGATTCAATCGCAAGGATCAGAGGTTCATATGTTATTCCACTAGGGCTGATAGAAAAAGTTTCTTCCGGACGAGGTGAGGGAAGACCAAGAGAAGTTCTCCAAAATCCCGATCCTAATAATTGTATTTTTATGTTAATAGATAATGTTGAAACAGGCAATTTTGATGAGGAAATTGATATTAACTCTTCAAAAATAAAGTGGATAAATGAAGAAAGGTTTCACGTACTCGACGGATGGATAAAGGAAAATCTTCCTGAAATCTTTGCTAACGTATTAAGAGCTAAATCCAATGAAGATAGAATGCAGGCAAGGACAATTTTATTAGAGAAAATGAATTCTCTTTATGAAAGAGATCTAAAGGATCACATGTATGCTGTTGCGAGAAGCACTAAAATATTGTGATTTTGAAAGTTTTATATTATGGTCATGGGTAGAGCATTCATAAAATGGAATACGTATATGCTGCATTATTACTACACAAACTAAACAAGGATATCACTGAAGATAATGTAAAGAATGTCATAAAGGCTACTGGCGCAAATCCAGATGAAGTCAAGATAAAAGCATTGGTAGCAGCCTTGAGTGAAGTAAACATAGATGAGTCACTAAAATCGACTCCCATGGCTATGGCCGTACCTGCTACTGCAGCTGCAGATTCTGGCGCGACAGAAGCAAAGGATGAAAAGAAAGAAGAGAAAAAGGACGAAAAGAAGGAAGAAGAAGCTTTAGAAGGATTATCTTCTTTGTTCGGATAACTCTAGTGAACATTGATCCAATCTAGCGATTAAGTAATTTTTTCCTGCAGGCAATTATTACGCTCACAATAGTGCATAATCTTTGAGAAATGAGATTCATGGAGATTACTGCTAAGGTAAAAAGTTCTAGGCTTCGGTATGTTATCACCCTATCTAACTTATACTATTTCGCAAATTAATGTTCTTTTTTACAGAAATATTTTTGACTTATTCGGGATAGTTATGTTCACTCGGTTTTTGCCGATTTTTCATTTGTGTAAAGGTATTTGATTAACTTTAGCGATGTTCAGAACACTAAACTATATATCATGTTAATTTTTGTATCCCAACTAAAATACTCTCTTGCTTAATTCTGTGTGTCTACAGGAATATCATATCCTAGCACCGACTTTGTAGTCTTTACTTTAAACAGGAGTTAGAATGTAAAATCATATTATTAAAATTATCAATAATAAGAATAATTTCAGTCCTTGAAATAAGTATTGGAGTTTTGAATCTCATTTTCATTCCTCATAGTACTGAGTAGCTTTAAGAACATAGATAAGCAGTTTAAATTAAATTCATAAGGGTTATTGTACGTAACACATACAATTATTTTCCACGACAAGAACTGGATTAACAATGATATACCAAAGCATATTCATTTTTTGTTTATCTTATTCAGCCAACAGAGTAGCCTTTGTTGATTAACTTATTGACCAAATTCCGAGCTTTCATTTCTTCAGTTGAAATTATTTGCCCTGCGGTATCTTTTGATAAATAGTTTGATTCAAGCGCCAGATATTGTGCCTGTCTGGATGCCTTTGACAGTAAATATCCCATCGATTCTCTTGTAAAGTAACTTGATTCAATTGCAAGAGATATAGATTCATTATATGATCTGCCCAATTCATTTTTGATTTCATTTAAATCAATTCTTAGATCATCTTCTGCAAACACTAACTTGTCTGCGATAGCGTAGTTCACAACAATTCCTGCTTCAATTGGCTTTATATTTAATTTTGACAGAAGAGAAGCAAGCTTTGTAGATATTACATCGGTGGGCTTTGCAACGATTGTATCTCTACTTACCCATATTGTGCCTTGATCTATCTTTGTAGGAACATTTGCTTCTTTGAATTCTGATAATACTGGACCTGGAGTTATTCCCGTATCGCCAGATGGAATCATTATTTCAGTTTTTGTTATATCTCCACCTTTTGCAAGTAGAAATACCTTATTTTGATCGAATATAAGGTTGAGTTTGAAAGGACTAATATTGGTAAACATAAGCGCACATTGTCCCTCCAACTGGGAGCTCAATTTATCAATTCCCTGCACATCTGATATCTTTTCAAATGCCCTTTGTGTTACCCTATTTTTGATTACTTTGATGATAATTTCCTTGTGGAATTTTTTCCTAATCTTCATTAATTGTGTGGCTCGAACCTTATTTACCTTTGAAAGTGCTATTACATTGTAAGATTTTGGAAGTTCAAGCATTTGTTGATATAATTCTTGTTTTCCTTTCGGATAGGTTGTTCTAGTGTGTTTTTGACTAGTCATAGTATATCGCCTTACTTTTGTTTTTCTCCCGATGTCGAAGCCTTGGAGGGATTACTCATTGTGAACTTTATTACCGCATTACGAATATTCTTATCTCCCTGCGGTAATTTTTTTTCAATTGCAGATATTACCGCAAGTGCATTATTTGCAAGGTGTTCGTCTTCCATTTTTTCGTCGCCTATCTTAGCAGAAATGTTAAGTTGATTTTTTGCCCTCGCTCTGACAGAACCCCTGAATCTTTCGGCAATGTTCTCTATTGGGGCTCCATAAGTAATAGGAGAAGGCATTTTGCCCTTGGGTCCCATGAACTGACCTAAAGAGCGACCAACATTGGACATTAGCGAAGTATCTGCAAAGAAGAAATCATAGGCTTTCACAACCTTTCTCGCATCCTTCTTATTGGTAGCAAGCCTGTCTAGTTCATCTGGCTCAATAACTCTATCAACCTGAGCCTTTCTAGCTCTCATTCCCATATCGCCAGATGCGAATACACATATGCTTGAAGTCTTCGTAATCTTGTTAGGTAGATTTACAACTTCATTTATACTAAATCCCTTTTTAACATCAATGTCCTTTAATATCAGGGTCAATTCTGCAGACTGAGTGAAATTGCGCTTTATAATTCCACCTCGTGCATTTTTTATTATATTTTTTAATTGATTATCATCAAGCATAGTTGAAAATTTTAGATTTTAAGCCTCTTATAAACGTGAGTTGTATATGTAGGTTTAATACTTTCAATTTAAAACTAACTATTTGCAACAGTTGGCTTAACGAATATCAAGATAATACAGAAAGCTTGAGTAACTGTGATGATTATTATCAATCTGGAAATCTGTGTTCATCCCGCAATACAAGCACGGGCCCGGAGGGCTTCGATCCCTCGACTTCCGGCTCTCTTTGTTAAACTTAGAAGGCAGGCGCTCTATCCAAGCTGAGCTACGAGCCCATTGGCTTTGCATTTTTAGCAAATCCTTCGCAAAAAAGGAAATAAAATATTCACTTATAAACTGTTCAAAAGGTCGAATGTTTTCTTTTTTTAGGACAACAATGGAAAAAGGAGATTTGAATTAAATTGAATTTATGCGGGAACCATTTTTGGGCAAGGAATGTCATATGTTGAAAGCACATCTGGATTCCAAATTGATTTAGTTCGAACGTAGTATCTGAATCTGATCAAAAAATGAGATTTATTACTCGTACATCCTACCATTTTATAACTTTGATCACTTCAAAGGCTTCGGCGTATTTGGAATTAATTTGATATCCTCTATAAGAACATCTTCCAAGAATCGCAGGGATCCAAATATCGCCACAACGAACAAACTGAGATTGAAAACATTCCAGAGCGTTTTTCTTTATTTCAATCGTTTCAGTAATATTCACGAACAATTGGGGTCTGAAAGAATTTTCAGTAATGCCTCCTGGTATCGTTGTTTCATACATCAATATGTTATTTTGATCTCTACACGCTGAAATTACACTCTTTGTTAAAATTTGATGATCCTGATGAGAATCTCCATGCCATTGCGTGAAAATGGAATCTGGTTTGTTATTAGTAATCAATGAATCTATCAAATTAACCAGCTTTCTCCCGAATACCATTTCCTCCGGAGATAAGTCAAGGAATATTGGAGATTTACATCCCATTACTTTAGCTGATAACATGGATTCGGTCTTTCTTCCTTCCTTGGTATCAGATTTCACAAAATTTGGTAACGTAGCTATAACTGGCTGAACCTCATAGCCCATAGAAGAGAGTTTAGCTATGGTGCCTCCCATACCGATTTCCAGGTCATCTGGATGTGCTCCAAATACTAGAATTGATTTAGATTGCATACAACCAGATTAAGATAATTTCCCTATTTATGAACTGTTAATGGCTGGCGGAACCAATCTGTAACTTCTCATCTCTCTAAATCTTCTGTAATTTTGATCAACTTCCATTGCTGCCATCAATATCTTGCTTTTTATTGATTTTGACGATTGCAAAAACATCTTTGTGTCTTTGGGTAAACAATGTCCTCCCACACCATCACGGGGTTCTAGTATATTTACATTCCATTTAGTATTCAAGGCTTCTCTTAACTCTCCAAAATTAACATTATTTGTCTGACAGTACAGATAGAGATCCTCAGAAAAAGCTATCTGCATATATCTATCAGCATTTTCTATTATTTTTGTCAACTCAGCAATCTCTATTTCAGATACAGGATGCATTGGGATACCAAGACCGTTATTTTTGGGGGTATCGTAGATTTTATTACTAGTAATGTTGTCAGTTAGCTCTAGAACTTCGTTACCACTATCATAGAATTGCAGAGCTTTTTTAAGACAGCAATCGCTCACCCCACCGATTACCCTAATTTGGTTGACTCCATGCACGTCTTCTTCGAGAGCATACCACCTATGAGGAGCGTGTGCAACGTGAAGTCTGTGGTTTAATATTTCAAATATCTTTTTTGAAGTCCCTTTTGGCACTGTACTTTCTATGGAAACAAGCGAACCATTTTTCGCTTCTCTTGAGATTTTTTGCGCTAGTGAAAAAAGGCCATCTACATACGGAGTATATTCGTCATTTGGATCGTGGGTAGATACACACAAGATAAAAACATCAATGTCATCAAACCTTTCAATACTTTTAATTCCATAATTTTTTTCTGCATTTTCTACTCTTAGGGTATTGATATCATATCCAAAGGTTTCAAAACCACTTTCTTTTACATACTTTGCAACAGGCAAGCCAAGTTGCCCAAGGCCTATAACCAAAACGTTCTTTATTTGAGCCTCCGATTCTAAATCCATTTTTGCTGATATTAAAGATTCAAAATATAATTATTAAAGCCTTGAGATGGAATAGAACGTAAGTTAATCACTAAAGAAATTTCTAGGTAGTTCATATAGAACTTTATGTATAAGATTACCGACTTCGAATCTAGAATTACTATATTTTTCAAGTATATTCTTAATTCTCTCATTTTTGATAGTGGTTATTTGCTAGATATAAATAATCAAGCAAAATTAATAGATGTGTGATAAGAATTGGTTTAATAGGTAAAACAAACACTGGCAAAACTACTTTCTTTAACTCTGCTACATTAGGAAACGAAGAAATTGCAAATTATCCATTTACAACAAAAAAACCAATTCATGGAAATGCTCATGTGATTACTTTATGCGTTCATAAAGAATTCGGGGTAGTGGACAATCCAAGGAATTCACTTTGTAAAGAGGGATGGCGGTTTATTCCTGTTGAATTGATAGACCTTCCAGGTCTTATTAAAGGCGCATGGGAGGGTAAGGGTCTTGGTAACCAGTTCTTATCTGTTGCCGCACAGTCTGATGTTTTGCTCCATATTGTAGATGCTTCTGGAAGTATCGATGCGTCTGGAAAAATAACAGAAGCCGGCGCGGGGGATCCAATTGCAGATGTATCCGATATAGAGGAGGAACTGGTTTTATGGTACCTGAAATTATTTGAAGGTAATCGAGAAAAAATTTCAAGGATGACTAATTCAGGAGTAGATACACCGCGTGCGGTTACTGAAATATTTGGAGGTATAGGCGTCAAGGAATGGCATGTAAAAAAATCGATCACTGAAAATAATCTTGCTGATAAGAACATACATGAACTCGATTCTGACGAGAGTAGAAGATTTGTTTCTACATTGAGGGAGATATCAAAACCATCGCTAATAGTTGCAAATAAAATAGATCTTCATCCTGCTGCAGAAAATTTCAAGAGACTTCGTGAACACAATAAACATATGTTTGTAATTCCTTCAAGTGCTGATGCTGAGCTAACTCTTAGGAGGGCCCAGAACAGGGGTTTGATAAAATATTCCCCTGGAGATGAAATATTCGATATTTATGAGAATACTGTGCTAAATGAGAAACAAAAGTGGGCACTTAATTTTATAAGGAAAGATGTATTGGGTGAATATCTCAGAACTGGAGTACAATTTGCATTAAATATTGCTGTTTTCAAGTTATTAAATATGAACGTCGTTTATCCGGTATCAGACCCAAACAAATTGTCTGACAGAAAAGGTAACGTACTTCCTGATGCCTTCCTCATGAAAAATGGTTCCACTGTACAGGATCTTGCAAATGACATACATACCGAGTTATCAAAAGGTATTGTTTATGCTGTCGATGTTAGAAACGGTTTAAGATTACCAGGTGAATATCAAATAAAGGACAGGGACGTATTATCTATAGTTTCAACCATGATAAAAAAATAAAATCTTAAAATGAAGTAGGATATTACAATGGCTCTCGGGTTAGTATGGACCAAAGATATATTCAGATCGAAATCTAGAAACTTGTTGGCGTGTAGAAACTGAACGTGTCGGCATCTGAAATGACATTATTCAAAATATGTTAAAAATTTCAAGTGGCTCAGACCAGAACGCCGGAAGAAATTTTCGAACTGACACGCTAGATATGTCTAGATTATAGAAAATTAGAATCCTTCAAATTAGCAAGACCTTGTTTTCTATATTTTGAATTGACAAATTAGGAAATTTACTTTTTATAATCACTCAAGATATCCCTGTATCTTACATCCCTATATGCAATATACTTTACATATTCCCCATACGTCATTTCAAACTTACAAGATTCACATTTGACAAAGCTGAAATCATCAGAAAGCTCGGCAGCCTCCTTACAATCGGGACACACAATCTTCATGATATTACTATCTAGATTCTAACAATTAAGCGTTGACAGACCAGAAAACTAATAATATTCTGATTTGCCATTAAACTGCCTTTAATTGTTTTACTATTGGTTGTCTTGCTTTTCGGAATACTCGAAATCCACAAATGCACTTTATTTCTGGTAACTTCGAAAGTTCTTCGTTAGAAACCGGAGTCCCACATCTCATACATTCATAAATTACATTACCGATGGTTTTTTCGCTTTCCACAGTTATCATTGTCTAGATTGAAATTTATTTGTTTATCTGTAAAATCTAATGGTTTTGGATTCAAAGCAGATTAAGCTTGGGTAATTTAGTTCTTAAATTCAAAATTCAGGTCAAAGTCCTTATTATCGCATCTTCCATCTCTTTTATGCAGGCCTTAATATCTCTAGGTTTGCTTTGCAACTTTCCCCCTGAAGCAAAATCATGACCCCCGCCTTCAACAAGGTATGATGCTATTTTATTACATGAAATTCTGTCCGTATTTCTTCTGATGCTAACTTTTCCACGTCGATTAAAGAGCATAGCCAGGTCAATATTCTTGTTAGAGAATAGTTCATGAGAAAATAGACTTGTTTGAACGTAAGGATATGTGAAAGCAAAGGCAACATTTAATGACAAAACTTTCTTTATTGTTAGCGTCTTCAACGATTCTTTTTTTTGAAAATCGCAAATCTTTATGAATTTTGTATAATCCTTTTGCATCTCTGAATCCCACAATATTCCCTTCGATGCTTTTTGAACTAGGGATTCCAGATATTGTTTGGAATTTGCACTATTTTTATAAAAATGGATTAATTCGGAGAGTCTGGAATCGTGGTTTTTGACATTGATCATAAAGTCTGAGCTATGCGCTATCGACTTTAACTGCTCTGCATTTTCATTCTTGTACATGAATTTTTCATACATGAGTTCTGTTGCACATTTTTTTCCAGATGAATCATGAAACAATTTAACCAGCTTTCTAATTGACATCAATGATTTTCTATGCCATGGGTGATGGTCAACCCATATTACTGACCAGCGTCTCTTTTTCAGGTATTGTATTGATTCTACGCATAAATCAGATAGATTATCATCATTAATGCCAAGGTCCGAAATAATAGCAAGTCCGTGCTTTGTCTTGGATTCATATTTTAAGTTATCAAACATTTTTTTAAAATTATTTAGTCCATAATTATAAAATGAAACTTTAGCTCTGGGAAACCTCATTAAGGCAACTGAAGCAGAATACATACCATCTATATCTGCCTCATGAGTGCATATTATGACACGCAATTATCAGATCAGACAATTGAACTGAATATGTATTTAGTGTCTTGTCCTGTCTTGTCGTGTCGCGTCGGCATGTTGTCATCTTCTGTCATAAAGACTTAAGATATTTACCTTTGATTGAAATATTTACATTTAGTTGAATCTATTTCGTAATTAATTTGATTTCCAAGTATAATTTTATATTTGATAACCTGTGTCAGATAATACAATAAGCATAATGTACTATTCAATTGAAAAAGGAACAAGTGCCAGAACTGTATACCTTATCGTATTCTACATCTCTGCTATTTCGATGACTGCGATTACATTTTATGCACTATATCAAAGCATAATAGAGTATTCTTCTACGGGAAAAATTGTAATAGGTGAAATTCTAGTAAAAACAGAATTTCCATTTAAAGGATTCTCAAAACTGATTACCTATCTAATGATTGTTTCAGTGGTTTCATGGTACTGCGTTACCAAATTAGGTGGCGACAAAGTAAAAGAAGTTTCTCCCGCTCTTCGTTCTGTGCTGCAATTAATCGTTCTGGCAATACTTGTAATTTCGTTATACGAATTTGTTTACAATTTTGTCGTATGGAGTTCTCTAATAACGCTTAATGCGTTGGATGGAAGCATTAATTTGGATACTATTAATATAGCATATCCAAATCCACAAACACCTTGGAATTTGGTCTTTGCCACAAAGATGTCTTTGGCCGCCTTATTGATTTCCGCTCATGGGTTTTATATCATTTCAAAGAAGGCGAAGACCTAAATGATAATTAATTAAGTTAGAATGTACATAACCAGTGCCACATCGTAATGAGGACCTGTTTTTAGTCAAAGTTATATGCCCGTTTTTTATTCACAAAATACAGTAGGATGACCTCTAGCGATAATTCCAAAGACCGAATTTCCACTGAACAAAAAATCAGTGAGATGCTTCAACAATCAAAGATCCTAGAAGCATATCTGAATGATATTTTGGCAAAAGAATCAACAGTAACTAGGCTTATTACAGAAGCCCATCTGGCTTCTGAAGCAATCCAAGAATTATCCACAACTAATCATGAAGAATCTCTTGTTCCAATAGGCATCGGAATTTATCTCAAGGTCACAGTTCCACAAGTGAGGAATCTGTTTGTTAATGTAGGATCTGGTGTTACTATTGAAAGGTCTAAAGAAAACACGAAAAATTATGTAGAATCAAAAATTAAGGAATTTGAGCTTGCATTGCAACAATTACAATCACAAAAAGAGCAGATAGCAGTACGTATGAATCAACTGCAAAATGAAATAAATGTTGAAATGCAAAAATCTCAAACTCCAAATTCATAGCAGGCAGGATTGCACTCCTTTTGTTTGAAAGATTAAGAAAAATATTTTCTGAGACTGCAAAAAACCTTAGTCAAAAATCAATTTCTAAAAAAGAGATTGACTCTATCTTAGAAGAATTACAGATTAGTCTCATGGAAAATGATGTAGCTCATGAAATTGTTGATGAAATGACATCAAAAATAAAAACAGAAATATTGAGTGTAAAGCTAGAAAGGACCGAAAATACTGACGAAGTAATCACTACAAAATTATATTCATTTTTATACGAATTATTTTTATCAACCATTAACAAGACAGATATTATTCAATCTATTTTGGAAAAGAAAAGATCAAAAGCTGGTCCATATTCTATTATCTTCCTTGGGATCAATGGCACTGGAAAAACGACTACGATTGCCAAATTTTGTAAATTGCTAAGGGATCATGGAATTTCGGTTGTTTTGGCCGCCGCAGACACGCATAGAGCTGGAGCTATTGAACAGATATCACACCATGGTAACAATCTTAATGTCAAAGTAATATCACAAAGGTATGGAGCAGATCCATCAGCCGTTGCGAGAGACGCATTAGAGCATGCAAAAAAGAATTACATAGACGCCGTTTTGATTGATACTGCAGGTAGAATGCAAACTTCAAAGAATCTAATGGAAGAAGTTAGCAAGATAATAAGAGTAATAAAACCTGATATGAAAATATTTGTAGGAGATTCTTTGGCGGGAAACGATACAGTTAACCAAGCCCGAGAATTTTTTCAATACACAAATTTTGATGGCTCAATATTGACAAAAAGCGATGCTGACTCTAAAGGTGGTGCGGCTGTTTCAATTGCTTATTTGACTCACAAGCCTATTCTATATTTGGGTGTAGGTCAGGGGTATGGAGACCTGGCTGAATTCGATCATAATAAATTTCTTGATTCAATTTTCAAAGATAGAGTATATGATAAAACTAACGACGACTTGAAAAGTAAGGAAACATCGCTTTCTGATACTAAATTAATCAAACCCGTGACTGAGATTCCAAACGTTGATTCGCAAGCTGATATTAAACCTGAAACCATAAGTAAGGACGTTAATAAATCAAAAACAAACGATGAATCTGTATCAACGCCACCAATAGTAGTATTAGAGAAAAAAAACCTAGATAATGAGGTAGGCTTGGTTCCTGCCCAATTGAATGATGAGCAGATGAGAACGAATGACGAAACAAATGAAGAAACCAGGGAAACAAAATCAAAAAAACGATCACTTTTCAACAAGTTTTCGAGAGATAGGAAAAATGAGGACGCTATCATTGATGGTAAATCTCCTTCAAACAAGGATATTAAAACTAAAAAAGATAAAAGTAAAAAGGGATCTGAAACCGAAAAGGAAGAGGTTGTCTATTTAACTGATGAAGATATAAATGATCTCATTAAGTAAAAAATATCTGACTAGTATTGAGGATTTAAGCGAAGACGAAATCCTCAATTTGATTACACGAGCAATTGAATTTAAGAACAATAAGGATGGAAATAGTAACAAACAAGCTCTAGATGGTAAAACACTTGCCTTGATGTTTGAAAAGCCGTCGACTAGGACACGGTTGAGTTTTGAAACTGCGATGTTCCAGTTGGGTGGTAATACAATTTATCTGAATGCTAATGATCTGCAGGTATCTAGAGGCGAATCTATGCAAGATACCGCCAAAACCATCTCTTTATACGTAGACTGCTTGGTAGCAAGAGTTTATTCTCACGACTCTATAGTAAAGTTAGCACAAAATTGTAAAATTCCTGTAATTAATGGATTATCTGATTTATATCATCCATGTCAGGTTTTGGCTGATTTAATGACAATATTAGAACATAAGAAGAGCTTTAAAGGATTAACACTGGCTTGGGTTGGTGATGGCAATAATGTGTGTAATGATCTTCTCATCGGCTCTGCAAAAATGGGAATAAATATCAAAGCTGCTATTCCGAGGGGCTACGAGCCTCCACAAGAAATACTGAAGATAGTAACGCATGAATCAAAATTAAGAGAAACTGATTTTGCAATAGTACGTGAACCAATCGACGCCGTGAAGAATGCGGACATTGTAGTCACAGATACGTTTGTTTCTATTGGAAAAGAAAACGAAGATGATAAAAGAAGATCTATTTTCATTCCAAAATATCAGGTAAATGGAAAACTGATGGCTTCTTCAAAAGACGACGCAATATTCATGCACTGTCTGCCTGCAAAAAGAGGAGAGGAAGTAACATCAGATGTAATAGATGGAAATAAATCAGTTGTGTGGGATGAGGCAGAAAATAGACTTCATGTTCAAAAGTCACTACTTGTCAGTTTACTTGACTGAGCGAAAGAGATTTTCTATTTAAATTATATTTGGTAAGATAATGCAGTTGGCCCATTTAACGACAAACAAATAAAATAAAATCTATAAACTTTGCACCTAGAAACCGCCTGATGTTAAATTCAATTTTTTCCCAATTTCATTTTTTTCTATTGAGCTGACCCAAACATTAGATACGAAAAAAAGGCATGCTTTGTTAACCAATTAATGGGTAATTCATAAAACTGTAGATTATTCCAAACTACAGGTATTTAGGTCTAGATTTGGATTTGACTATGTGACTGACAGTCTTTGTTATGGTTTCTTTTGTACTTGCAAGTTCACGTTTCATTTTTTGCAAATCATTCATATATTTCCTCAATAGTATTCGATATTTTCTTATTGATTTGAGTTGTTCCCTGGGATTTGGAGATCCTAGAGATCGACGAAAGGATATTGATCTTTGTGAATCAGTCTCCGTTATTACGCGAATTAGCTTATCGGCTTCTATGCTTATTTTCATTTCTTGAAGAATTTCCTTAATATCAGTAACATCCAATGAGTTTAGTGAAATCTTTTTTTTAAACGCGATATTAACCAATGATCCTACCAGTCTATGAGCAGTCCTGAAAGGTAACCTTTCTTTCATAACTAGCGCTTCCGCAATATCAAGTGATATTGAGTAACTGATGTTTGATGCTTTGACCATATTGTCCTTCTTTATTGCTAAGGAGTCAATAATGTCTCTCATTATCTCTAATGACGATTTTGTAATATCGATTGAGTTCCAAAAGGGAATTTTAGTATCTTGCAAATCTCTGGTATACCCTGATGGTAATGATTTGAGAATTGTCATAACGCTTGTAAGATTTCCTATTACAATTGCTGTTTTTGATCTTATCAATTCAAGTGGATCTGGATTTTTTTTCTGTGGCATGGCGCTGGAACTAGATGCATGTTTGTCGCTTATTTCAACAAAGGAGAATTCTTGTGATGACCAAATTATGATGTCTTGTGCAATTCTACTTTGTGTTATCATTATGGACGTTATGTCTGACATAAACTCAATCATGAAATCTCTTGATGAAGTCGCATCAATTGTATTAGATATTATTTTTTTAAATCCCAATAATTCTGCTGTCCTCTTTCTACTAAGGGGAAGAGTTGATCCTCCAATCGGACCAGAACCTAACGGCGATTCGTTAACTCTATCATACAATGAAATTAATCTACTGAGATCTCGTAATAGAGCTGAACAGTATGATAATAGATAGTGTGCAAAATTTCCCAGCTGAGCTTCTTGAAGATGGGTGTAAAGGGGCATAACTGAATTCAAGTTCTCTTCCGCCTTTTGTATAAGTGATCTAACCAAATTAATCAGATGAAATAAAATCGCAATCAGATCATCTCTTGCTTTAATTCTGATATCTGTTACTACCTGATCATTTCTTGATCTACCAGTTTGAACTTTACCTCCAACATCAACCCCTATTTTCCTAATTAGATGTCCTTCTAATGCCTCATGAATATCTTCAAATCCTTCTTTCACCAGTTTCTCTGGGTGACGTAAGACACGATCTAATTCATTTACAATACTCGCAAGTTCATCCTTAGTCAATAAACGAATCTCATACAGCATTATCACATGAGCTTTAGTACATAAGATATCATAATATAGAATTTTATCATCTATGTCGACTGATGAAAGGAAATTCAATGCACGTCTATCAAGATCTTGCTTGTGTCTTGATCTATACATGATGAAAACAAACTACTGATAGACTTATTTATTGATATTTATAATACTGAAAATTTTGATATCCTAGTGATATATGGTCTGAGATGATGAGATCAATAGTTATATAGTATAAAAATAAATTCAATATATGAGTCAGGAGATTCAACAATTACGAAAATCAATATTTGATGAACTCACCAAGATTGTAGATCCCGAAATCGGAGTTTCCATTATGGAACTCGAACTAATAGATAAAGTAGATATCGCAGAGGGAAAAGTAAAAATTGATCTACACCTGACAAGTCCATTTTGTCCTGCAATATTTGGTTTTAAAATTGCCCAAGATATTAGAGATAATGTTTACAAGATTCAGGGTGTCACAGAAATGAAGGTAAATGTAAGCAATCACTTTATGGCTGACGCCATAAACAAGCAGGTAAATGAAAGCAAATTGCCTTCGAAATAGGTCAATTGGATTCTAAATTTATCATCTAATTGCTATTATTTTCTTTGTCAGTCTTTATTTCAATTTTTTTTGCCGGTTCTTTATTATCTTTAGATATGCCAAGCATGTAGGATCTTAATAGCTGTATTCCTAAGGCTGGATCTACTCCTTTTGGACATACTTTGCTACAGGAGCCTGCAAAATGACATCTCCATATACCGTGTCTATCATCGACAATATCCAATCTGTTCTTTGATTCATCTCTGGTGTCAGCATAATATCTGTATAATTGCGCCAGCGCCTGAGGACCTGGGAATCTCAAATCCGTACCAACAGTAGGACAGGCGGAATAACACAATCCGCACTTTATACAGTAAGAAAATTGAAGATATTTGTCTACATCTTCTGGTGATTGGTAAAATGAAAATGTCTTTTTTTCAGTATCAGTTTCAACGCCCTCATTGCTTTGTACGTAAGGCTGAATAGCTTTGTGATGATTAAAGAAAAGGGAGAAGTCAGTAACCAGATCTCTTATTATAGGAAAGTTTGACAAAGGTTCGCATTCAATTGTTGATGTTTCCAATTCAGAGATTTTCGTGTAACAGGCCAATCTGGGAATGCCATTTATTTTCATTCCACACGAACCGCACGATGCCATTCTGCATGAATATCTTATGGCTACGCTTGGATCAATGTAACTCTTTACATACAATAGAGCGTCCAATACGGTTGTCCATCTTTTATATGGAACTTCAAACCTGTCGTAATGGGCCCTAGATTTCCGTCCTCTGTTTTCTCTATATACCTTTAATACTATTTTGTCTTCATTTGTACTCTCAGTGTTATTCAATACCAAAGATCACAATCCATTTGCCAATATTATTGTTCTAGTACCATAAGCGATGAGAGCAATCATTGCAGAAATAGTGACAACTGTAACCATATTCTCCCAGGCTTTATTCTGTCTTAATTCCAGTAATATTATCCTTATTCCATTGAATCCATGAACAGAGACCAATACTAGGATTGACTCTAGAATTAGAACATAAAAAATATTCTTGTAATTTGAAATGATATAATCATATTCAAGACTCAATTCAAACGGAACTATAAGCCTCATCAATATATGAACAGCAACAACAAATATTGCAGCGATACCTGTAATGTAATGAATCTTCATTATCTGACTTTCTTTTAGTATACTATGACTTTCCATGATTACTCTCCGAACAAGATGTTGAACCCGTAATACATTGCGGCAGCTGACAATATCAATGCAATCCATATTCCAGATTTCTGTCTGTAATTTAAAGATGAAGGACTATAGGGATAGTCAGGTCTACCGGGTGTTCCCAATCCGATACCTGAATGAGTAAAAATTAAACGAATGCCATTTGCTGAATGAAATGTACAAGCTCCTATTACCAAAATTAAGAATAGATGTCCCCAAACTGTTTGAGTTAGTTCTAAAAATGATTCCCATGCATTCTGACCATTAACTATTGTACTAGTTTCATACACATGACCGATGAAATATATAAGAAGAAAAACTCCAGTTAATCTCTGGAACCAGTAAGAGACACGCTCCCATCCATATCTTGACGGATTAAGCCATCCCTTTAATCCCTCCAAATTATTGCGACTTGACTGTTCTATCTCTTTCATCAGTATTTTCTCTCTGCTGGTACGTATCTGGTTAGCGTTACAGGATGCCATGATAAGTGAGGTTCATCATCACCCTTAAAGTATGCCAGTGTGTGCTTCAAGAAATTAAGATCGTCTCTATGAGGATAGTCAGTCCTGAAATGCGCTCCTCTTGATTCCCGCCTGTTCAAAGCACCAACAATTATTACTTCTCCTACTCTCAATAATGAATCTATCTCCATTACATTTATGAAATTTGTGTTATATTCTTTTGCGCTATCATCTACATGTTTCCAGGATAATTTCCTGAGTTCTCTAACTTTTTTTAGGCCTTCTATCAGTTGATTTTCATTCCTAAAAATATATGCCTTCACGTCCATCAAATCTGAAAACTCCTTTCTAATCTCGTAGGGATTTACCTGACCCCTTCCTCTGAAAATCCCATCAAAAATTCTCTTTTCTTCTGACATTACCTTGTTATCTGCAATGGAAATGGTCATGTCTTTTTTCTTGTTGGCATAATCAGCTGCCAATCTTCCTGTTATACTTCCCCAGACTAAACATTCCGAAGTAGAGTTTGCTCCAAGTCGATTTGCTCCATGAAGACTATTACATGCCGCCTCACCCGCTGACCATAATCCATTCATCTCAGTTTGGCCATAGATATCAGTATGTATTCCGCCCATCATGTAATGACATACTGGTCTAATTTCTATTGGCTCACTTATTATATCGACACCTGAGAATTTGATACCTATTTCTCTGATTCCGGCTAACCTGTCTTTTATGCGTTCTTCTCCCAAGTGTGTCAGATCTAATTTAAGACAGTCGACTCCCGTTTCGTGTTTAAAGCCTCTGCCCTCTTCAATTTCGTTTATCATTGATCTCGAAACTACATCACGGGGAGCCAGTTCCAATTTTTCTGGGGCGTAATTTTTCATGAATCTCTCTCCAAGGTTATTAATCAGATAGCCTCCTTCTCCTCTGGCACCTTCTGTTATCAGAATACCTGATGGAAGAATTCCTGTAGGGTGGAATTGAACAAACTCCATGTCCTTCAAAGCCAGACCAGATCTGTACGCCATATCCAATCCGTCCGGTGTCGAAGAGTACGCATAAGTTGAAAAACTATAAAGCCTGCCAGCTCCGCCGGTGGCGATAATACCAGAATTAGATTTGAAAACATTAAAGTTTCCATTTTTTATCTCTATTGCAGTAACACCAGCAAAGTTATTTTTTCCGTCATCTAGGATTGATGTGCAAAACCATTCATTATAAAAATGGATGTTACCATATTTAAGACAGGTGTCATACAGTGTTTGCATTTCGTAAAAGCCCACTTTATCTTGAGCATATGTCGCCCTTGGGAAAGAGTATCCTCCAAATTTCCTCTGGTCAATTCTACCATCCTCCCTTCTGGACCATGGCATTCCCCACCTATCTAACTGATAGATTTCGTTGGGTATTTCAAGAGCTAATTTTTCAGCAACATCCTGATCGCATAGGAAATCACTACCTCTGATAGTATCGTAGATGTGGGATTCGATATTGTCTCCCTCATCAGAAAACAATACTGCTGCAGTTCCGCCTTCGGCTGAGACGGAGTGTGAACGCATTGCTTGGACCTTTGAAATTACTGCAATATCCAGTTTCTCATTTCTCATTGCACATGAGAGAGCAGCGCGCAATCCCGCCAAGCCAGTGCCAATAATAAGCACATCATGTGAAAAGTGGTCTGTCAAATAATTATTGCAACCTCGACCTTTATCCTTTAGGTTGACGTCTGTATCTAGTAATAAATATATTATTCTTTTTTCATGGAGATTAGATAGGGGCACCAAAGCCTAATTTTGAAGACACAGTTTAATTGTGAGAAGCTATTTTTCCATACCCGATGAGCCTAAAATGTACTGGAAAGGTACTATTGACAACTAACACTTCAGATGATGGCATTGCAGTAGCTGCAAAAAAGAGATTGATAGAAAATGGTGTAGAGGAGTCACAGATAATGTTAGGACATGACATTCAAATGCTTGAAAAAAATGACCTTTATGTAAGCTATGAGCCACCAGATTTAGTTGTAAGAATTGTCTATGATAAAAAGGAAAATGGTATGATAAAGATGAAGAACATCGGGATGATAAAGATCGAAAAAGGCCAATAATTAATAATAAACAAACAGATCACCGGTCTAAATTATTTGGTCTAGATATTTTCCAATTTCACTAATGCTTTGCTTTTGTTCCTTAACCCCTGTTTTAATGGTAACAATACCTTTTTTGAATTCATCTTGGTTTATAATTATGATTGCCAACGCATTCTTTATAGAAGCCTCATGAAACTGTTTGTTTATGTTCCTACTGTTTATATCATAATCAGCAGAATATCCGAGATTCCTTAAAATTGAAACTACTTCTAAAGCAAATTTTTTTTCTTGTTTGGAACCATATGCAACATAAATTAGCTGCCTTTGTGATACTTTGGTGGTTTTATCTTTAATAGCTGTTAGTATCCTCTCTACCCCTCCTGCAGCACCGGTTGCATACAAATCCTTTCTGCCAAATGCTTCTGTCAGCTTATCATATCTCCCGCCCCCCACCAATGATCTTATCTGTGACGATGATTCTTTTGCTTCAAATACTATGCCCGAGTAATAATCAAGGCCGCGTACAATCCTAAAGTCTACCATTATGTTTTTTACATTTCTTGATTTTAGTGAATCAAATAAGTCTATGAGAGTGCTTGATGAATGAAATTCTCTAACTTTATCAATATCCAATATTCTTTCAGGTGGGCCATTAAATGAGACAAATTGAATAAATTTTTCCAAACTATTGGGATCCAGTTTTTCCTTATATTCATTGATAATTTGTTTTGAACTTTTTTTGGATAACTTGTCAATGGCCCTCAGCATTTCACTCACAACCAAATTGTCTGTAATACCAAGAAATTTTGCTAGATATTCTTCTAATATTGACCTGTGATTTATAGCTATAACAAAATCGATTCCCAGTTTCCTTAGAAATAATGAAACAAACTCTATAACTTCTGCATCAGCATCCACATCTGCAGAGCCAAATATCTCAATATCCCATTGATGAAAATATCTATATCTGCCCAATTGTGGTTCGTCATATCGCCAAACACCTCCAAATGATGATAATTTTAATGGAAGTTTAAGATCTCTACGCGTAGAAACAAATCTTGATAGTCCGATAGTTAGATCAAATCGTAATGCAATGTCCCTACCTCCCTTGTCGGTAAAACTGTATGTTTCTTCAATTATTGACGGTCCACTTTTTGCTTCAAGAGTAGATAATAATTCCAATGTTGATGGTTCCATTTGATTAAAATCAAAGATTTCTGAAGTTTCTACAAATTTATCTCTGATGAAGGAAATATTTTTTAATTCCTCATATTGCAAATCCTTCATTCCTCGTGGAAGGTCTAACTTCACAATCTTGAGGATCGTGTGTCATCATTTAGATTTTGCGATTAGTTATAATAAAGCGGGACTAAGACAATGACTATTGTCCGGAGGTTTTAGAGATCTGGAACACGTTACAGACGCTTATATCGAGGCCTACGGTGAAAGCATGGAAGAGGCCTTTTCCTACGCAGCCAAAGGGACAGTCAATGTAATGTTTGAGATCAAAGATATCCAAGGGACGAGTAAGGTTGATTTTCGGATAGAGGGAGTGGATTATTACGAATTATTATTTAATTGGCTGGAAAGAGTCCATCTACTCATCACAATAGATAATCAGGTAATTTCAAATTTCCAGTTAAAGATCACTAAACTGGATTCAAAATTTCAATTAACAGGATCGGGTATGGCTGAAACAATAGATATTACAAAACATGGTTACAAGACCGAAATAAAGGGTGTCACCTACCATGAGATGGAAATTCTACAACAAGGTAATCAATACAAGGTTAAATTCATACTCGATCTGTAATGTGCAAATAAAAACAATGCAATACTAACAAAGCAATTACAAAACTAGTCGAAAAAAAGATGGAGACAATTCAATTGAAGAAACCTTTTTTACTTTTCAAAAATTATTATTACAAGATTTAAATATCAATTCCGGTGATAAGTTGTAACTATGAGTTCAAATTCCAATAAACCTACGCTAGTTGAATTGTCAGAAAAAAACTTTGATGAAGTTATTGCCGGAAATAAACCGGTTCTTGTAGATTTTTGGGCAACATGGTGTGGACCATGTCAATTCATGCTCCCAATCTTTGACAAGCTTGCAAAGAAGTATGAAGAAAAAGTTGTTTTTGGTAGACTAAATGTTGATGATAACCAAGGGGTGGCAATGAGATTTGACGTCTATGCAATTCCTACATTCATTGTTTTTATGAATGGAAAACTAGTTGAAAAAGCTGTAGGGGCCGTTGGTGAAAAGGGACTAGAAGGTTTACTGGAAAAGTACCAATAATGGAAATAATCAAAAACGCAGACCTGTTGAAATTCCTGAATTAATTCAATGTAGATTTCTTGCATCATAGATATCCGAATGCAGGATCTATTTCGCGTTTTTTAGACAGAATAAAATTAAAAACTTCCTGTTCTTCTTCGTTAAGCCTATTTGAAAACCTTTCCAGTAAGAATCTTGCTTCCTTACTATTGAGGTCAGTGTAAAATATATCGCCTTCATTTATTTGTCTGCCAATTGTCGGTCCTTTAATCGAAAGTGCAACCTGCGTTCCTTTGTCGGCAACTTCTAGATTTTTGCCTTCATTTTGTATCTGATGGATCACACCTATTTTCTTACCCTTTTCGTTGACCACAGAAATTTTTTGCCTCAATTTACCAATCAAAATTTCAGCACCGAACACGGCAGGATTATTCCTTCTAAAAACGTAACCCTTTAAGAATTGAAATTTGCAGATTGGGGGTATTTCATTAAATATAATTGAATCTTCATGAACTCTCTCATATGTTACCCATTCTGAGTAATTTCTCACCAAATTATAAATTATTTTTTCGTTAAAAATTTTTATCCTTCTTTCATATGCTTCCTTCTCCGCCTCTTCCAGAACCTTTACATTGAATCCAAGGACCACGCCAAGATAACGATCTTTCTCTCTGACTGCAGAGGCAGAAAGTATGTCTCGACGTGTAATATTCCCTAAATCAGCAGATCTGACTGGTATGTTTTCCTTTTTCAAAAGTTCGGTAATAGCCTCAATTGACCCGATGGTATCGCATCTTAAAATTATACCGTTTGATTCTGTTTGTATTATTGCTGACTTTATCTCAGTTTCTATATTTGATCTTAATCTTTCTTCGTCCTCGGGATTATTGACTACGTAGAGTGGACTTCCTGCAAGTACACCATCAAGATCAGGAGAGGTTATTTTTAGTCCTGCAGCAGCAACGACCGTATCCACATGTCTAAATTTATCCCTTGGATCTCTCATTTCATCCAACGGTTTAGGGAGTAATAACGCCTTGATTCTAGTACTGGTAACGCTGTCCCTTTTACCAACAACAATTCTATCGCCGTGTTTTAGTGTCCCGTCAAGAAGAATAATATTTGCCGATGGTCCTAGTCCTATTTCATCGTTAACCTCAAGAACGATACCCTTTGTTTCAGTTTCATGCCGTTCCAGTCTTTTGGACATGTATTGTTGAGTTAATCCCACAAGAACTGCCAATAGCTCGGGTACACCGGTTCCTGTTACCGCACTTACCGGTACAATTGCAAGTTCCTTTGTAAAATCTTTTATACGCCAAAATGCCTCGGAACTAAAGCCTATTCGAGAAAGAGCACCTACAACGTTGTATACTTTTTCATCCAAGTATGACAGAATTATTGGGTCTTGAATTTTCAATTGGTCTGCGATTAGTATAGTGTTGTTTTTTTTCCAACCAGATATTTGATCTATCTTGTTAAGAGCAATGACAAAGGGGACTTTTCTATTTTTCAATATATCCAAACTTTCGATTGTCTGGGCTTCAAGTCCTTTATTTACATCAACCACAACGATTGCAATATCTGCAGCAGAGCCCCCCCTTATACGAAGATTTGCAAAGACCTCATGACCTGGAGTGTCTATCACAAGGAGGCCGGGGACGGGATTCTCTGACTTTGATAGTTTATCAAATAATTTTCCTGTAATTTCTTTAATTGTTTCTATTGGGAAATAACTTGCACCAATATGTTGAGTTATTCCTCCTACCTCTCTGGACTGAACTGCTGTTCCGCGAATCCTATCAAGTAAGGACGTTTTACCAGAGTCTACATGACCCAATACTACTACAACTGGTTGGCGAAGTTTCACTTAGTTAAAAATGATTTTAGACTCTTTTATGAAGCTTTCAGCGGAGTCAGAAGCGTGTATTATGTTATCTGTGAATCCGATTCCAAAATCTCCTCTAATAGTTCCAGGTAGAGCTTCTGTTGATTTTGTGCTTCCAATCATCAATCTTACTGTTGAAATTGCATTATTTCCTTCTAAAATACATCCAACTGTTTTACCTGAACAGATAAATGAAACTAATTCATCAAAAAAATGCTTGTCTTCATGCGCTTCATAGAATCTTCTTGCTGTCTCTACATCAAATTGAAATAATTTAAGATCAAGTATTTGAAAGCCTTTTTCCTCAAATCTAGAAATAATTTTTCCAACAAGGCCTTTCTTAAAGCCATCAGGTTTCACGACTATGAGAGTCTGTTCTAGATTGGACATCTTTTATCTTTATTTTTTGACCTTGATTCCGCCTTTAACATACTTTCGTGTCCATTTGAATTTTCGGGGATCTCGTCTTAACCTCACGTTTTTCTTGCATTTTGGGGAACATGTCCATTGAATAGATCCATCATTTTTTATTAACATTAGTCCTTCATCTGCAGGAATGTGTTTTCCACAAAAGAAACAATTACGAAGAGAACCAGCTGCTTTGCTCAATCGACTTCACTATTTTATCTTTCTGGCCTCTCTTTCAGTTTCTCTCAACATCAGAATATCTTTCATTCTAATGGAGCCTTTAACATTTCTTGTAAGAATTCGACCTTTATCCTTTCCTTCTAGAACCTTTACTCTAACTTGGATTACCTCTCCAGCTATACCCGTCCTTCCTACTATCTGTATAACTTCTGCTGGGGTTACCTTTACTTCTGCAGCTTTACTCAATAGTGAAATCACTCCTTCTTATCTTTAATGTTGGATAGTGTAGCAATTATCTGGTCTACTATGTGCTGACCTTCTCCTGCATCAATTATTGTTGCCGCAGCAGAACCAACTTCAATCCCGAGCGATTCTCCTAATTGTTGTTTACCTGGTACAAAAATATACGGAGTATTTCTCTCTTCACAAATAATAGGAATATGTGCAACAACTTCTGGTGGTTGTACGTCTTCTGCTATTACCACCAATTTCCCAATTCCCCTTTCTATCGCCTTTGTAGTTTCATTGGTCCCTTTTCTAACGCTTCCGCTTTGTTTGGCTACCCTAACAGCCTCATAGACTGCATTTACAAGATCTTTTGGAGTTTCAAATTTTACATAAAAAGGTTTACTCATGTTATATTACATCACCCATTGGGATCATCTTTAATCTACTGAATACAAGCAAAGGCGTATTAAAAATGTTGCCGAGCAAAATATTATTTCTCATTTAGTATCTCTGTAACAAGTCGTGTGTATTCATTGACTTTGGAATTGATTAACAATTCGTCTGTAGATTCCCCATAAATTCTAATCAAAGGCTCAGTGCCACTTGGCCGTAGCATTAACCAACTTTCTTCATCAAACCAAACCTTGACGCCGTCAAGCGTTTCAATTTTCATCGGACTACCATGATTCTTTACCTTATCCATCAATTTTTTAATTAATCCAATATCAGAACAATGAAATTTAGACTTGTATTGGTAAACTAATGGGAGGGCTGACAACAACTCTGACAACGGCTTTTGCCCTGAGGCCAGTAAATCGAGCATCAGTACAGTTGTCATTGCGCCATCTCTTACCTGATTCAATATTCCGTACATGAAACCTCCATTTTCCTCCATTCCAATAAAGGCATTTTGCTTAACCATTTCACGGGAAACTTCGACGCTGCCAACTTTTGTATGAATAACCTGTGAATCGTTGTCTTGTGCAATTTTTGTCAGGACATGCGTAGTGTTTATCGGGCAAACTATTTTCGCCTTATGATGTTTCTCAGTGATCAAGTACCTTGCTAATAAGGTCCCTGTTTTGTCGCCCCAATGAATGATTCCTTGTTCATCGCAAAATATGGATCTATCTCCATCTCCATCGTACGCAGCCCCAAGGTCAGATTTCGTTTCTCTTGCAACAGAACTTAATAAATTGAGGTTTGTCGGCGTTGGCTCTGATCCTCTTCCTGGGAAATTACCATCTACAGTTCCGTTAAGCGTTATTACCGTACATCCAAGCCTCTTGGCCAGTTCTGGAGCGACTAGCGCTTGAATTCCGTTTCCTAAATCCATTGTTATTTTGAATTTATGTTGCTTGATTCTGTCTACATCTACTAATTTTAGAACATCAGCAATATAGCTCTCAATTATCGACTCTTCTTTGAAGTTCCGTCCTATTCTGTTTGAGTTAATAAACGATTTATTTCTAAAAATCTCTTCAACCACTGTCTCATCCTCTCTTGATAACTCAACTCCGTCTTTTGCGATGGGTTTTACTCCGTTGTATTCTGGAGGATTGTGGGAGGCAGTAATCATAATGCCGCCTTCATATTGATTTTTTTTTGTTGCAAGCTGAAGACAAGGTGTTGGTAGGAGGCCTGCATCCCCAGTATCTAGTCCACTTGAATTTAAAACTGCCGTAATGATATTAAACATTATATTATTTGAATTTCGACCATCCCTTCCAACTAAAATTGAACCTTCCTTATAATAAGCTCCCAATGACTTAGAAACATCTACTAAGAAATCCAGAGAAAGATCTTTTCCAAAAATACCTCTGATTCCATTAGTACCAAATAAAGGCATATTTTGATTCATGATAACTAAACACCAATATATTCTAAATAATAGATAAATTTGGCCGCATAAATTTCAAAATTCGATGCGGGGGTTGCCAAGCTAGGTCAACGGCGCAGGTCTCGCGCAAAGCGAGTGCGATGCTTAGAATGGATAACATTCACATTCCTAGATCCCTGTTCCTTAGGGATTCGTGGGTTCAAATCCCACCCCCCGCATCCTATAAATAAAAATCTGCTTTGTTGTTACTCAATTAGTTATCCTGTTTCAAATTTCTAAAATTTAAAAGGCAAAATGGATATTCTATTAATCATAAACTGCACAATTTTTTGTGTTTTTCATCATGAAAATGAAGGTCACAAAAATCTCCGTCACAAGTATAACAGTGCCATCCTGATAGAGTGTAGCAAACTGAACATTTTCGTGTAGGGTTATTATAATCAAAGTCCATTCTTGATTTTTTAACAATCTTCTGTCTCTGTTCAGGGCTCATTTCTTGCAAACCAAATTATGAAGAGCAATCAAAAAGAACATATCTACTCTTGTCTGTTAGACTTAAATTCACTAAAAGTCTATTTATCATCGCTCTAGAATTGAAGTCAACTTATTTAAGTATTAGTATTCGCATTTTTAGAATCCTTTAATTTTGAGCTTTATTAATCCATTGTATTCATGAATAGAAATGACAGACTATTAGTTGAGGTAACAGTCGTAGGTAAAGATAGAAAAGGCGTTGTGGCTGATGTAACAAATTTTATTTTCAAAAACGATGGAAATATTGAACAAATAAATCAAAATGTTATCAGTGGGCTATTTGGTATGCAACTTGAGGCCTCATTTCATCACCATGATTTTAAGAAGAAATTATTTGATACTGAACTGAAAATCCTGGCAAAAAAATTACATATGGAAGTAAAAATTCACTATCAAGAACCCAAAAGATTAAAGAACATCGCTATTTTTGTAAGCAAAGAGAGTCACTGCCTCACCAAATTGCTGGATGCAAAAGCAACTGGTGAGATAAATGCAAATATTGCTGTCATTATAGCAAGCGATAATACGACCAATTCTATTGCAGAAAGATACAATATCCCATTTTATCACATTCTACACTCCAGACAAACGGATGCAGAAGATGAAATTCTGGAAATTATGGATCGCTATAATGTAGATTTGATAGTTCTGGGAAGATACATGAGAATACTCACTCCAAACTTTGTCTGGAGGTATCCAGATAGGATTATTAACATTCATCCATCATTACTACCCGCATTTCCGGGAGCATACGCGTATGTCCAAGCATATGAAAGAGGAGCAAAAATCGTTGGCTGTACCTCTCATTTTGTAACTGAAGACCTTGATCAAGGACCTATTATTTGTCAGGAATCATTTAGAGTTAGACAAGGAGATACTGTCGAATCGATTAAGAGAAGAGGACAGAAACTAGAAGCAGTAACATTGCTAAAAGCAGTAACGCTATACCTAGAAAACCGCATAGAACTAAATTGGGGCCGGGTGATAATTAAAGAAACAAACTGAGACCAGGAAATGAATTATTCAGACGTTAAGAATTGAAGCTTTGTTTGATTAGTTTAATAACTCAATTAAATATCAGTTATATTGATGTCTATATACAATCTTAGTAGTCATGAGATAGAAAATAATAACAGGCGCATAATAATACCATTAGGGGCGATAGAACAACATGGATCGCATCTGCCAATAACTACTGATACAATAATTGCAGAGTATCTAGCAAACCAAATTGCAAAAAAAATTTCTTCGTATATTCTACCAACTATTCCTTACGGAGTATCGTACGAACACAAGCCATTTTTCAATATTTCTATAGGCAATGATCTACTTTCAGACCTCTTAAGTCAAATATGTGTTTCATTGGCTGAAAATGGTTTTAACCGCGTCATAATTTTAAATGGCCACCATGGAAATATGGGAGTATTGCAATATGTTCCTCAGAAAGTAGTTAAGAATAATGCGAGAGTAAATGTATTTGGGATTAACTACTGGCATTTGATTGAAAGAGAATTCGATCATGCCGGCTTTGTGGAAACCTCCTTAATGATGGCAATACAACCAAAACTGGTCCAAATGGAAAAATCAAAAAAAGGTTATGTCGACGAAAAGAGATTGCATGCTACATATTCTACTTTTCTTAATAATCCATCATCATTTAAGATAACAAAAAATGGTATTTGGGGTGATCCCACAAAGGCTTCCAAAAAAGAAGGCAAAAAAATAATATCAGTTACAGTTAATAATCTTATTAGATCTATAAAAGAACTTGATGAACTACTTAAGATATAGAAATATTTTTTGAAACTGATATTTGTTTTTGTTACTAGTAAGAATATGGCGTTTTTGGATAACTCTAAAAATTATACTTGTGTAAAATGTGATTAAATATTATTAACTTTAATATAGACCTTCATTAAGGAATACCATAGGTAGTGGAATAGATGTCCGTTGACATGGCTGTAAAGATACTTGACGAAAGTTTAGGTAAAATAGTGCTCATAAAATTGAAAGGGAGTAAGGTAATTCGTGGAAATTTGCACGGTTTTGATCAACATATGAATTTACTGCTGGACAATTCTGTGGAATTACTTGATGAAGGAAAATCTAATGAAATTGGAACTATTGTTGTAAGGGGAGATAATGTCGTTATGATATCTCCGCCGCCACTTTGACAAGATAAAGTTCATGCTCTTGGAGGAGAATTAGAATGACAAAAGGAACAACATCAATGGGAAAGTTCACTAGAAAGAAGACCCACATAAGATGTAGAAGGTGTGGCCACAACTCGTTTCACAAAAGAGACAAGCGCTGTGCAAAATGCGGATATCCAGATCCAAAAACGCGAAAATATGACTGGATTAAACGTAGAGTGACTTAGACATTCTAAGGACAAGACTTAACAGTATGTTGTAAATTAATATCTTAAAGTTGGACTTGCTTCTTGCATCATTTTCGATAGGTCTAGGTGCAATAACTTCTCTAGTTTTTCATCAGATAAGAAAGCAAAGAATATCGAAAGTACCAAATAACAAGAAAACAAAAAAGGAAGAAAATTCCTTTGAGACTAACAAAAATAATTCTGATCTTAAAATGATGAAAAATGAATTGAATTCACTGGAAGTTGAAAGATCGATAATTACAAGTTCTGTGAGAAAAATCCACGAAACATTTCGGGAAGGCAAACTAAGTCAATTGGAATTTGACAGGCTGATGATAAAATATGGTGAAGATCTAACGAAGTGTGATGAAGAAATTGAGCAAACTCGGTCAGTTGTTGATCTTTTCGAATTAAGTTCGATAAAGAGCAATCTTGTTTCCATAATAGAAGACAAAATTAAAGTCATAGATACTAGGCTAAACGAGATATCAAACAGGAATTTGAAGATGGTGACAACTCAACCAAAACAGACTCAACATGATCCCATTGATCTAAATCTTCAAAATACGCCTTTTCGCCGAGAAAATCTAGATGATTCATTACGTACAGAAGCTGAAAAAATAAAGAAGATGGAGAATGAAATTACTCAGGCACTTGAAAAACTCGATAGTTACGATAATAAAACTTTGAAAAGTGATCTAGATTTATCAAGGGATTTAGGCGTTACTAACAAAAAAGACCCACTTAGAAACTTCACACCATCAGAGTAGATTAAAAAAAATGATAAGATGGTGACCTTATTAGGGATCCATAAATTTCAGATTTGATTATTTTCCTATTCTGAACATTTTAGTCCCACAAGTAGAACATATTCCTTGGGTTGCCGGTTTTCCATTTTTCATTGTTATCTTTTTTTCATCATTCATAGTCCTTTTCTGTTTACACTTAACACAATATCCTTCCATGAAAAATAGAATTCATGTGTGCATAAAAACATTATGTATTGAATCTTTGCTTGCTCAAGAAAATCTTCATTTATTATTCTATTTAAGAAAACTTTATAAGATTTGACTTATTACTGTAAGTTTTAACTTAATTCCTTCTAATGGATATATCATACTTCAATTTTTCTATCAGTTGTTATATTTAATTGAAAATTTAATATTTAATTGAAAATTTAATAATCTGAGATTTGCAGATTTTTGAAAATTTATAAATGATCTCAAACTTCGTTGATTGTTAAATGAAAATTACTGTGATAGGAGCTGGTAGAGTGGGCTCTTCTGTGGCACTAAATTGTTCAATGAGGGAACTAGGTGATATTTTACTACTTGATATTGTCCAAGGATTACCGCAAGGTGAGGCAATGGACATTAACCATCAACTAGCAGAGCGTGGAATAGACTGCATCGTAGAAGGTTCTAATAACTATCAAGAAATGAAAGGATCAGAGTTTGTAGTTGTGGTGGCAGGGGTTGGGAGAAAACCTGGTATGACTCGGATGGATTTGCTGAAAACGAATGCTGAAATAGTCAAGGACATTTGCAATAAAATTAAGAGTTATGCTCAGAATTCAAAAATTATTGTAGTAACAAATCCACTTGACCCATTGACGTACCTTGTAATCAAGTCACTGGCAGAAAAAAGAAGCAATATAATGGGTATGGGTGGAATGTTAGACCTATCAAGGTTTAAAGATCACATCAGTACAGTTACTGGTATCTCTAGAGATTCGATTCAAGCAATGGTAATAAGCGAACACGGAGAAAACATGTTGCCACTTGTTAGATTCTCAAGCATGGGCGGGATACCATTATCTCATTTCGTAACGGCAGAACAATCAGAAAATCTTATCAACAAGACAAAAAAGATAGCAGCTGAAGTAATTTCTTTGAAGGGTGCGACAGTCTATGCTCCAGGAAATGCAGTTTCAACCATGGTTGAGAGTATCATAAAAAATAAAAGAACAATACTTCCAGTATCCGCATTACTTGAGGGAGAATATGGTTATAACGACGTATGTATTGGAGTGCCATGTGTCCTTGGAAGTGAAGGAATAGAAAGAATAATTGAGATAAAATTAAATGAAGATGAAATGAAAGTCCTTGATCTAGGAGTTCAGAGTGTGAGGTTGGCAATAAAGAGTCTTTCAATATGACCAATATCTATAATTCAAAATTGAAATCTCAAAGAAATGGAAATTAGAAAAATTTTAGAAAAACTAGCAAGGGGCGAAATGACTGTCGCTGCGGCAGAACAAGAATTAAGAATTTATTCAATTGAATATGTAGAAAAAAATTTAGCAAAAATTGATCCTCTACGTGAGTTGAGAACTGGAATACCTGAAGTAATTTTTGCTCAAGGTAAAGAGTATAAGGATCTCTTAAAAATTATTCTGGCGACAGTTTCCAAGAAAAAATTTGCTGTCATAAGTAAAGTTAGTACTGATTATAAGGTAAGATTGTGCAAAGAGCTTGAGAAGAACGATTTGAAGATTTCCAAGGGAATCAATACAATATTGGTTTCTACGAAGTCCCACAGGTTTCCTAAAAGGAATGGAAAAGTAGGTATACTTTGCGCCGGAACTTCGGATATTAAAATAGCTGAAGAGGCGAAAATCATGGCAGAGGTAATGGGTTGTCAGACTGTGATAGAATATGATGTAGGGATTTCAGGAATTCATAGGACTCTAAAAGCCATCGAGAATATGATAGATGCAAAAGTTCACATAATAATTGTAGTAGCTGGTATGGAAGGTGCGTTGGGCTCTTTTGTTTCTTCAGTTATCGACATACCAATTGTAGGAGTTCCAACGTCAATCGGATACGGATTTGCCTCAAAAGGGATTGCTGCCTTAGCTTCGATGCTCCAAACATGTACTATGGGAATGAGTGTTGTAAATATTGATAATGGGATAGGCGCAGGGGCCTTTGCGGCATTGGTAGCAAACAAGATGTCAGCAGAACACAAGTTGAAAGCGATATAATGATTTATAAGTAATTCATATTCTTGTCAAATTTATAAGTAGGATAGGTTGGTGAATTTTCAATTTATGGTTTATACTTCCACATTCAGAAGGATAAGAGAAGGAAAAACAAATTACAGAAAGCGCGAAAAATTATTAATTGGTAAAAAGGATTTTGTAACGGTCAATGTTAGTGATGAAAACGTTTCGGCGCAATTAATAAGACCGGATCTCTTTGGGGACAAAGTTATGGCTTCTGTACATAGTAAAGAATTATTATCTTATGGCTGGAAGGGATCACGCAAAAATATACCATCCTGTTATCTAGTTGGTCTCTTATTAGGTAAAAAATGCCTACAGAAAAAGATTACTGGAGCCATATTGTATATAGGCAAAAGACATTTTACGACAAAAATTGCAGCATGTATAAAGGGTTTGTCTGAAGCAGGATTGGAAATGCCGTTTTCAGAAAATATTATTCCTTCGGAACAAAGAATTCAAGGCAATCATATAGCAGAATATGCAAAGAAATTAAAAGCAAATGATGAGGTTTACAAATCAAGATTTTCTTCAAACTTAGGTTTAGGACTGGAACCAGAAAAATATGCCAGTCATTTTTCAGAAGTAAAAGACAGAATTGTGAACGAAAAAAGTGAAAAAGACTCGCATAAACGGACCAAAGTTGTCTCTAAATCTAAATCGCCCAAAAAGAAAGGAGATTCAAGATGAGCTTTTCTAAAAGTAGTGAACAAACCACAGTATGGAAACCACGTACGGCCTTAGGACAGATGGTAATAGAAAATAAGATCAGTTCGATGGAACAGATTTATGAGAATGGAATGCGTATACAAGAATCTGAAATAGTAAAGCACTTACTTCCTGATATAAAGAGTCAAGTTGTACATGTTGGCATAGTGCAGAAGCAAACTGATGCTGGAGAGATGACCAGATTTAGTGCCCTAGTTGCCGTCGGCAACGAAGCAGGATGGTTTGGAATAGGTATGGGCAAGGCTTCTCAAATGAGAATTGCAATTGATAAGGCAACAATTAATTCCTATCTTAATATTATTCCAGTGAAATTGGGTTGTGGCAGTTGGGAATGCCGGTGCACACAACTTCATTCCATACCTTTCAGTGTTCGAGGAAGAGGCGGAAGTGTTAAAGTGGAGATTCTCCCAGGACCAAGAGGATTAGGGCTTGTCGCAGGAGAAAACATAAAAAATCTATTGAAACTGGCAGGGATTAAGGATGCCTGGACAAAATCATTTGGATCCACTAATACTATGACTTCTACCGCGATGGCTATATTCAATGCTTTAAACTCAACTTACGTTACAGGATGAAAAATGGCATTATTAGTGGTTAGAATGAGAGGAACGATAAATGTACCGTACTGGGCAGTAGACACGTTAAAGAGTCTTCACTTGAACAAAAAGTTTTCAGCTACTCTGGTGCCTGAAACGTCAAATTATTTGGGAATGCTAAGGAAAATTAGTCATTGGGTAGCTTGGTCAAAAGCAGATCCAGAAATTATAAAGACATTAATTGAAAAAAGAGGCAAAGAGAAAAATCCTAAAATTGATTCATCAAAGAAAGGAAGCAAAAGTGCAGAAAATTACAAGGGTATTGATGAATTGGTTAATGTTATAGTAAATGATAAAATAAAATTATCCGATCAAAATAATATTAAGCCCTGGTTTAGTTTGAATCCGCCGAAGGGCGGGTTTAAAAAGAAGACTAAAAAACAGTTCTCAGATGGCGGTGTCCTTGGAAATAACAAAGATTTGCTTGAAATTGTAAAAAAAATGATATAACTTGGTTGAACAAAAGATGAGTTTTACATTTATATTTACACATACTCTTTTGATCGTATAAGGTGTATCAAGGATGGCAACTAGATTGAGAAAAAGCCGTAGACACCGAGGTTCAAGATATTGCGGATGGGGGCAAATTGGACAACATAGACAATCTGGTAGCCGAGGAGGAATTGGTGGAGCTGGAAAACATAAGCATTTTTGGATACGAACCGTAATTGAAGAGCCGAATCACTTTGGACATGATACACTTAATTCGTATAGTCGTTTCTTGGTAAAAAAATGGATAAATTTGAGAGATCTTACAACTCTCACACTTAGATTCAACAGTAAAAAGGATGAAAAAACTGTTATAGACCTTGGATCATTAGGAATTCAAAAACTCTTGGGCGGTGGAAATATTAGTGAAGGTTATGTTATTAAAGTAGCACAAGCATCAGCGGGTGCTAAAAAGAAAGTAGAATCCGTAGGAGGGAGGATTATTTCAAATGAGCACAGTACAGAATGAAAGTTTTGTCAGAACAGTAGTTAAAAAGGTATCAGCTTATATTCCCCAAGTTGAGAAACCTAAAAAGAAAATTGGACTAAGTGAGAAATTCATTTGGTGTGGAATCGCACTTTTTGCTTATCTTGTCATGGGTCAAATTCCACTCTTCGGAGTGACAGATTCACCTAAATTTGATTTCTTAGCATTTGCTAGGGTAATATTTGCAGCACAACAAGGAACATTACTAGAATTAGGTATTGGACCAATAGTTACTGCTGGTTTGCTAATGCAGCTGTTAAAGGGCTCGGAGTTGATAAAATTGAATTTCAAAGATCCTGATGATCGATCTCTCTTTACCTCTGCAACAAAGATAGTTACTATTATCGTTATAGTCGCAGAAGGCTCTTTGTATGGTGTTAGCGTATATGGTCACCTGCTTGCTAGTCCAAGTCTTATTCCTATTTTAGTTGGGCAACTGGTCGGCTCAAGTCTTATTGTAATGTACCTTGATGAAACAATCCAAAAAGGATGGGGTCTTGGTTCTGGCATTAGTCTGTTTATAATGGCAGGCGTGGCCCAGGGAATTATGTGGAGTGTTTTTAGTCCAATACCTGCTCAGGACGGACCAGTAGGAATAGTTCCATACATGATAGATTCTGCGATTCATGGTGACTTGTCCAGTGCGTTGTTTAGAAGTGGTCAGCTGCCAAGTATTTTTGGTCTAATAGTTACTTCATTAGTTTTATTAGCTCTAGTATATGTTCAAGGCATCCATGTAGATATCCCGATAGTATCGACGAAGTATAGAGGCTTTACAGCTGTATATCCAATAAAGTTACTGTACACGTCTAACATTCCTGTTATTTTAGCGTCTGCATTATTGGCAAACGCCATATTTATTGGTCAGATGCTATGGGCAAACTATAATCCTGAAAACGCAAATCCATTCTTCAACTATATTTTTCAATTTGATCCTCAAAGCTCGCAGTCTCCGACTGGAGGTATTTTGTATTACATTACTGCCCCACGAACCTTCGAACACGCACTTCAAGATCCGATAAGAACTTTTGTTTATATCATTTTTTGGACCGGTATTGTTACTGTATTTGGACGTTTATGGGTTGAATTGGGAGGTTTATCTCCAAAATCAGCTGCAAAGAATCTATTGGACGCTGATGTGCAGGTTCCGGGTTTCAGACGAACTCAGAGCTCTGTACAGACATTGTTGAATAAGTACATACCGGCTGTAACTATAGCAGGGGGGATAATAATAGGGCTATTGGCAGCCGTTTCAAATGTGCTCAGCGTATTTGGAACCGGAATTGGGATATTGCTAATGGTGGATATATTGGTTAATTATTATAATCTGCTCATCAGGGAACAAGTTGATACCCATATGCCTAAATTGGCGGCACTCCTTGGAAGAACCTAGAAAAAAAACAGTTATTATAGTTGGTGTTCCTGGTGTAGGAAAGAGTACGATTATTTCTAATTCTACGCAGACGTTACAGAATATGGGAACAACTGTTTGCACAGTGGTTTTTGGATCTGTTATGTTCGAAGAAGCAAAGAAATTGGGGATAAATGATAGAGACCAGTTAAGAAAACTTTCGATAGATGTGCAGCAAAAATTACAAAGTATGGCAGCTAATCATATTTCTAGCTTAAAAGAATCGATAGTAATTGTTGATACCCACCTTTTCATTAAGACACCATCGGGTTATTATCCCGGGTTACCAATGAACATGATTTTAAGACTAAAACCTGACCGACTGATCCTAGTAACTGCAAATTCAGAAGAGATTCTAAGAAGGAGAAAAAACGACAATACTCGAGCAAGAGATATAAATTCTGAAAACGAAATCAAAACGGACATAGATGTTTCTTTCTCAATGATTTCATCACTTTCTATTTTGACTGGAGCTCCATTCGAGATTATTTATAATCATGACAACATGGTAAATTCTGCTACATCCCTTATGGTCGAATTACTAAAAAAATCTACTTAATGAAGATCAAACCTCGAGTTACATACATATGAATATTGGGTTGACAATATAAGAAATTAAGGGACAGATAATTGAAATTTGGTAATATGCAGAATGTCAGTGTGGTTATATCAGGGAGTGCGGCTGTTGGTAAAACCACATTGGCCCATGCCCTTGCGAAGGAATTCGGTTTTAAATTGTATAACGGAGGAGATATCTTGAAGGAGATAGCACGTCAACAAGGATACGTAATATCAGGAAATGATTGGTGGGATTCTGATGAAGCAATTGGATTTATGAAAGAACGAAAAAAGAATCCTGTATTTGACAAGCAAGTGGATGAAAAATTGATCAATATTGCTAAAAAAGGTAGCGTTATTATTACAAGCCACACTCTTCCTTGGTTGGCTACTGAAGCAATTACCTTTTGGCTAAGTGCATCTCAAGAGAGGAGATCTGAAAGAATGTCACAACGTGATAAGATCACAGTAACAGATGCTCTACGCATTGTAAAGATGAGAGATAGAGAAAATAAGAAAATCTACAAGAAAATTTATGGATCCGATTTCGGAGATAGCCTTGAAGTATTTGATTTCATGATTAATACTGAGATTCTTACTCTTGATTCACTTCTTTATTTGAGTAAGGAAATTATAAAGAGGATGAAAATTCGGTAGTATCCAATGACTTGACATGACATTAAAACTTGATACTCTAGAGATCATAAATGATGATGTTACTAATAATAAGTATGGATACTACCCTAATAATAGACCATTGGATATTCTTTTAGATTATGGAATTCTCCTATTAGATAAGCCTTCTGGACCAACTAGCCATGAACTGGTTGCTTGGACAAAGAGAATCTTGGGAATTACTAAGGCGGGGCATAGTGGCACCCTCGATCCCGGCACTACCGGTCTATTGCCAATTGGATTAGGAGACGCAACCAAAGCATTATCAATCCTTTTGTTTGGACCAAAAGAATATTATGCTGTTGCGAGAATTCATCAACAAAAAGATATAGATCAAATTGATAAGCTACTTAAAGAATTTACAGGGGAGATCTACCAAAGACCCCCTCAGAGATCATCTGTAAAACGAGCGACTCGTGTTAGAAGAATTTATGAAATACAAAGACTAGAAAGTGCAGATAACATCATTCTCCTACGTGTTTTGTGTGAAGCAGGAACATACATTAGAAAACTCATTTATGATATTGGTGAAGTTCTTGGAACAGGAGCAACCATGTTTGAGTTGAGGAGGACAAGAGTAAGCGTATTTTCAGAAGCCACTGATAAATTAGTAAGGTTACATGATCTGGTTGATGCTATAGAGATATATAAAGAGACAAAAGAAGAACAAAAAATTCGCTCCATTGTAAAACCAATTGAATTGGCACTCGAAGGGGTTGTTTCTATTGCAGTAAAAGATTCTGCAGTAGATGCACTTTGCCACGGCGCACAAGTGGCGATTCCAGGAATAGTCGCTATTGATAAAAATTTAAAAAAAGGATGTCTAGTTGGAATTTATACATTGAAAGGAGAAATTATTGCATTGGGTGAAGCTAATATGAATTTAGAAGAAATTAAACAAAACGACAAAGGGATAGCCTTCAATATAAAGAGATTGATAATGAAGCCTGATACTTATCCACGTTGCTGGAAGACCAGTAAAAAGTCGGAAAAAAATTAAAAAAATTGAATGTCTGTTCGCTCGAATTGTTTATTGTTAATTATTGCGTAAATTGATATTCTGTCCTTTCTGATGAAGGATTATTCCTCCTAGCCGCCATCTTCAGGATTATCGTTCCCGTCTTTTGAATCAGTCGCGTTAAGCATACTAGTAACGTTAGTAGTATTTAGAGAATCCTGAGAAGTGTCTTCTCCACCTTTAGTTTGCTTTTGTTTACCAATAATAGTAGTAGTCTCTTCTCCTCCTCCTGTTTGCTTTTGTTCGTCGCTTGACTGAGATGGTGTTTCTCCGCTAGTTGCATTTGTAGCATTTGTCATGTTAGTCACTTCTGGTGTTCCTGCTAGGGCTTGTTCTTCTGCTCCTGTCTTAGCTTGCTCTTTTTCACCTTCAGTTTGTTTTGCCTCCTCTCTTGACTGAGATGGTGTTTCTCCGCTAGTTGCATTAGTAGCTGTGGCATTAGCTTCTCCTCCTGCTTGAGCCTTTTCAGAAGTTGCATTTGTAACAGGTTCATCTTCTTCCTCTTGTCCACCTGTAGCATTAGCTATAGCTGAATCCTCTGATTCAATTTTTTTAATATCTTCTGGGGATGCAATCTGAAGAATTGACTTGTTATCATTAGATTTCTCAGACGTTATTTTTTCCAACACATCACTTGGAGCAAGTCCCACTCCTGTGGAATTTTTCAAATCTTCGTCAACATGCTTTATAATCTTTGTAGAGTTTGCTGGGAGTATCTGTAATATTTCAGTTCTATTGGTGATCGACAGTGAATCACTATCAGGATCTTTTACAGGGTTTTCTTTTGGTAATTTATCTACTGTAATAGCATTTGCTGGTGGGGGTGGCGGGGCAGCTCCATCTTCACTATCCGGTACAAACCCAGCCTTTAGCCCGTCGGCTGTTGGTCTTTCTGTTTCAGTTGCATTAGTTGTACTTGTTGTATTTGCACCTTGGCCAAAAACTTGACTTTGTGTAGGATGTATGATAAATAACACTGATGCCAGTAATAATAAACTTACAAAACCGTATTTTAGCACTTTCATTTCAAGACATAGGTTTAACATGCTAACGATAATTTAAACAATGCTAATAAGATTTATGGATTTGGAAAATATAGCAATTCACTAGAGAGTATCTACACAAAAAGAATTGAAAAATCAGTTATTCACATAGTAATCTCTTTATAAAGAAAATTTTGTGGTTAATAAAAAATATTTAGAAATCTTCGCAATTTGATTTCTTGGTGTCACCTTGTGACGGATTATAATCTACGATAATATCATGTCCACCGTCACAGTCAAATTTATCCGCTCCTGAACCTCCTCTGAGTACATCATCATCTTTTCCACCATAGAGTTTATCATTTCCCTTTCCTCCTGATAGTCTATCATCTCCACTGCCTCCAAATATGTTGTCCTTACCTGCATAACCTTTTAGTTTATCATCACCTTGTTCTCCATATATCCAATCATTTCCTTTGTTTCCTGCTGCCCAATCATCTCCTCGACTTGCAAAAATGACGTCGTTGTCTCTATTTCCTTCTATTATATCATTTCCCTTTCCTCCTGTTATATCATCATCGCCACTATTACCCTGAATCACATCACTATTCTTTCCACCATAAATGGTATCATCGCCACCATTACCTTCAACTATGTCTTCATCATCTCCTGCCAATATGAAATCATCACCAGAATTTCCCATGATGTTGTCTTCTCCATCATCTCCATACAGTTTATCTTCCTGAGATTTTCCCCACATTACATCGTCACCTTTCAATCCCCAGATGCGATCATTATCATTAGTTCCTGGAAGAACATCATCATCATTAGTTCCTACTATGTCGTCTGCCAATGCACTAGAAACAACTGAAGGAGCTAGTGCAACCGCCAACATCGCAATTAAAGCAACAAATATTTTTTTACCGTCGATAATCTTATAGTACATCTCTTATCTACAACTAGTAGAATGACCACTAATTTAAGCAGTACTTTTTTTGCTGAATCCTGACTAGAATTGTTAATGTATAATATCCAATAGAACGATTAAGCCTCAAGTGGAGTGTGAATGTAAACTGAAAATGCGCCGGGAGAGGGATTTGAACCCACGAGACCTTCACAGGTCACAAGCTTTCGATTCACATTTGGTTCCAGGCTTGCGCCCTACCAGGCTAGGCGACCCCGGCTTAGAATCTACTCAATTTTTTCTTTATATTAAGTATTAATTAGTGTAAAGTAATCGATTTTGAGAAACGTAAGTTTGAGATTATTCCTCATTCAACAGTTTTCCAGAAATCATGTCATACTCGTTTATATTGTTATGTCCTAATTTTTCGACATGTTCTTCAACATCGGAACGAAATGAAAACGTAGATCTACATTCCTTACAAATCCAAATTGATCTTAGATCATAGTTTTTCATTACCAAATTTGAAATATATAACATCAAATTTAAGCAATAAGGTAGGAAGTTACATATTATTCATTAAATAAAATCTTTCTAAAGTATTAAGTAGTTGATTTTAATGTAAAAAATATTAAATAGGAGGGATTCTTGAGAATTTCAAGAAAACACTATAATATGCTTTATTGTATCCTCAATATTAATGAGCACTACTTCCATTTCAGGTGATTGCAAAAGTAATAAGCACCTTGAATGTTTGGATTGTATGTGTAAATGTCATATTCCCGGGACTATGGAGAATCTAGCAAAGAAAATTGCTAAACTTGAGAAGGAGACTCCTGGCGTTGGAGAATCGCTTTAATTATGGTTTTATTTTTTTAGCTAGAAATATAAATTTGAAAGTTATCATGTCGTATTATCATTTCCTGTAAAAGATGAACAAACAAGATAAAATTCGCTACTTTTCATTCTGCTTGCCTTTGGTTTATTTGTTGCTACTTTCATAAATAGTCTGGATGCCTCTTTTTTAACATTACTTGAATATTTGCCCTCAAAAATTTTGAATACGGCTGTGCCACCACGTTTCAGAAGTTGTTTCGATATCTGCAATGCGACTAACGTAAGGGATATTTGCCTCTCGTGATCATAATGCCATATTCCACTGACACTCGGGGATAAATCAGACAAGACTACATCAAATGAAAGTGAAAATCTTTGCTTGATAAGTTGTAAGACATTTGGATCCTCTATGTTAGCCTGAATTACGGAAATGCCAGGAATCGGTATAACCGGTTTTAAGTCTATACCAATTACTTTTCCATTTAGACCAGAATATTTCTTTGACACCTGCAACCATCCTCCTGGAGCGCAGCCAATATCTAAAATTGTATCATTTTGTTTCAAAATGTTATATTTCTTATTAAGCTCTAATAGCTTATATGAAGACCTACTACGATATCCTTGGTCTTTTGCCAGCTTCCTATATTGATCTCTTAAGGCACCTTCTATTTTCATGTAGAAGGACCGACTTACTCCCTCACATCTTTTTCTAGTTTTGAAGGTTTTTTGGAATTCATATCCCCTTATCTCTAAGTTTCGTCTCCAAACAATGCTGGTTCTTTTGATAAATTCATAAACTCCATACAATTTCATTTAATTCTACGTAAAATATCTTCTCATAACATTATCCATTCTTAATTTCACAATATCTTGATCATTCAAAGTTTCTGGATGCTTTTGTCTCAAGTGTCTAAGTGCAAATCTAACATTCTTTCCACATATTTTACATTTGGCTTTGCCGAACATTAATGATATAGTACCTTTACCAATAATAAAAATTGCTAACCTTTAAAAGAATCCGAACCGTTTCGAACAGTTCTATCTTTGGTAAAATAGTATCTAATAACATAGTACAAAACATTCTGCTCAAACGTTCCCATATTTAATATGTCTGGCCCTATATTAGAAAAATCCCTATGGAAGAGATTGTAAAACAGTTTAGAAATGAATACATAATTCTATCCAATTCCAATAGGAGGTCTTTTGTGTTCGCTGTGCTCAAGAAGATTGTGGTAATTTAACATATCAACATTATCAAACTTTTTTCCACAAATTTCACATTTCCAGCTATTTATCCCTGCAGCAGTTTTACTTGACTGCTCTGAAGACATACTATTATTAGGGAGGTCATTCCAAATAAGGTTTTCATTAAAAATACCTAAATCGAATCCACTTTCAATTTGCAGACATTAATCTAAAAATAGTATATCAATGAGAGTCTAATTGATTGAGTTAATTTTTTGAATCAGATAACGGCTCAAGTCAATCATTATACATTATTTTTAGGGTTGGTATAATTTCCAATATTGTGTTTATTGCGAATTTAATGTAAAAATTCGAAAAACAAAAATTTAGGCTAAAAAATACATGTCTAAATGCCAATAACTGATGCTAACAAGAAACATATTGCACAACAAAGAAGGTTATTTTATAAGATATGTTTTGATTGTGGCGGGAAAAATCCCATACTTGCTTCAAGGTGCAGAAAATGCCACGGAAAACACATGAGGCTCAAAAACAGGACATTAGGTGCCAAGAAGTAGGACGTTTTTTGATTTTAGAATCATCCTGATTTCTTAAGAATATATAAATATTATCAAAGTGAATTCTAATTATACCATGCCGATTAGGACAGGAGAAGAGTATATTCAGAGCTTGAAAGGGCGCAAAATGAAAGTTTACCTTTTTGGTGAATTGGTAAAGGAGCCGGTTGATCATCCTATGATAAGGCCTTCAATTAATGCTGTAGCTGAGACATATGACCTTGCTACAAAGGATCCTGAATTGGCATCAGTGAAATCTTCACTAACAGGTAATGAAGTTAACAGGTTTTTACATATCGCAGAAGGTGCTGAAGATTTAGTTAATCAAAACAGAATGCAGAGAAGGCTAGGGCAACTTACAGGGACCTGTTTTCAAAGATGTGTGGGAATGGATGCACTGAATTCTTTGTATTCCACAACATTTGAAATTGATAAAAAATTCGGTACTCCATATCATGAACGTTTTAGAAAATTCGTAAAGAAAATGCAAGATGACAACCTTGTAATTGGGGGCGCGATGACAGACGTCAAAGGTGATAGAAGTTTAAGTCCTTCCCAACAAGAAGATCCAGATCTATTTGTTCATGTTTCAAAAAGAGACCAAAATGGTATTTACATATCCGGTGCAAAGGCACATCAAACTGGATGCATAAATTCACACTGGATTCTAGTGATGCCTACCATGAGATTAAGGGATGAGGATAAACACTATGCAATTGTAGGTGCAATACCTGCAGATGCACAAGGAATTACTTACATCTACGGGAGACAGTCCTGTGATACTCGTAGTATGGAGAATGGCGACTTGGACGCTGGAAATTCTAAGTTCTCTGGGCAAGAGGCAATGATAATTTTTGATAATGCGTTCATTCCAAATGAATTAATCTTCATGGACGGGGAATACGAATTTGCTTCGATGTTAGTTGAGAGGTTCACATGTTATCATAGACGTAGCTATGTTTGCAAAACCGGGTTAGGCGATGTACTAATAGGGGCTGCTGCCTCAATCGCTGATTATAACGGTATTTCCAATGCATCACATATTAAAGATAAACTAGTTGAGATGACACACTTGAACGAAACTATCTTCGGTGCTGGTATAGCATCATCATACCAGGCTCATAAAACCTTATCAGGAAATTATCAAAATGATGATATGTTGGCAAATGTCTGTAAACACAATGTAACGAGATTTCCATATGAAATCGGCAGGCTTGCCCAAGATATAGCTGGAGGTCTAATGGTTACTATGCCTTCAGAAAAGGACTTTCGTAGTCCTGAGACAGGGCCACTTCTTGAAAAATACTTGAAGGGTAGGAAAGGGGTTTCGACAGAAAATAGAATGCGAATTTTACGACTAATTGAAAATATGACTCTTGGACGAAATGCTGTTGGATATCTTACAGAATCAATGCATGGAGCAGGATCGCCTCAGGCACAAAGGATTCAAATCGCGAGACAGATGCAATTAGGATACAAGAAAAAATTAGCCAAAGATCTCGCAGGGGTTGACGAAGGCGAATCTGCACAAGTAGTCAATGAACAATCTGAATATTTTGATAGAATATTCGGAATAAATACAAATTAATTTTTACTACCTCCGTATTTATTGACGACTCAATTAGTTGATTTCAATTTTTACTGTAAATGTATTAATTGTATTATTTTATCGTAACGTTAATTATGTAGTAGGATAGGATATGAAAAACAATCAATAATGAATGATGCACAGTTCAAAAATTTAGTTAGAAGTTGGAAAGATTTTCCTACAAAGGGAATTTCGTTCAAAGACATAAATCCACTTCTGAGTACCCCAGATTCATTGAACTACCTTAATGAAAAATTATACAAAATGTGTACGAATGTTCAAATGAATAAAATTGCAGCAATTGAATCACGCGGTTTTATAATTGGATCCCTTCTTGCAAAGAGCTTGAATAAAGGATTAATTCTAGTTAGAAAAGAAGGAAAACTACCGGGTCCTACAATTAAACAATCCTACGATATCGAATATGGTACAAGAATTATGGAAATTCAGAATGACTCGATTTTGGATGGAGAGAAAATTTTGATTGTAGATGACTTACTTGCAACGGGAGGTTCTGCGATTGCTGCTGCTTCACTTGTCGAAAAATTGGGTGGGATAGTCGTTGGATTCGTATTTATCATTTGTTTGAATTATTTGGAAGGTATGAATAAACTGAGAAATCATGGATACAATGTCAATTGTATTTTGGAGTATTACATATGAAGAATTACCATTCTGATATTGGTATTATAGGTGGTACTGGGATTTATAATGCCGAATTACTGGATAATCCAAAATCAATCAAGATCTTTACCCCGTATGGTAGCACTTCTGATCTAATAACTATTGGAGAATATAATGACAGATCGGTTGCTTTCATTCCTCGCCATGGTAAGGACCATACTATCCCTCCACATAAGGTTAACAGTAGAGCAAACATTTGGGCTCTCCATTCACTAGGCGTATCAAGGATCATAGCACCGTCAGCGGTGGGGAGTCTACAATATAATTATAAACCTGGGGATATTATACTACCGGATCAATTTTTAGACTTTACTAAGCGAAGAGACTATACATTTTATGATGAAGGGAACGTATGTCATATATCATGTGCAGATCCTTTTTGTAATGAATTAAGAGATATTTTTTTAAAAGTTGGTAAAAAACTAAAATACAATGTGCATAATAAATCTACGTATATTTGTATAGAGGGACCTCGCTTTTCAACCAGAGCTGAATCAAAATATTTTAAAGATATTTTACATGGCGATATCATTGGAATGACCCTCATCCCTGAGTGCATACTTGCAAGAGAGATGGAAATATGTTACGTTTCGATTGCGACGGTTACAGATTATGATGTTTGGTATGAAAATCCGGTTTCATCTAAAGAAATTCTCGAGGTTCTGAGTAAAAATAGCAGTAAAATTAAAGAATTGCTTGCAAAATTCATAGCTTCCATTCCTGGGACTAGAAATAAATGCAAATGCAAGGATTCGTTAAAGGATGCTATCGTTTGATTTGATTTTTAGTTGTGGGATCTACGAGAATTATTTCTCCTTCAACAAGTTTACGTTGCAGTAATAGTTGAAAATTTTCAGTATCATAACCGAATTCCTCCAATTTGGACAGAGTCTTTTTCGTCAATTTCAGACTAATATTATGACCTCCTATCCTTCCAAAAGCAATAGCGTTGAACTTTAATTTGGTATCTTTAACGATAAAGTACCCTCTTAATTTGCTTGCATACTCTCCACCCTGAGCTTTTTCTACATATATTTTTGGTTCATCAGAAGGATGAGAGTCACGAATCACTTTGGACTGGCCTCATTTGTTATTTCAATACTTCTGTTTACATTCTTGGAAACAAGAAAACTCCACCATTTGTCGTCTGCTATTTTGTAATCTAAGACATTGACACTAACCGTTGTTTCATCATCAGTGTCTATGAACGAAAATCCTCCATCTTTTATTATTTTTATTAATTTCCACCTCTCCTTACCAATTCTATTTCTGTTTATGGCCACAGCCCATTCTTGATCCTCTGCAATTGTGGGCATACCGATATAGTCAACTATTTCTAAAACTCCTAATCTTTTCTCTTCACAAAATAATTTCTTATTTATAACATTCCTCCAGATATCAACAGCTCCTATTGTCTTATTATTTTCATTAATGTTAATGACTCCAAAATAGACCACCTTGTTTTCTGGAATGGTTGACATTCGACAAATTATGGATTCTAATTGCCTTATTTAGTTCTTGCAGATTCGTGTAATCTTTCTAACGACGTGGCCAAATTATCAATCTGAACATTCTTTTTAAATGCGATACCTTTTCTTTGGCATTGTAGACGATAAGCATTTATGATTGAAAATTTTGGATGAAATGTTTGATACTCCCCAGATAGTTCCAATAGTAATCCTTTTTCAATTAAACTACTGAGCAAATCGGTTGTTTTTTCGAGAGTAAGATTTAAATCGATTGAGATCTTTGTTAATGGAGTTTTTCCATTAGTAATCAAATACAAGAAAATTTGGGCTTCCATGTCTGATAAATTAATCTTCGATATCAGTTCAGCCTTAATCCTGTCCAATTAGTGTAAATTCAAGTTAATTTTTATTTATTAGTTTGCCATTGTCATTGTTGCCATCAACTTAATGAAATGGCAAAACCACATAATAGGATATAATTTTAGTAACTAAGCCTATGTAACTTTTTATTTTTAGAATGAAAAAATCTCTTTGTATTTTTCATATCTATTTTTGATATCATTCGCATTAATATTGACAAGTTTTTCAATGCCATAATCCTCTATTGCAAACGAACCCATAATATTTCCATGCATCATCGCATTTTTCAAAGATTTTGAATCCAACTTTTCTTGTTGTGATAGGTATCCGATAAAAGCACCACCAAAGGAATCACCAGCGCCAGTAGGATCTCTAATGATTTCAATTGGATAAGCTGGCAGTGGATAGAATTCCTTATCATAGAAAAGCAGCGAACCATTTTCTCCTTTATTTATTACAGCAAAGGTTGGACCAATTGAGGTTAATAAGCGAGCACAGGTGAAAATATTACTTTCCTTAAGCAGCAATTTGGCCTCTGACTCATTTAATATTATTCCATCCACTTTATTGATCATCTTGATAACCTCATCCCTTCTATTCATAATCCAAAAATCCATTGTATCACAGATTATCAACTTTGGTTTGGAAAATAATTTTAATACATTCAAATTTTGCAATGGATCATTATTGGCTAGATAAACATATTCTGAATCAACATATTCATCTGGTATTGTCGATTGGTAATTTGAAATTACATTTAATTCAGTCTTGTTCGTAGTTCTTTTTGAAAGATCATAGCCAAAAGAAGAATCGTAATGAAACGTTTTTCCAATTTGACTAATTGTTAATCCTCTGATATCAACACGATTTTTTAGAAGCTCAAGATACGATGCCGGAAAATCATGCCCTACGATCCCAACTATTGATGTAAATACGTAATTTGAAGCTGAAATTGATGCAAACGCAGCCGTGCCCCCCAAAGTCCTTTCAACAGTATGAAAGGGCGTACGGGTAGTATCCAATGCAATTGTTCCAAATACTGTTAGCATGTTGTTCCATCAATAACAACAATAAATAAGTGTTCGACAATAAATTGGATATTGAAATCAGAGACAAGATATGATAAAATAGTTATTGGGTTTTCTGGAGCATCTGGTATTATCTATGGAATAAGACTTTTGGAGGTACTTCATTCTATTGATATTCAAACTTTCCTTATCGTCAGTGAATGGGCAAAAAAAAACATAGAAATTGAAACAGATAAAACATTAGAATATGTAAAATCTCTTTCTTCTATTAATTACGATAATTTCAAACTAGACGCCTCGGTTTCAAGTGGTTCTTTCCTGCATGATGGCATGGTAATAGTACCTTGTAGCATGAAATCCCTTTCCAGTATTGCAAATGGGTATGACGACACTCTTATTTCTCGTGCCGCATCCGTTACTTTAAAAGAATCGCGAAAACTAATTCTTGTCCCACGGGAAACACCTCTTTCAAGGATTCATCTTGAAAATATGATCAAGTTACAAGATGCAGGTGCAATCATACTTCCAGCAATGCCAGGCTTCTATCATAAACCATCGACTATAAATGAAATAGTAGATCACTTAGTTGGAAAAATTCTTGATCAACTAAAAATAAAACATGATCTGTTCAGTAGGTGGAAGGATCAATAAAGAATATCACATCCATTTGAATTAAACAAGTAATACATGTTTAGCATCTAACATTTACTTGAATCATTTCCTTTTCTAACGCATGGCCTACGTGTAAAGTCGATTCATCTTCAGTCTCTAAAACAGGTAAGCTCTTCAAAAGATTGAAATAAGAAAATAAACCTAGACTATATGCGAAGTCGTATTTAGTAACGATAGATTATAGAGTATCTGTTAATTTTCCCATAGTTGTAATTTTTCAACTTTTGATCTTCTCTTCGCTTGATAGAGCATTTCATAGACTGTCTTGTGAGATCTTCCATTGATTAGTAACATTAATGCATCAATAGCCAACTTTGTTTCTTCATAGTCTCCTATCAAAGCAATGGTGTGACCATATATTGAGATAAACGTGTTGGTTAATTCTTCTAGATTCCTTCTCGCTTTTCCTTTCTCACCAATAATTCTTCCTTTAATCCTATTAGTAGAATTGGCTGAGGTTGTAAAGTTACGGAGATCCAAAACTTGAAAGAGTGATTCCTCATCTAGGATCCTAAACGCCCGTTCTGGAGAAAAACCAACTGAGATAGCATTGACGATATCTCTTGCCTTTAATGCTCCATATTCATCGAAATTTTTAGAAGTTGAAAATATTGTTACCTGGCCTGTGTCACTTTCAATTTCAATTTTTACATTGCACTTTTTACAAATTTGGTTTTTGGTCTTTCCCTTGTTTCCTATAACTACCGGAATTCGTTCTTCGGGTATATGCAATGTTAAGCTGAGATGATCTTTTATGTCCAAAAAGTAACCCTATTTAGAAATTTGCACTTGTAATTATTTATTTATTGTTGACATTTATCACTTAATATGATTGTCTGAATTTATAAATCATCAAAAATGGAACATCTGAAAAATACTTGACGCTGGATCTCTTTGCAAGATTCATTTCAATTGCTTTCTCCACTGTCTCTTTACCCGCTAAATTTGATATGGAAGATTTTTTTAAATAAGACTCTATTTCGTTTTCATCTACTATCTTATCCATCCAGTAATTTTTTTTTATATATATTGTAATATCTTCATGGCGGATTTGCTTATCAACCAAATAAAGATCACATATATTGACCATTAGGGAATCTTGGTATTTTATTGTTCTAAGTGCATACCTTTGTGGTTGGTTCTTAGGTCCGTTATTGTCCGATGTCAAATGTTATCTTGAAGTAAGTGTATTTAGATAAGTTTTTTTGTTTACACGTAATAGCATTTAGTATTTTGCTTCATCTGCGAAATAAAACTTATCGAAAAATGTTCATTATCATTGTTTGTATTCTTAATTTTAAACATTAATACTATTATTGAACCATCAAATTAATTAGCCCCTCGTGTCTAATTAAGTCGTAGAAAAATTTGGCAAAGGACCTAGAATACATGAGGGACAAAAAGAATTTGGATTATACTTCCATTTCAACTCATTATAGAAGAGTTCTTGTCGCCTGTGTAGACAGAGACAATGATCTAGGTAAAAACGGCGGTGTTGAAACGCCAGTCTTTGGAAGAGATCAATGTATAAACGCGGGAACCAGATTAGCAATTGAAGATCCCGAAGATGCTGATGCTAACGCAATCTTTGGTGCCATAAAAATATATGAAGAGCTTGTAACAAAAGGATATGAGACGGAGGTCGCCATTATTGCCGGAGCTTATAATCGTGGCATAGAAGCAGATGAAAAAATATCCTCAGAACTAATAGCAGTATTATCAAAATTCAAGGCCGAGGGAGTTGTAATTGTTTCTGATGGAGAGGACGATGAAACGGTAATACCGCTAATTCAAGCTATGGTTCCAGTGATATCTATACAACGGATAATTATGCGGCATAGCAGAAGTGTCGAATACTCGTATGCAGTATTTGGAAAATACGTAAAGATGTTAATTTATGATCCAAGATATTCAAAGTTCTTTTTGGGCGTGCCGGGCGCCCTGCTTATAGCTAGTGGGTTTGCTACAATCTTTGGTTTTACTAGAGAAGCCTTGGCAATAGTACTGAGCATATTGGGTGTTGCATTTGTAATAAGGGCATTTGATATAGACAAAGCAATTGGGTCGGTAAATAGGACTACACCTTCGACGTTCATCAGAATATTTTCAACTTTTGCAGGGATCATGATAATTTTAGTGGGGATATCTAATGGGATATCGAGTATTCCTGACGGAGCTATTGCAAAAGGTGCTAGCATTTCAGAAATCGTCACAAATAGGGTTATAGTAGGTGACTTTGTGCATGGTTCATTAACTTTAATTTGGATAGGACTAGCGACTATTTTCGGTGGAATACTTCTAAGCAATTGGTTTAAAGGAAGCATTACCATTCTTTCAGATATCCTCAGATTGGTTGTACTTGGTTTGATATTCATTCCTGCAATTCAGTTCACTTCAGTTTTAACTGAAAAAACAAATCCTTTTAATCTCATTTCTTCATTATTTATTGGTTTAGCTATTACATTAGTGGCTGCAACATTTTTGTTTCAATATTTCAGGAACAAAAAAGGTGGGGAGCATTTGAAGCATTAGGTCTATTCTTTTCATAAGAGTTATTATATGATTTAAAATCATTTAGGAAGAGAGAACAAATGTATGGTTTTTTTTATGATCTTATTAATGATAATTGGTTTTATAGATTCTATGAACGTAAGCTAGAATCACAAATAAAACAAGATCGTCTACCGGAGCACGTTGCAATAATATTAGACGGAAATAGAAGATGGGCGAAATACCATTTTTTGGCAAACAAGGGTGCACATGCCATAGGTGCAGACAAGGCCGAACAGTTACTAACTTGGATTTACGATCTTAGAATTAAAATAACTACGCTTTATGTTTTATCAATTGAAAATCTGGAACGCGACAAGAAGGAATTGGATGATATCTTCGAACTTCTTGGATTAAAACTTGAAAAATTATACAACGATTCCCGAATACACGAGAGGCAAATGAAAATAAAGGCTATCGGAAATATAGGGTCTCTTCCAGAATCAATAAAAGAGATCTTATTTAAACTTGAGAAAGAGACGAATCATTACGACTTGACCTTTCTAAATATAGCTATCGCATATGGTGGACAGCAGGAATTAGTTGAAGCGATTCGAAAAATTGCTTATGATGTGGAGAAAAAGGAGTTACAGATTTCAGATATCAATGAGCAGTCAATTGATTCATACCTTTATACTTCACATCTACCACAACCAGAACCCGACCTTATATTGAGGACTTCCGGTGAAAAACGGCTCAGTGGCTTTCTATTATGGCAAAGCGCATATAGTGAACTAGTGTTCATGGACGTATTTTGGCCTGAATTTAGAAAAATCGATTTGATGAGGGCAATTAGGACATTCCAAAGGCGTCGAAGGAGATATGGAAAATAAGCGAATATTGATATGCGTGCCTTATTTCTTGTATCATATTAATGCCACAGCATGGTGATTATGATCAAGAAAATTTAAAGTGGTTTTGTAACAAATGGATCGACAAGATACGATGGCTAGAAATTCATGGTTATACTCCAATTTCCACAAATACTGAATCAGAAAAATATGAAGGTGTAGAGTGCGATTAGTGAATATGGATTTTCAGCTTGAATAATTGGTATGATGGCAGAAAAATCTGCAGGTTTTATTCTTATTTCCGATGACTTCTACACCTCTCACTATTCTGTATTACTACTTCATTACAGATCAGGTCATTGGGACTTTCCTAAAGGCAATATTGAAACTAATGAAACTCAAATGCAAGCTGCTACCAGGGAATTGAGGGAAGAAACAGATATAACAAAATTTAGGTTGATACCAAACTTTAGATACACGTTAAATTATAAATATACTAAAAAATTAAAGTTGATTTCAAAACAAGTAATTTTGTTTCTAGCTTCTACTAAGGTAAAAAAAGTAAAAATATCCAATGAGCACATAGGTTATAAATGGACAGAAAGTGACAGTTCCGTTGATCAATTAACATATTCTAATGCAAAAAATGCATTGCTGTATGCCATAAATTTCTTACACAAACTCCCTTCCAATATCAATTACTAGAAAATAGGTTCTGGTTCATCACGATATCTTGAATAGACACACTATTTTTCATGTCAAATGACCTTATTTCAAGTTATCTGTATCACAAAATGGATTACGCGCTTACATGGAATGTTAAAAGTTAATCTAACAAATAGATGACGACTCTTACCACTGAACCTATCGTTTTGTCATCTTTTGAATTCTTTCAAGTTGAGCAACTTTGATAATGCCTTGCGTTTGTTTTTTGCATTTAAAATGGAACGTCCTATTATTAGATAGTTGCTTCCACTATCAATCGCCGACTTAGCGTTCCCTCCCTGAGTACCTACGCCAGGAGAATAAATAGGAATTCTAGAAATGGAAGAGATATGTCGCAAAGTCTTCAAATGAGTAGCTCCTACTACAATTCCATCAACGTTACTCCTTCTCGCGTACTTTAAGAATATCTCATAGAGTCGCAAAATTTTACTTACTTTTGAATTGCTCTGCACAATTTTCAAACCATATCCTTCCCTAACATTTTCATGACTCATGTATGTAAGTGAAATTACTCCCATTCCAAAATTGTGAGCAAGGCGAACAAACGATCTTAATTCGTTTTCTCCAATTATTGGATTTACAATTACCGAATCAAAGCCCATCAAGTACAGATATCTTAAGATTACCTCATTGGTATTCTTGATATCGTTTAATTTTATGTCGGCTATGGAGAGCAAACCATACGAGTGAATAATCCTGTTAGTATCTTCAATAGTCTTCTTACTTAATGGGAGTATAAGATGAAAGTTAATTTTTATAGCGCACAGATATGGATAAAGATCCCTTACCAGACTTTTAATATACTTTAGATTAAGATAACGTGGTTCCAAGTCCAGGGCAAGTATTATGAAACTTTTGTTAACATTCGAAATATGAGCAATCCGTTCTTTGTACGGATGAACCTCACTCATTAACCTTCACGAGGGGATGCGATCCAAATAACTTTATTAATTTGATGTAAATATATCCATGTTCTTCTAAGTTATTCGTAAAGGTTGGATCTTCTGATTTTAAACTAGAATATTTTATAAAGGAATGAACTGGGCTTTCAGAAATTGTTGCATAATAAAAATAGGAGATTCCGTCGGATTCAGCCATATTCAGCGCGGTTCCTACAACATAATTGGATTTCTTTGTACTCTTAAAAACAAATAAAGGGAGCGGTGACTCTTCATAAATCATTTTATAAGACGCAATTTTAACAAGACTTTGGAAATCACTCAACTTGATTGGCTCGTAATTCGAATTCTTTGTGCCCTTAGGCCTTCGCCAAAAAATTGGTGGAAATTTATCGACGGATATAATCGGAGAATACATTACTGAGGGATTTTGTATATTTTCCACTATTAATACATCCTCAAGCCCATTACTGTTTCTATAGGCAAGATATTGACCGTGACCCGAATATTTGACGTAATATATAACAGGTACGTTATTTAGAAAATCAATCTGTGTTGCCAATAACTCTTCTTTGCCAGATCTGAATGAAAATGTCAGAAGTGGTGTTCGTTCAAAGGCACAGACGAGTCTGCCAAAATCTTGGATGGACGAAACTTCAATAAAGAAAGGCGATTTAAGTTGCAATGCTCTACGTTCTAAAATAACATTATTAAAATGATGCGAATAAAGAGGTATGTTTATGCAATTCTCTTTTCGGACATGGACTAATTTTCAGTTCGGCGATCTATAATTTCATTTATCTCGGCTCCGGTTCCTATGAGAACAACTTTAACACCTACAGCGTCTTCTATCTTCTCTATGAAACTCTTTGCTTGAGAAGACAATTTGGAGTATTCTTTTAGACCCGCACAATCCGGGAAGACTATATCTAATTTGGTAACAGCGATTTGTGTCGCACTGTTTATCATTACCGATTTCTTGGCCAGCTCCATGTTAAATGGGGAAGCCCTTCTTTGTCTACCAGTTACACTCCCATATTCTAGCCAACCCAATTTACTAGCTTCTTCAATAGTAATTTCATTTTCTAATGGTCCCCCGCCTACACGTGTGACATATGCCTTAAAGACTAGGATTACATCATCAACTTTCTTTGGTCCTATACCTATGTCAGAACAAATTCCAGAAGCAGTAACATCTTTAGATGTCACAAATGGATAATCACCATGATACAATGAGAGAAAAGTTCCTTGAGTTCCTTCTATGATTACGGATTGGTTTTCATCAATCGATTCATTAACAATATCAGAAACATTTCCAAGATAACTTTTTAATTCATTTATGTCTTTGGCCAATTTTAGGATTCTTAAGGCACGATCAGAATTCGCTGGGCCAGTACCACTTCCGGTGGTGCCAACAACTTTCTTTAGGTGTGCATCTTCCATATCGCGCTTTATATGGGACTCATGAATAATTCCGCAATGACTGTCTATTATTGTTCTTTTTTCTGCATTATATTTTCGTGATTCGTCCTTCAAGATTCCTGGTGTGACAAGGACTCCGGCACCAATCAAAAGTTTGGTTTCAGAATTTAAAATTGCACTTGGCAGCATACGGACCTTGAAAGTTTGATTATTGTAAACAAATGTGTGGCCTGCGTTTGCTCCAACTCCTCCTCTCACAGCTATTTTTGGGTCATCCTTAATCGATAAGTAAGCAATTATCTTTCCTTTTCCTTCATCGCCATAAAAACCGCCAACTATTACTTTACAGGCCATATTCAAATTCAATTGATTTAAAGTAAATATAAGGATAATCAACTTGGAAGAGAGCAATAGAGTAGTTGAACTATTGTCTGCGATAAATTCCGAATTTAAGGATTCACATTTTAGTATTTAACCCATCGCATGGTTTCGGCAAATGGAAGTCACGCGCTTATTACATTTTCTCACATTGACACAATCTTATATAGTCGATTTAAAATAATGATACTATTTAAAATGGATTATGCGAACTTGTGTAAAGAGATATTAGAACTAAATCCAAAAATCCGTTTTGCGGGTGTTTGTGACGAATCAGGTGAGATAAAATTTGGTGGTCAACGTGAGGGACTGGAGAATTTACTAACAGCAGAAGAAACTAAGAGATCAAATTTGCAAGCACTTGCTAGATGGGGATTGCGTAATTCTCTAGCCTCCAAAGTGGGCAAAGGAAAATATGCCATGGCGGAGTATGAGAAGATAAAAAGAATTACTGTTCCTCTGGATAACGATCATCTTCTGCTAGTTACAACAGAAGTACAAGCAGATCATCCAGATATAATAGCTAAGGTTCTAAAATTAATTCAATCATAGTCGTCACTATCATGAACTTTGTTTTTTGGGTTTTTGTTGACTAAAATATTGACTTACTAGTCCTCTTTAATCCATCCGTGTTCATGTTCTCTGTGATCGTGTGATGCTCCTACTCCAGTCACAGCTCCCATGTAATCACCATACACAGCAATAACATCCTTCAAATCTGAGAGTTCCTTAAGAAATTCTAACGTTAATTTGTTGTTGAAAGCGTAATGAGTGCCGTTGTCGTGGATTGTAGGATTCATTCCAGTTTTGCTTATGATGTAAGTTCTCATATCTTCAGAATTTATTTCAGGCTTTGTAAAAACTTCTATCAAGTAAAAAGGATCTTTACCCGGGTTATTACGCCTTCGCATCATCAAATCATGAATGAGCTTGGGATGAACCTTTGGAAGGTGAATTTCATAAAGAGTATTGAGCCCTTCAAAGACTCTTTTTATCTCACTCAGCTCTGACAATTTTGAATTCAATAATAAAGTACCGCTCTAGCTATATGAGCATTTTTGACGATCTCGGTTCCTAAAACTCATTTTTATAATTCATTTGTATCTCCTTTGAGCTTGTACGAATTATTCACGTAGACTATTTTTGAAATCACTAATCACTATAATTATGAGTAATCATTCCAAATGCGAAAAATCATACTCAAATTTATAAAACTAGCAACAAATACGTATGAAGCTGTAGTTAGAAATAACCAATTAAATATGTCAAGAATAACCTGGACACTTGATATTAGATTATGAATTCCAATTCCACTGACAGCAACATAGAAAATTTGCTTTTTATTATAGCGAACCTTCCAGATTTTCTGAAATTGTCAATTTGCAGAACTAAAACTAAGGAATTAGTAGAAATGACGGAATCAGAAAAAAAAGAGGCTATGGCTAGAAGTTTAAGCTCTATCAATTTGATCCAACGAGACAAGCTGGCAGGATTAACGAAAACATGGATGAAAGTGATCTCAGAGATAGAACCTGATGAACTCACTGAGATATTGCATTGTTATCTTCTAATATTAAATAGTGTTAAACTTTTTAACAAAATAGATCCAAAATTGATTTTGAATACGTTTTTATCGCTTGAAGAAGATGAACGGAATAAGCTGATGGTTTGTCTCAAAGAGGCGTTATTTCTTAATCCTAATAGAGAAAATATATTGAAAAATATTCCAGCGAATCTTGCTAAAGTAATACTAAATTAGGGAGTCCCGGAATTTTCGGGATTCTTTTTCAATTCTTCAACTTTGTCCAGGCCAAAGAATGCCCTTTCATATTTTCTTAGTGCTTTCCTGTGTTCTGGTAATGACATATCTAAATGCATTTCATTAATTACCATAACTCCATAAGTCGTCCATTCCTTCCAGCAATCCTTACACGATGGATACTTTAATGAAGAAGGGTCTTCAATTTCATTTTCCTCAAAATTTTTGCCACATTTTAAGCATTTCATTTACAAATGATGATAGCTAAGGATATTTTATTGTTTTATTCAAATAAATTAGTCAATCAAGGGCATTACCGCTTTTTTTGTAACTGTGATTCCTCCTAATATGATCCCGCATTACCTCCATACCTTCAAATTTCATATGACACTTTTTACATTCGTATATTTTATTATCATGGGTTATTTGAAAATGGTGCATCAATCCTTCTAATGACCTAAAATTTTTTCCACAATAATCGCAAGTATTTTTCTTTAACAAACTAAATTTGTGAAAATTGAGCATATCTACAGGATTGTTTTTTTAGTATTTATATTATTATAATTTTGATACTAATCCGACAAAAATATTGTTGAATATTATATAAGTAAATAATAATCAAAATATTATTATCCTTATTTGATATCATTCTAATTCACAATGGCACATCCGGGTCTTGGTTTCTATTCAAGAAATACAGAGCTTGTGGCAAGAGATCTTCTAGGCAAGAAGTTGGTAAGAATATATAAAGATGGATCCGGAAAGCCAAAGCGACTGTCCGGGATCATATGCGAAACGGAAGCATACGGTTCGAAAAATGACCCTGCAAGTCACGCGTTTAATGGTGTGACAAGTAGAAATTCGATAATGTTCGGAGGTTTTGGTAAAGCCTATGTTTATTTTATTTATGGAATGCATCATTGTATGAATGTCACTGCACATTCTCCGAATAACGACGCAGGTGCAGTATTAATTAGATCGTTGATACCAATGGAAGGTATAAATACAATGATGCGTCTTTGCAATGTCAAAAACAAGCTAAACGTAACAAATGGACCTGGAAGATTGACAAAAGCATTAGATATTACTAGATCGCATAATGGACTGAATCTCACCGACAAGCAATCAATATTGAAAATAGAAAGTGGTGTAAATCCTAAGAATGTAGTTACTACTACAAGAGTTGGTATAAGTAGAGCTAAGCAAAAATATTGGAGATACTTTATTGCAGATGATTAATCAGAAAATCATATCTAATATTACAGCTACTCCTACAATTTAATTACCAATATTTCGCCTTTATTTTCTCAATTACCATTTCGTGTTCGGGGCCTCTTCTGCGAGCATATCTTTCCATCGCGCCTAGTGGAACTCCTCCCAAAGTTCTTGCCAATCCGGCAAAGAAGAAATTCTTTACTGGATTATCTCGACCGACTTTATGCATAAATTTCTGAATTCCATATTTGAAATTATGCTGCCATGTTTTGTACATGACTCCCAATTTAGGAGGATCCATGGTATTTCCAATATCAAAGAACTCTGATTTTTCGAGCAATCCTATTGGAACAAATGTCAAGGGAGTTGTTGTAAACTTCGAATCTGGCTGTTCAATTTCTAAAGAATGAATCAATTCAATTGTGTCCCAGCTGTCTTCTACGGTTTCATCGTTATCTAATCCCATTATCAGTGTAAACGCAGGGACCCAGAAGTTTTCATTTAAGGTCTTTATTCCAGTTTTCACAACCCAGTGCCATTCAGACGGCTTAAATGGAGATAATTTTCTATCAGCATATTTTCCAATTAATCTTATACTTCCTGTTTCAAAACCACATTGAATACCTATCATATTGTCGGGTGATGCCCTAATTATTTTCGATATATTAGGTATTAAACGCTCGTCAGCTATTGCACCAGCAAGAGTGCCATGGGTTGGATTGGTATGTTCTATACCAGTAGACATTATTCCAGAAAATAATTCTTCTAGCGCTTCTCTGTTTGGCTGCATGTTTTTAGTAGTTCTGGGATTCAGACCATATACAAAAATATCATCACTGTGTACCCATGCATTCTTTAATCCACCATACTTCATATTGACTTCGATTTCTTTTACAACTTTCTCAACAGGATAATATCTTAAGGGTCTAAGAGTTACATCACAAAACTTACAGCCCCGTCCACAACCTCTCATTACTTCAATCATGCCATGCATGCTAGGATTGATTATAGTTGGAATTTCATCAACTGTTGGTTCATTCCAATAATGAATAAATCTGCCATGGTAAGTCTTATCATCTCTTTCAAATTCTTTAATCTCGACTTTGAACGAATGTTTCTTGAATGGATTTGCAATTTCAAGTTCATTATTAACTAACGCATCAAAAAACTCGGCGCCAGCGCCATCAATTTCAGGACCTATTCCACCTAAATCACCCTCTACGATTCCGTATAAGCCATATTCCTCTATTTTTGACGGATCGTAGTTATATTGCCAAGTACCGGAAGCACCTGCAACGACTTTTGCTTTGCTTCCATTTTTCTCCTTTGCTCTATTAATTTTCATATGGAGATCTTTGTTATAGAATTCATCATATGAGATCTGCTTTCGTCCGTAAGTAAAAGTCATAGTTACGGGACCCATACCAAGAGGATCCATTTCATATGTCCCTACAACTTCAGTTTCAGGACCAATGAATTTATCTACATAATCTGGATGTGCAACTACCACATCCTCACTGCTGTACCCATCCCTTACCAATGAAGCTTCAACTTTCCTCAGCCCATAAGGTGCATAATCTGCAATTCCATTATGATGAGAAATAGGATTACAAATAAAATCAAATAGTAATCTTGGGGTAACTTGGTTGCGCAGTATTTTGTATAATAACGTGTCATGTGATCTATTTGGATCAACAGCTGGTGCGCAGCCGAAAAATGATGCTAAGGATATACCTCGATATGGCGACATAAGAGTACGATCTGCAGTAAGAACAACCTTTGGATATTTCAAGAGTCCCTTATACATACCAAAAAGGCGTAGATTTTAAGTTTTCCAAATTTTAAAAAATTATTTAGAAACTCTTACCTTAATATGATTCTCAGAATATCCTTGTCTTCCAAAATGTGATCTAATCCTACTTTTTGGGAACTAAACTTAACACTTTTGCCCCATACATAGGCATACTTGAAGTCTTTAACGAAATTCCTGTGAATCTTCACACACACATCCCGAATAGTGCAATATTGATTCATAATAAGTGGCTGTTCATCAATTTTATCGCCCCTAGGCTTGAGGAAAATTCTAATGAAAGCCAATTTTTCATAAATCGATCTTTTCAAATAGTCAATATTTATTTTACGATCGGCAGAAATGGGAATAAAATTTTGTATCTTCCTATCAATTTGCGAAATGAAATTACCATCCACCAGATCGATTTTGTTCAATACCACTAGTGAGGGTAGGTAAATCCTATTACCAGAAACAACGTCTATCAATTGTTCGACCGTTAAGTTTGGCTCCTTTATAATTATTCGACCATTACTTACACCATGAATCCTGAGCACTTCCCTTACTAAATGATCAGGAATACTAGAAACCTGATTATGAATCGTAAGTCCTCCATGATGTGATTTTTCTATAAATACTTCTGGAAGTTTTTTGTTAACCCTTATGCCCACGTAATAAAGCTCATTTTCCAATATCTTTAGAAGTTCTGATTGAAAAACGTCCAATATGATGAGCACCAGATCTGCATTTCTTGCAACTGAAAGCACTTTCCTTCCTAACCCTCTACCCTTAGACGCTCCTTCTACGATTCCAGGAAGATCAATTATCTGAATATTAGAACCATTATATTGCATCATTCCTGGTACAGCGGTCAGTGTCGTAAATTGATATGATGCAGTACGCGAATTCGCGTTTGTTAGTGCATTGAGTAATGTTGATTTTCCTACACTAGGCAATCCTACAAGAACTACTGAAGCATCTCCGGATTTTCGAACATTGAACCCCTCATTTTCCTTTCCTGTTGAGACATTTTTCCCATGTCTATTTTCATCCAATTCTCGCCTAAGTTTTGCTATTTTCGCCTTAAGAATTCCAATATGAAATTCTGTTGCTTTGTTTATTTGAGTCCTATGGATCTCTTCTTGTAGAGCTTTAATTTTCTCAGGAATTCCCAGGGTGACGCCACCAATTTTAATTTTCTTCCATTTGATAAATATCTTTGTTCATGGATCAGTACTATATTATTACTAAAAAATCTGAAAATTCGCTTTTTTAATGTGTTAGCGAAAATCAAATTTCTATTGTCGTAATGTCCTTTTCCTTCCATAAAAAAAGATAACAATTGCTATACCAGAGATCATTGCTGCAAGAAGTACATAATTTACTGGAGGTATTAGTAGGATTCCTATTTGAGGAAGAACAATCTTGACTCTCCCAATATAATTATTATCATATATTGGAAAATCAACTCCTGGTATAGATACTGGGCTTGCATCCCCTTTTGTTATTATTACTCTCTTTCCATTTTCAGATGTTATTTCTGCGATACGATGCACTATTATTCTATCTTCACCAGCGGGCTTTTTGAAGACTATGATGTCGCCTACTTTGGTGTTATTGAACATATGTACATCCCCAATAGTTATAATATCATTTATCTTTAATGTTGGAAGCATTGTATCGCTAGATATTACAAAGAATGGCAACGGATTATCTGATTCAACTTGAAGATAATGGTAAAGTGAAATGATTATTAGAACTCCTAAGACAAAAACTATGATGTTTTTAATAACAGTAGGAAGACGTGATTTTTCATCTAACAAATTATGGAAAATTATTTATGTAGATCAGATAAATCTTTAGATTTTTATAATTAGTTGGCAGCTCAGTCTAATGCCTTTTCATCATGTAAGATGAATCTTAGTATAACTCTGAATCTTCACCGCTGCCATTATGTACTTTATTTTTTTGGTATTTAACATAATCGTCAATAGCACAGTTTGCTTGTAAATCGGCGTCATAATTATCCGTTCTCATGACGTGTCTATATTCAACTACATCAAATAATTTTTCGAGATTGGAGATTTCCATTGATATGTTTTTTAATTCAATATTTCTGATTTTGTATTTTTTTGTCCGTTGATTAACCAACAAAATACTATCTGATTTGATTCGAATCTCTTTTGTATGGTAGTTGCCTATTTGTAATGCTCTTTTTAGAGCCAAATATTCTGCTTGATTATTTGTCTTGAACCCAATAAATTCTCTGTAGCTAAATAGTCTCTTGTTTTCCTTAGAGGCGATTATTCCAATCCCTGAAAGACCTGGATTTCCTCTACTTGAACCATCAATGTAAATCTCATGCAATAAAATGCAATATTAATGACTATAATATAACATTAACAATAATTGCTGACCATCCGAAATAGCAACGCTATTTACGACTCCAATTTTTTGATGAAATATAGTTGGGCCTTTTTCAAATATATTAAAGTGAATTTTTAAGATTCTATGTGGGTGACAATGGGTGCCTAAAAGAAGAATAAAAGAAGACAAACCAAGGAAAAGATTGGGGAAAAAACAAATCTTAATACCACCTATTATCATCGGTATTGCAACACTTTCTGGATTGTTTATAATACATTTCTTTCCAGCTCCCTCGCCAATTCAAGTTTGCCTCAAATCACATCATGATACATTCAATATTCATTCCATTATTGATTTGCAAATTGATGGGCAAAAAAAATTATTACCAGACACTGTTGGAAAAAGTAAAGATGGAAAGGACTGTCTTAGAGTTATTCACACAGACAGAATCGGTAATGAAGTTCACGTTCAATTTGTTCGCCCTGTGAGAGTTACCTTAGATGATTTCATGAAAATCTATACTTCAGAAAATAACACAATCCAGGTTGTAGATAACACAACTGGAAGGTACGTGTATCAGAATGTTAGTCTGGCTGATTATAATATTACCTATTCATATTTTTCTGAGAACCAGTTTGTTAAAATCAACAATCTCAGCAATCTGACAAGTTCTCCACCCTTAAGTGATACATTTCTTGGAAAAATTTCACTGGTCTCCAAATAGATATAAATAGATAGTATCATTTTTGATAAAGATTGAGTAAATCCGCAGTAATTATAAAGGGCGACGGAACCGGACCGGAGCTAGTCGATGCAATGGTTAAGGTTCTGAAGGAATGTAATTCAAAAATTAAGTTAATTCCATGTGAAGCAGGATCGGAATGGTGGACAAAGAATGGGGGTAATTCATATATTTCTGACGAAGTATGGCAACTTTTGGAAAATTCTGATGCGTGCTTTAAAGGACCAACCACAACTATACCTACTTCTAAGGCACCAAGAAGTGTGGCTGTAAGCATTAGGCAAAGATTTAACCTATACGCTAATGTTCGCCCAATTAAAACTTTCAAGAATTCTACACATCAACTAGATTTCATTTGTATCAGAGAAGCAACAGAGGGTCTCTATTCAGGTATAGAATTTAAGATAAGTGATGACGCAGCTATAGCTGTAAGAAAAATTACTAAGAAAAGCTGTGAAAAAGTAGTTAGGCATGGATTTAAAATGGCAACTGAAATGAAATTTAAGAAAATTTATATTATTACCAAAAGGAACATACTAAAAGAAACTGATGGAATATTTTGGAACGCTGTGCAGAACATACAATCAGAATTCAATCAAATCGCCGTAGAAGAATATTATATAGACAATATGACACAGCAATTAGTCAAGAATCCTGAACGGTTTAACAAAAGTATATTGCTAAGTACTAACTTGTTTATGGACATTGTTTCTGAATGTGCTTCTGGACATGTAGGATCTATAGGGAACGTTTACTCTGGCAACTATGGAGACAACTATGCAATGTTTGAACCAGCACACGGGAGCGCTCCAAAATATGCCGGTTCTGACAAAGTTAATCCTGTAGCAACAATTCTGTCGGGAGCATTGATGGCCAAATACCTCCGGGAATATGACATATGTAATGCAATTTTTACTGCAACTGAAGAAATAATTAACGAAGGAAAATATTTGACCTATGATTTGGGAGGTTCTGCATCATTGAGTAAGGTGGCAAATGAGATTGCATCTAGATCTAAGGATCATTTACCATAATGTAGTATAAGATTGGGTAGTAATTTACTAATTTAAGTTGTTAATTCAATAATTTGTAGCGTTTCATAAAATAGATCTTTTTGAGCTATTTTTTTCATTATAAGATTATTTTTGGTTATAAATCTATCTAATTTGCAAGTATCTGAAAGGTTTGATACCAGTACAAGGATTTTACCATCGCCAGTTAACTTATCAAGTGCACTTGTCAGAAAATGAATTGTAACTTCAATACCTGTACGCCCTCCATCAACACTCTTATCAACATGGTTTATCTTACTGGGAAGATATGGTGGATTTGATACAATCAGGTCAAAGTTTACATTATGTAGCGCAGACGCAGCATCACAGCAAATAACTCTCTCATTTCTTGACATCATTAGCATGTGTTTTAACGAATTGAAATCTATGTCAGTTCCTACAACGACTCTAAAATTCTTTGATAATTCTCTTAAAATGATTCCATTACTGGTACCTATTTCCAATGCTAAAATTCCATGATAGCGGCTTACTATATTAGCAAGAAAAATACTGTCATCCGATGGTAAATACATTGTCGATGCAACACACATTCAAATTTATAATCGTATAACTTTAATTGAACTAGTTATGTTCTAGATTGTTTACGATCATTTAATTCCCTAGAAATTTTTACTAGAGATTCAGGATCCAACTCGTCGATTCTTTTATTGCTATACTCTTTATTGTTTAATATCGATGCTACGTTCTTGTTTCTGCGACTAAAGAGATACTCTAGATTGGCAATAATATCCTCAGTCATTTTCTTTCTCTTTCTCATTAACCTCATTACATTCGATTCGATCTTTGGAGAAGGTAAAAATGAATCATTTTCTACATCAAATAACGGCTCTATATCAAAACAATATTGAGAAAATACCGAAACAACTGAATATTTTCCATCTCCTGGAAATGCTATGAGCTTTTCGGAAAACTCCTTTTGTACCATTATTATTGCTTCCCTAAAGTCATGGAGCGCTAGCCACTTCATTATCTCTTTTGATCGAGAATATGGAATGTTGGATAAGAAAAAATCAAATTCAAAAGGATCTTGTACAAAGAAATCCTCATTGAAAATCTTGACGTTACTCACATTTCTTAGATAACTTTTTGCTTTAAAATACAAATCCTCCTCTATTTCATATGAGTATACCACCTTAGATAGCTTTGAAATTTCTTTTGTTAAGTAACCATATCCAGTACCAAATTCTAATACAGTATCTGTTTTTGATACATTACACGAGCTTATTATTTTGGAAATGGTGCTAAAGTCTATTAGAAAGTGTTGACCAAGATAGATCCTCTTGTCATCTTCCAACGAATAGTGTCATCCTAGTTTCTTTAGTAATCTCTTCAATTATCCTTTTTGCAACTAGTCTATGCATATCTTTTAGGCCGATTCTTGACTGTATATCTGAAAAAGAAGAAAATTTTTCTTTTTCCCTATCGTTAATTATACTCATCATGTACGTTTTTCCTATTCCTGGTATCAATTCGAGTGAATGAATTCTAGGAGTTATTGGTTGGGCGCTATTAATATATGACACAAATCGTTCCTCATTTGCAAGTACTATCTTTTCAACAATAGAAGGGAGTTCGTTCTTTGCAGATTGTGATATTGATTCATATTGTAATTTTCCAAGGACACTGATTATCTTGTTTCTACCTTCTTTTCCAATATACACTCTTTCACCTATTTCAAAATTAACGTTTTGAATCCCAAGTAATTCTAATAATGTTAGACGATTCTCGCCTATCGCTTGAATAATTATTCCTTCTCTCCCCCTTATTGTTATTGATTTTCCTCTGAGCGAGAAATCTAACACATAAGCATATTCTTCAAACTTGTGACTATGGAGACTATAATCATGACTAGTATGTCTACTATGAAAGTTATCTTGATTCATAGAATCCAATTACTTGCAACTATATACTGCGTACTTTTTAAGTTTCATGTACAGACGTAATTTTTTGTAATATGCTTTCTGAGGTTGATGTTAGGATTAATTTTTTCCAACCAAACGTAAATGACCTAATTTCCTCTAAAGAAGAAGGCAAAATATTCACCACTTCTACTGCCTCTTCTTCAGTAAGACCGCATTGACTTACCAATTCACCAACAAGCTTTTGTGCTTGCTTTCTAGTTATTTTTGAGAACTTGTTCACATAATCATAAGTCCATCTCTGAATTTGATCCATCTCGTCAACCTTTCTGGTTTCCAGTATCTCCTTGACATCGGGGAGTGTAATCATTTCTTTTTTTGTGATTTTAGTCATTATACACTACCTTCTATTTTATCGGGCGAATGTGATTAAATTTAGTTTGCAAGAGTTTTTGTTTATCACCAACCAAAATTCCTACTTTTACGGTTCTTCTCCCAACATCTTTGATATATCCCACCCTTCCTTGGAACCTTCGATGTGGAGTTGTTTTATGCTCTCTTGGATCAATGACTACTACAACTTTATCACCGATTGAATAATTAATAAGTAAATGTGATAGTCCCTTTGGCACATTACCCTTGGTAAAAATATGCCTGGATTTCCTTTTAATACCGTGAGATTTTGGCATGTTGAATTATCATGTTTCTCCATAATTTAATATTAACTCGGATCCTTGAAATATCATATTGAATTGGGACTATATTTGTAGTCAAAAGACATGGATCTTCATAATTTACCTGTTCTATTATTTTTGAGGGTCTCCGATTCCTTGTTCATTTAGTGCAAATAGTATCTCTCTCTCTGAATGATAAGGACTGTCGACCATTCTTGCTATTCGATTTTTGCCAGCTTTTTTTAGGTAGAGACGATATGTACTGGTATGTGCCATAACGTTACCCCCAGTGGCTTTGTTAGGATCACCAAATATTGCATCTGGTGAGGATTGTATTTGATTCGTTATCACTACTGCTATTTTGCAAGTTTCAGCAATTCTTAAGAGAATGTGTAACAGTCTGTTAATTCGCTGTTGTCTTTCTGACAAGACAGATCTACCAAGATATTCGGCTCTATAGTGCGATACTATAGAATCAACAATCATGATTTTTATATTGTGCAAATTTATAACATTCGGAGATTCCTGAATAATAACTTCTTGGTGGGAGCTATTGTACGCTTTTGCAACAATAACGTTTTCAAGGGCAACGCTAGGATCAATTTTTCTTGCAGACGCAATAGATGCAATTCTTTCTGGTCTGAAGGTGTTTTCCGTGTCAATATACAACGCTCTAGATATATTGTCTTCAGCTTTACTTTGTTGTACAGTAACACAAAGTGTATGACAAACCTGGGTTTTTCCGGTACCGTATTCTCCATATAGTTCTGTAATTGCTCTTGTTTCTATTCCACCATCTAGCAATTCATCTAAATTTTTTGATCCAGTTGATATACGATATTCTGATTTTCTCTTTTCGTAAATTTCATTTGCAGTAGTAAAGGGCTTATCTAAAACACCAATTTCTTCTAATATTTCTCTTGCCCTGTTGCAAAGTAATGTACATTTCTCTATGGCTATTCCGGTGGCCTCTGCAATATCTGTAGGACCACGAATAACCAGATCTTTAATTGATCTAAATCCAGCTTCCTTCAGAGAAGTTTTAGTTGCAGGACCAATGTCATTTAATGTATCAATTTCAAATATCGCTTCATTACTGCTGTCGGGCAATTTGTATATATCAAATAATACCTAATAGTTTGGTTTGATTAAATGTTGTTGTCTATCGGTTTCCTGAATGCTTCTATACGATCATTTTTCAGATAGTATTCGCTTTGCCAATTCTAATGTTCCTTCAATAGTGTGTTGTTTGGACTCGACTGGGAATACTTTTCTTGAAACGAGCTCTTTTGTTGTATTCGGACCTATGCTTATCAAAGCTTCAATATTTCTAAAGCATTCGTTAAAATTCGAAACTATATTTTGCATTATCGAAAAGAAATAACGGACTGCAGATGGGCTGGTAAAAATCATTACTTTAACTTTATTGATCTCCATTTCCTTGGAAAAATCAATCCAAGTTTGATTTATTGTTTCTACTTGTGGATAATATATGTAAAATTCATCCAAGATTATTCCCATCGAATCTAATTTGTCCTTCAGAAAAGAATTTGATGCACCACTCCTCGGAATCATAATTCGAGTACCGGGCTCGAGCGATAATTTTTTTATTAGTTTTAAAATACCATAGGAAGAATAATCGTTTGGCATCCACTTTACAAAAATATTATTCTGTTCTAATTTTTTTCTTGTTGATGGACCAATTGCAATTACATCACATTTCTTTAATTGTTCATCCAATAGGTGAGCCAGATTATTTTGTCTTACCATTCTCACAAAGAAATCAACAGAGTTAGGACTCATGAAGATATAGTAATCATATTCTTTAGTGCAAATATCCAAAAACTTTTCGGAAAAATGATGAGAGTCGACAGGGATTAGCTTCATCGTTGGTAAGGAAATTGGAGTACCACCTTCCTCTTTCACTATTCGTGCAAATTCAGTATTATTCTCTTCCCCGCGCGTTATCGCTACTGTTTTGTCGAGGAAAATTTTACTCAATAGCAATATAAGAGTTCCTTCTCATAAAAGCATTAGGATTACTATTTTAGGAGATTAATACTTTTAGACGATTGGTGGTTAGAATTAAACCATTCAATTTTCTTTTGAATCCCAACTACATTTCCTACAATGATTATGGAAGGAGTTTGAACTTTTTTCTGTTTAACTTTCTTTTCAATATTATCCAAATTTCCCGTTATTACTCTTTGTTTTATTGATGTGGCATTTTCAATAATTGCAATTTTGGTCTTATTGTTCAATCCTGAGCTTATCAGCTTTTTGGTAATGTATCGTAGCTGTTCCAATCCCATGAAAAATACTATTGTATCTGCAGCTTTAGTTACAGCCTCCCATCTTATGGAGGAATTTTTTTTATCAGCTGAATCATGTCCTGTTAATATGACTACCGAGGAGGAATAATCCCTGTGTGTTAACGGTATACCTGCGTATACTGCAGCACCATTTAGAGAAGACACTCCAGGCACTATTTCATATTTTATATTCTTTGAGGTTAGAAATTCAGCCTCTTCACCACCGCGTCCAAAAATAAATGGATCACCTCCCTTTAATCTCAATATTTTCTTACCATCACCCGCATATTTCAACATCAGTTCATTCGTGATGCTTTGATTGGTAGTTGGATCACCGGATTCTCTACCAACAAATACTTTTTTTGAACGTTGGGAAGCCATTCTAAGAATTCTTTTATTTACTAATCTGTCGTAAAGAATTACGTCGCATTTTGATAATAGTTTGGAAGCTTTCAGGGTTAACAAATCCGGGTCTGCCGGTCCTGCACCGCAGATATACACTTTCCCTTTTGGTTTCACTTTTGGCTGTTCCATTTTTCTAGAGCATGCCTCCATTCCTTAGCAAAATCTGCCGCTCCCCTTGCTAGTAAATTATTAGCCAATTCCTTTCCAACATGTGATGAGTTTGTTATAACATCGGATTTTTTTACATTTATTGATTTGGAACCATCAGCAGAAAAGACAGATGCGTGCAATACAATTCTTTTTGTTCTTAAATTAGGTATTGCTATCGCACCAACAGGAAATCTACAACCTGCATTTAAGTAACGTATCAATGACCTCTCGGCATCTATGGCAAATCGTGTTGGTCTGTCTTCAATGGTTTGTAAGATGCTGAGTATTTTTTTGTTATCTTTTCTGCATACAATTCCTATGGCTCCTTGTCCCGGAGCAGGAATAAAGTCAAGACAATTAAACCTCTGAACGATTAAGTCACTCATGTCAAGTCTTCTTAATCCAGCTTCTGCCAAAACAAGTGCATCGAAATGGCCATAAATACATTTTCTTACACGACTTTCAACATTACCCCTTATTGGAATCACTTTTACGTTCGGGTTCTTCCTGTTTATTTGAACTGCTCTTCTTAAACTGCTAGTACCAACATAAGAATTAGACTCTAATTGTTCAAGATTTAATTTTGATTTTCCAATTAATACATCGTTTGGCTTTTCTCGCTTTAATATTGATGCTATAACTAATTCATCATCAAGTTCAGTTGGAATATCTTTGATGCTATGAACTGCGAAGTCTGCCCTCTCTTCTAATACTGCTTTGTCAACTTCCTTTTCAAAAACTCCCTTTTCGTTGACCGAAAAAAGTACCTTGTTCTTATTGATATCACCACTCGATTTTATTTTAATTATATCACATTTCAGAGACGAATCTAATTTGTGTAATTTGCGCGTCAAAATTTCAGTTTGTATTATCGCTAACTTACTTCCACGCGTAGCTACCCTATAACTACTATTCATTGTCGTTCACTTTTCTCAATGCATTTGCAAACCCTTCGATAGTCTTGTCTATGTCATCATCATCGTGTGAATAGGATATAAAACAAGTCTCAAATTGTGATGGAGGGATGAATATCCCAGATTTTAGTAGTTCAGTGAATAATTTCTTGTAAAGTAATTTATTTGATTTTCTTACATTAGATGCATCTTTTATTTCCTCATCTGTAAAATAAAGTTGGAACATCGACGAGATGTTATTAATGCTAGCCTTAATTTTTAGATCTTTTATGTGATCCTTAATTCCGTCTGATATTGTATCAGAAAACCGTGAAAGCTTTGGATATAATTCATTCTTTACCTCCCTTAATTTTTCCAATGTTGCAATTCCAGCGGTAACAGAAATTGGATTACCTGCATATGTACTTCCTTGAAATACTGTTCCTTGTGGTGATAACAATTCCATTATCTTCTTTTTGCCTGCTATGGCTGAAAGCGGAAACCCATTGGCAATTGATTTCGCAAGTGTCATAATGTCCGGGACGACACCAAAATATTCTGAAGCACCCCCTGGCGATAGTCTAAATCCTGTGACAACTTCATCAAAAATTAGTACAATCCCCTCTCTTTCACTTATTCTTCTTAATTTATTGAGGTAATCCTGCTCGGGAATTATGAGTCCCATATTTGCTAAAACCGGTTCTACTATTATGCATGCGATATCATTGTTGCGTTGTACTAGATTTTCAAGTGCACTAATGTCATTGTAAGGTAATAACAAAGTTTGTTCCATTGATTCTACCAAATTGCCGTCACAAGAAAAGGTTGAAGCGCTTGAGCCTGGATTAACCAAAACATAATCATATGCACCGTGATAACATCCATCAAATTTAACAACTTTTTTTTTCTTTGTAAAAGCTCTTGCTAATCTTATAGAATGCATAGTCGCTTCTGATCCCGTGTTCATTAGTCTTACCATTTCTACATTAGGGATCATTCTAACTATTAATTCCGCTAATCTGATCTCGTTTTCAGTAGGAACACAGAAAATGTTACCTTTGTCCAGTTGTGTTTTTACAACATTTATAACATCAAAGAACGCATGCCCTAATATGACCGCACCATACCCAAGGCAATAATCGATCAGTGTATCGTGGTCTATTGTAATAATTTTTGCGCCCTTACTGTAAGAGGCGAAAAAAGGATACGGTTCATAGAAACGAACGGGACTATTCACGCCGCCAGGAATTATTTCTTTTGCTCTAACAAAAAGAGAAGACGACAAACATTGATATCTTGATTTTGTAACTGTTATAATTGTATCTTTAGAAGCTGTTTAATATTTCTGCAATTTTCTTTGTATGATATGATATTATTATGTCAGCTCCTGCTCTTTTTATACACGTTGTAAACTCCATTACTAATTCATCTTCATTAATCCATCCTTCTTGCGCGCCGGCCTTCACAATAGAATACTCGCCAGAAACGCTGTAGGCACACACTGGTAATAAGGTAGTTTGTCTGGTTTTGTAAATTAAATCAAGATAAGGTAATGCAGGTTTTATCATTATGATGTCTGCTCCTTCTTTAATATCCATCATTATCTCATGTAATGCTTCATTCGTGTTATGGAACGGCATTTGATAAGATTTCCTATCTCCAAATTCAGGGGTGGAGTGAGAGGCATCTCTAAATGGTGTATAAAGATTTGACGATAATTTTGCTGAATATCCAATTATCCCAACATTGTTGAAATTACTATTATCTAATGCTTTTCTAATGCTTTTTACTTGACCATCCATCATCGCTGAAGGAGCCACAAAATCGGTTCCTGCTTCGGCATGACTTGTCGCAATCCGTTCTAGTACTTTTAAACTTTCATCATTATTTGCAACATTGTTTTTAATAATCGCGCAGTGACCATGTGATGTGTATTGACACAAGCATACATCAGTCACGGTTACTATTTTATCACCAAAATTTTGCTTTAGTGTATTAACAGATTTTTGGACTATACCATCATTACGATAGGCGCTAGTTGCTATGTCATTTTTGGATTTTGGAATACCAAAAATCAAAAATGTTTTTACGCCCAAATCATATAGCTCTTGAATATTTTTGACTAGATTTTCTAAAGGGATCCTGAAGATTCCGGGCATCATCTCTATTTCTTTAGGTTCGTCAATTCCTTCTTGAACAAAAACAGGACACACAAGATCTCTGACAGATAATCTTGTTTCCTGCAACAAGTCCCTTATGGCTGGCGTTCGTCTTAATCTTCTTAGTCTTACTTTTGGAAATCCATTGAACTCAAATTCCTCATTTAGGTTCATAATTAAAAATCCTTGATACGATATTTAGCACATCTTCATTTTTTTCTGTGTTTCCAATTTCTTTTCTGAAATTATTCATAGGTGTCGATAATATGCCTTCGACAATTGAGTAAGACAACTGTTCCATTATCTCAAACTCCTTCATTCCTTTCTTGATACCAAGCATCCTCGCAGCTTTTGATAATTCTCGATTTCTCACTTCATCTACTATTTTAAATATTGATACCACAAATGGTTCTGCTTTAATTTTTCTAAATAGCAGATCCATGGATTGCATTCCACCCTGTATCATTTTTTCAGCCATTCTGATCTCTTCGTGTCTACGCTTCAAATTTCTGTCTACTATTTCAGCGATCTGATCTATATTGACTAATTTTATGCCTGAAATTGTCGCAATCTTGTCGTCTACAGTTCTAGGGTTAGAAAGGTCAAATATCATCATTCCGGCACTTTTCTTATTCCGATTGAAAATTCTATCGTAGGTAATTAGGTAGTATGGTGCGGTTGTCGAAACAAAAATGATATCTGTGTTCTCAAGATTATGAATAGCATCTTCAAACATTACTGGAGTTCCACCAACTGCAATGCAAAAAGACTTTGCTCTTTCAAAAGTCCTGCTCGCAACGTCAAAGTTCACTTGCCTCTTTTTGAGTGATTTTGCAACAAGCGTTGCTCCCTCACCAGTTCCAATTAGCAGTACTCTTTTACTCTGGAAATTTTCGAAATATTCTTCAGCCAAATTAACTGCCATTGAGCCTATTGATATGCTGCCTTTATTCAAACCGGTATTAGTTCTAATTCTGCTTCCAACTTTTATTGCGTGATCAAAGATTATAGGAATAAAGGAATCAACATAGCAATTCTGACGAGAATATTCAAATGCCCTTTTAACCTGACCCAAAATTTGATCTTCTCCAACTACTATTGACTCAAGTCCTGATGTCAATCTAAGGAGATGATTAATTGCTGCTTTATCTTGATCAATTTCAGCAAGTTCAAATGACAAATCTCTGATTTCAGTAATATTTTTCCAAGTCTCAAAGATTTTTTCTACATCTATTTTATCTAAGGCTAGAAAGATCTCTACTCTATTGCATGTTTGTAGAATAACACATTCTCTTATATCACCACTGGTCAAAAATATTCGATATGCTTTGGCAATATCCTTGAACGTAAATTTTTCAAGAACGTGAATAGGAGCTTTCTTGTGAGTTATTCTCACATTCAATAGTTTTAGCTCATCAGTAATTACTGAGTTCATGTTTTACTCATTTTTTCCCAATTTTTTAAGATTTGTAATGCAGTCATTTTTGCTTCTTCAAGCTTATTTGATCTTAACAAATATTGGATATTTTTATCTTTTATTAATGAATATAAAAATTCTTTTCGCTCCTTCACAGTATCTATTTCTTGCTTTGCTCTCTTACGCGCGTACTCCTGTAAAATGATGTTGCTGATGTCTGAATCATTGATAATCTTATGCAACATCCTTTCTATTTTCATCCTTATTTTTCTAGCCATTATTGGGCTTTTTCCAGAGGTTGAAATAGCTACTTGTATTAGACCTTCAATATTTACCAACGACGTATATGAAAAGTCACTTATATTTGGATCATCTGCTGCATAAACAAATGCGCCAATAGATCTTCCCTTTTCTACTAGCTTTTTATTCAATTCTTTGTCATCAGTTGCAGCTAAAATTAAGAAAATATTACTAATGTCATTAAGAATTGAAACATCCTTGATTCTCTTTTTTATTAATCTTAACTTTCCATCATCACTCATTTTTTTGAGTTCCTTATTTAGCCTGCTAGTTATTACGGTTATTTGGCATTCTTGATCTAACAAACCATGCACTTTGCGTACGCCTTCAGTGCCGCCTCCTATTACGACTGCTTTTTTGTTATTTACATTAAGATCGACAATCAACTAAGAACACCTGATATAAACTATGGATTTGATGCTCATGTCTTTATATAATCATTCCATAGAATTTTTTGCAATAAAATTATTATCATTTTCGATTTGAATGTTTCCTTACCCCAATAGAAAATATCATACAGTATAAATACAATAACGACGTTATAACTTTCAATGACATCAGACCTGAATATGGACTATAGCAAGTATGACTTTAAGGATTCAACTGAACTTTACGTATATTTAAGTAAGAAGGGCCTTTCAAGGGGAACAATAGAGGAGATTAGCAAACTAAAGGATGAACCAGACTGGATGAGAGAATTTAGGTTAAGATCCTTTGAAGTTTTTCTTAGCAAGCCCATGCCAAACTGGGGCGGCGACCTATCACATATTGATTTTCAGAATATTTACTATTATGCAAAGGCATCTGACAAACAGAGTAAAAGCTGGGACGATGTTCCAGATTCTGTAAGAAATACATTTGAAAAATTAGGAATTCCTGAAGCAGAAAGAAAGTTTTTAGCTGGAGTTGGTGCGCAATACGAGTCAGAGGTTGTGTATCATAATCTCAGAGAAGATTTGGAAAAGCAAGGAGTGATATTTGTAGATACTGATAGTGCTGTAAAGAAATACCCTGATATTTTAAAGAAGCATTTTGGTAAAGTTATTCCTCCAGAAGACAACAAATTTGCCGCGTTAAACAGTGCTGTATGGTCTGGTGGATCCTTCATATATGTTCCACGAAATGTAAAGGTTGATCTTCCGCTACAAGCATATTTCAGAATCAATGCAGAAAATATTGGGCAGTTTGAAAGGACCCTCATAATAGCTGATGAGGGGGCAGAAGTCCACTATATAGAAGGATGTACGGCACCTGTATACACAACAGAATCACTTCATTCTGCTGTTGTAGAACTAATAGCAAAGAGAGGCGCTAAAATAAGATATACTACTATTCAAAATTGGAGCAAAGATGTGTACAACTTGGTCACAAAAAGAGCATATGCATATGAGAATGCAACAGTTGAATGGATTGACGGGAACCTTGGAAGCAAATTAACGATGAAGTATCCGGGTGTTTACATGCTTGGTAGACGAGCACATGCTGAAGTAATTTCAATAGCTTTTGCGGGTAGTGGACAACATCAAGATGCTGGTGCAAAAGCGGTGCATCTTGCTCCAGATACAACGTCTAGGATTACAAGTAAATCTGTAAGCAAAGACGCAGGGCGCACAACGTATAGGGGATTATTGCACGTTGCAAAAGGTGCGACTGGTGTAAAATCAAATGTGAGATGTGATGCACTACTGCTTGACAAGAATTCGCGAACTGACACATATCCATATGTAGAGGTAAATGAAGATGATGCCACAATATCTCATGAGGCTACGGTAGGAAAGATAGGCGAGGATCAAATATTCTATCTCATGAGTAGGGGATTCTCAGAATCTGATGCATTGTCATTGATAGTTGGTGGCTTTATGGAGCCATTCACAAAAGAGCTGCCAATGGAATATGCAGTAGAACTGAACAGATTGCTAAAATTAGAGATGGAAGGTTCAGTAGGATAGAACACTTAGGAAGTATCAGGAAGATAAATAAAAATGTCTATCTGTTTATCAAAATTCCATCCAATCAATTTTTCATTAGTTACATCCAACTTGTTATTTATTATTTGGTTAAACTGAAATCCTTATAAACCGCTTTTGACTCTTCTCTGAATCATAGAGATTTGGAGATTCTGAATGGACTTTAGCATAGTTATCATGCAGTTATTTTTTAGTACTCACTATTCAGAAAATCCTCCGTTTCCGTTCTCATTTTCCTCAATGATAGTTGCAGCTCTTATCGCCATTGGATTGAATGTAGCATTCGCAATGCTCAGAAAGAAAACTACTGACATTGAAAAAATGAGTAAAATCATGAAGGAATCAGTTGAATTTAGAAAACAAATGATGGCTGCTGTCAAAAAGCAAGACAAGGCGCAAATTGCAGAACTAAAGAAAAAACAAGCATATGTCAATAAAATGAATCTAGAAGTTCAACAACAACAAATGAGGCCCATGTTTATCTACATGATACCATCATTCATGTTATGGATTCTGGTCTTTCCTCAGATTTTCGGTGGAGTAGTTGCTCTTTCACCGATTCACCCTGAAATTCCTTTTATAACTTGTAAGCAGGAGAATGTAGATAGGGACACCCAATTGAATACTGATGGAACCCATAAAGGACCATGTAGGATTGTCGGCCAGATTTATTTGTGGGGCTGGTTTCTCATTGTAAACTTTTCTTTTAATGGAATAATTTCTAAACTAACTAAAACAGCGCTACCAAGCATAACATAATTTCTAAATTTTCGCATGCATAAAACTTTTCAAACATATTGTTTTCGTAATCCGATAAAGTCGCTTTTCATATCACATGCTTAATCCTAGAAACCAACTGAGAAAGCTTGTTGATAGGCCGAGTTATGATTCTATTATAATCTTCCATCGTATCCAGGTCTTCTGACAAGTTAACGGATTTAATAATTACCGTCTGTGCCTTAGCCTTTTTTGAAGATTGTATGTGATTAAAATAACTATTATTATCGTACGAGGTCTCAAACAAGTTAAATGGTTGTCTTAGCAGTATGTTAGTCCCATCGATTCTCAAAGAAGGAACAATGATAGAACATCTTTGATGCTTTCTAGCCACGAATAGCAATAGTTCAATTTCATAAGGATTTAGGAATATCAAATCTATAGGGACAATGATATTTGATTTAACCTTCTTCTCTTTACAATAATTATCACCAGCGTCAATAGCAAAATTCACACCTTTTTCCTTAGAGAATATAAATTTGGTCTCATAAATTTTAGAAATTTTTTCGACCCTTTCATCCTCTGATATAATTACTATGGTAGAGATACTTTTGCATTTTTTCAAATTAATGATTGTGAATTTTAGCATTAATTCAGTCAAAACAATTTTCTGGTTTTTTGTAAGTTCCAATCTCGTTTTGCTCAGTTCGAATTGTTTAACTGGAACTAAGGCGGCAATTTTCAAGATAAATCAAGCATTATTGACAATATTTAATATATAATTGGACAAAATAATTTCGTCTTGTAATTGTTCCATGACAATATTTGTCTTGTATATACGTATACCTAGCGTTCTAATCCTATTTTCGTATTCATTATCAGATTCAGAGATTACCAAATTTGATGCAATTGCCCTATAATATGACGCAATTCCAAAAGGAGATGATTCTATGCCCATTATCTGCATATACTTTGAGGCTGGACCACTAACTGCTTTATTGCCAATGAGGGGGCTAATTGCAATTACATTATCTTTCTTCGATTCAAGTTCCTTCCGTATTGCAGGTAATGAAATTATAGGTCCAATGCTTGAAATTGGATTCCCAGGTGCAATTATAATTAACTCTGAATTCTTGATAAACTCTACTGCCTTCTCATTTACCTTTGCGCTTTCGATACCTTTGTACATTATATTTGAAATATCCAATTCTGCACTATTTTTGACCCAATATTCTTGAATATGCATATCACCAGATGGTGTTTCTATTCTAGTTTCAATATGATCATCTGAGGGAGGCATAATAGTAGTTGATATAGAGAGTTTTTTTCGTATCCATTCTGTGACCCATGAAAGAGATTTTCCCTCGTTTAAGAAGTTAGTTCTAACTAAATGTAGAGCAAGATCCTTGTCACCGATTCTAAACCAATGGTCCTGTCCGAGTTTTTTCATCTGTTCCATAAACACAAATGTATCGTCTTTTACACCCCATCCCCTGCCCGTATCCAAAATACCGGCTAGGCCATAAGTTATGGTATCAATATCAGGGCAAATGTATAACCCATGGAGCCATATATTGTCTGCAATATTTGCAATCACAATCAAATCATCCGCTGTCTTCGATAATCCTCTGGCTATTTTTACGGATCCTGTTCCACCTGCTAATAGTGTAATCAAGATAAGGGAACACTCTTGTAGGCTTTTCAGCTTTTTTAAATTTTGCTGAATTGATATGATAAATTAGTAGGTGTAAGTGACTTGGATTAGTAACTTTGATATACCAATCGAGTCAGCAAAAAATGATATATTCGATAAAGATTATAAACAGGTTGAATTAGTCTCTACCCTGTGAATAGTTTCAGATTCATTATGGTAATTTTTTTGATAACATTCACAGTTGCTTCAATTAGTTCGAATGTATATGCTGTTCAAATGACAACTGTCTTGTCTCCTCAACTAAATCAAGCTCAACCAGTTTTTACCGCAACCCGGTTTATAACGTTGCAGTACGATCAAGGAAGTGAGCTAGCAAAAAAATACGCTAATGTTGATCAGACCGTCAGATTTAAAGCAAATAGCTCCACTCCGGGAATGGCAGAACTCATCTCTGGGATAAATCAGGATATCCGCACAGAAAAACAAAGCCCGATACGTATTGAAAACGCTACCATTGATTATGTTGGAACGTTGAAGGGAAGTGCTGATAGGCTGATTATGTCATACAAGGTTGTATTTACTCCAAGTATAAGTGGATTCACTCTCCCAAGCAACAATACAGGAGGTGCGTCTTTGGTCGATTTGGATTGGAGAGGATTTCACACTACAAGACCGCTTGAACTACAAATACCTAACGTTGGTAATATGAGTATTAACCATCCAATGAGCTTGCTTCAAGTTAAGTATCCTGAGTTAGCTCAGCAACTTAATTCAACACAAGCAAAGGAAATATTCCAAACCCCATTATTCAATTTTGATGATATTGGCACACCAATGGAACGTTGGCACTTTTTATTTGATCCGACAGGCAGCCAAGCTTCAACAGCTGGTTCAGGATTCCAAGAACTAGGCGGTGCTCGAGTAGTTTCTATCTACTCATTAGGCGAAAGTAGCTTTAGGGAAGGAGTTATGGAAGCAAAAGAATCTGATGCAAAGGCAACAATCGATGGAACAAATGCCAACATTCATTCCAGTACTCCTCCACCAAGTGGTCAAATTCAAATAGGTGGCTTTTCAACCGTATCTAAAAGCGGAAATTCTGAAATTGCATATGTTACCGCAAACGCTCCAGAGGGTACTGCAGCTGCTACAGGAGGATTTCCATTACAGGTACTTGGAGTGCTTGCAGGCATGATGGCTGCAGTGTCAGTATTCGTCTTGTGGAAAGCAAGAAAATAGATCTTCATTTTATTTTTGGTCCAATTGTGCCTTAATTGTTCTACTAATGCCTTTAAATGAATACACAAAATTGTTGGTTTAGCTGGGAGCACGACTCATCACCTGAAATCCATCAACAAAACATCTCAACTTGGTAATTTCCACAGTATCTATTGTTATCAATATCATCCTCACTACTAGTGACGACAAGGATTTATCTTAATTGCAATTAATGTTGCTTTTTTTGATAACCTATTCCACAGAGAAGAAAAATGAAATGTGTTTGCTAGCCGTAACCCTCCTTTTGTTCTAAGTGGGATTCCACTGAGCGGTCAACCTGGGATCATACAGGAATGTTTACCCTTTTTGTCCTTGCTCCACTCAGGTCGGCGGTTTCATTCCAGTATTGACATCTTCAGGTTATTCACCATCATCATCATTTTGATCAATTGGATTTCCTTTCTGTTCCGTTGCCAGATGTCTCCACCTAATTATCGCTAATTTGAGTGCCTGTTATGAGGGAGGAGTTTCCTCTCTTTCGAGTGACCCACACGCTAGCTAACGTAATAAAAATAGAGAGGATGACTAAAAAATCTTATGTGTTAAACTCTTTTTCAAGCATATCTCTTTTTTTACTAATCTGAAAAAGAGAATCAGTATGTTCATATGCCATATTCTTCGGTCTGCCGAACATCATAGATTGAAACAGAAGGTGATTTTCAGGAATTACAATACCTGTTTGGTCATCAGAATAAAGAATCTTTAGAGTGTCATCACTCTTTCTCATTGTCTCCTCATGGATGTGCACCATATTAGTATCGTCATGTTCAAAACCAAGCTCGCGGGCTTTTAGCCGGATATCTGCTGTACCATTTGCTTTATCGAGCACAGCCACTCCAAATTCCTCATGATAAATATCAGACAGCGAATCAAAATAGGGTATCTTATTCTTGAATCTAATTGTCATTTGATGAAGGTGCATCATTCTTGACGGTACTTTGTATGCTTCCACATACAGCTTTACTGATGGGAGGAACGATTTAACATCTTCTTGATGGTGTGGATTTTTGTCCCACTCTATGGAATCCTTAACGTCCTTTGTATCTTCCAAGTCTGCCCATCGCCTGATTAACGTAACATCATATCTTTGAATCTTATCTCCAAACTTTTCAATCATAGGCTGCATTATTCTTCCCATACCTGAAACGTTGCAGCTACCCTGAATAACATACTTTTTATTTGCCGCCTGATCATAATTGATCCTTGAATTGTGAATGATGTCGGCAACTTTTTTTTCGCCCGTCCTATCTTCGCCTCCTTGAAAAATTGCACTCTTATTCATAGGTATGTAGAAATTTACTTTATTAGTATAACCAAATCCATCTTTAGCTGCATCTATCACAAGATCAGATTCTTTAACTGCATCTGAGATCGTGCCAGAAATATCATAACCCTTTTGTCTAAAGTCCGGTATTTTTTGTTCGGGAACATAGACCGCAAATTTCTTCGCAAAGGCTTCATCAACTCTGTCATCTATTGAATATTTTCCTATCCCAACAAATTGAATCTCCTTGTCATGAGAAAATGCAGATGCAAGTCTCTTACCTATATTTCCATATCCATTTATGAATACTCTTACCATTTCTCAATGTTTTTAGTGAAAATGAAGGATTATTTAATGTATTATTAACTGATTCTTGTTGATCTTATTCCTCGGTTCAAGGATTGTACTATCAAGATTACACTCAGGGCAAGTTGATTTAATTTGATTTGAAATATAACCATTAAATATCAATACCGTTAAAAAATTAACGTTACGGGATGAAATTATAGATCACAGTGTTTTGAAATGAAAAAGATTTTAATAATTGACAATTATGATTCCTTCGTTTATAATCTTGCCCAGTTATTTGGTAAACTTTCTACAGAACCAGTTGTTATTCGTAACAACAAAATAAGCATAAGCGATATAAAAAAAATGCAACCTGATGGAATAGTATTATCACCGGGTCCAGGACATCCTGCAGATAAGAAATCCTTTGGAATATGCGGAGATATTATTGAAACCATAGGACCAAAAATCCCTGTATTGGGAGTATGTCTTGGTCATCAGGGAATAGTACATGTTTATGGTGGCAAGGTAATCAATGCACACGTAGTAAGACATGGGAAGACAAGTAAAATAAAATATTTAGATAAAGAACTATTTAGAAAACTATCAAACCCATTTGTTGCAACAAGATATCATTCGCTCGTAGCATCTAGAGAAAATTTTCCTACTTGTTTAGAAGTAACGGCAATATCGCTTGACGATTCTGAGATTATGGGTTTGAAACACAAGAAATATCCAATATATGGTGTTCAATTTCACCCCGAATCGGTGCTAACAAAAAATGGCTACCATATATTAAAAAATTTCATAGAAATTCTGAAAAGATAATGTCCGCAGAATATCTACAACAACAAACAAGAAAAATTTTATCAAAGGAGAATATTGATGAAAGCGATTTTAGAAAAGCAACAAATTTAATCTTCTTGGACGAAATTCCTAACTCTACAATTGCTTCTTTTCTAACTGCCATAACATATAGAGGAGTAAGCCACGATGAGTTAAGAATTATAAGAGAGATCATGATTGGGCATTGTCATCTAATAACACCTAACGTAACCGGTTCACTTATTGACAATTGTGGTACAGGTGGTGATATGGCTAATTCTTTTAACATAAGCACCGCTGCGTCAATTGTTGCCTCTGCTTCTGGGATAAATGTCGCAAAACATGGTAACAGATCTGCGAGTGGGATGTTTGGCAGTGCTGATTTCTTTGAATATATAGGATTTAATTTAGATACTTCAGTAAAAGTAGTAATTAATACTCTAGAAAGGATTGGGCTCTCATTCTTGTTTGCACCTAAATTTCATCCTAATTTGAAAAGGATTTCTGGGATCAGAAAACAGTTGGGGTTTAAAACGATATTCAACATAATTGGACCCTTATGTAATCCATGCACAAATATCACTGCTCAAGTGATAGGAATATCTGATCCAAAACTTTTCGAACTTGTATCTAATGCAATGATCAATTCCAATATCAAAAAAATTATTCTTGTGCACTCCATGGATGGCATGGATGAGTTGTCGAATACCGCAAGAAATAGTATGCTTATTCTAAAATCAGGAAATATTGAAAGACATGAATTAGATCCAAAACTATTGGATTTGAAAGTTGTAAAAAAAGACCAGATTCAAGTAAAATCAAAAGAGGATTCTGTAAAGACTACATTACAAACAATATATGGAAAATCTACTAGCGCAAAACAAGATATAGTACTTCTCAATGCAGCAATTGCGTTAATAGCAGGAGAAAAAACTACTGACATTAATGACGGAATAAAAATAGCTCGAGAATTGGTAAAATCTGAAGTTCCAAGGAGTAGACTACGTGAGCTTATATCTAGTTGTGGGAACGTTCACAAATTGGATATTGTAGAAGAAAAATTTTCATTATAAATTGAATTAATAAGTTGATTCATGAATGTCAATTCTTGATACAATTAATATTGATACAGTTAAAATCAAAAAGATAAAAAAGAAATATAGGATTTTATCTTCTTCTTGATTTTGGTTTTGCCTTTGATTTTGGTTTTGCCTTTCCTTTCTTAACCGCCTTGCTCGGACCACCACCAATCTTAAACATCTTGGTTCCGCAAACCGAACATGTCCCCTTAATCGCAGGTCTTCCATTTTTCATTATTACCTGTTGTTCGCCCTTAATCGGCCTTTTTGCTTTACATTTTACACAATAACCTTCAGTTGCCAACATATTCAAGTTTATGGCGGTTCCTTATAAGAATAGCTCCGACGCATTTCTATTGGGGGCGCCTACCTCATCAATATATCGTATTGTTCTCTTACTCGGTGATGATGATTTATTACCTAATTTTATTGGTTATGAGTATTTTATGCATCTAGAGCGAGGTCAATTTCAAACTTGATGAATTATATCTACACGATCTTTCTACCGAATAAAAGATATGTAGTATGTCCAATCATTCGCATTGATGGCCTTGTTTTTCCCTCTCTCGCCTCTATATTTCGTATCATGAGTTCTGTGCTCTCTATATCTATAAATCCTACTTCATTGAGGTGTTTAGAAGTTTTCTCCAATTGGTTCATAGTCGGACATATTATTGCTACAGATCCACTATTTTTGAGGCATTTATGAACAATCTGTAAGACACTCCAAGGATCTCCCAAATCAATTATCGCAATATCAATGTCAGAAAGTTCCAGTTGCTCCTTCGTTATATCATGTTTAAACATTGAAACATTTTTTTCCATACCTGATTTTTTGAGATTCTTTCTTGCGATTTCCATGAATTGTTCATTGACGTCATATGTAAAAATGTGACCTGAAGATCCTACGAGACTAGCAAAGAACGTGGTTAGTGATGCACTTCCGGTACCTATCTCAAGAACATTAGATCCACTTTTCAACCCAGTTCTTATTGCAATATATCCCAGATCCTTAGGATAAACTATCTGAGTCTTTCTGTCTGACTTCATCACAAAATCATAAATTGTTGGTTCCATCACGTACACTTTTTTTTGTTTAGTTGTAATTATTGAAGAACCATACTCAAGTCCTAGTATCTGATCAAAATCTATAATTCCTATGTGCGTGTGAAGTTTCTTACTTTTTTCTATCCTAGTTAACCAGTTCTTATTTGCCTGATAAAAAAATAAAACATAAGCCCCTTCAACTATTTTCATCTAACAATGAGTTTACATAGTGGTAAAAAAATCTTGCAATAGTTTTCTATTTGTATTTGGATTAATGAATATAAGAGACTAATGCGTTTACCCATCATAATCTTATATAAAATTGAAATTAGCTTCATTGTATTCTGGGGGAAAAGATAGTAACTATTCTATCTTTGAAATGAACAAACGAGGACATGATGTAGTATGTTTACTTTCTATAGTGCCTATGATTAGCGATAGTTTACTCTTTCATTTTCCTAATATTCGTTTTACAAGAATGCTGGCGCAAGCTATTGAGTTGCCCATGAGAAACTTTCATTCAAACAGTTCAGATTTAAGCGATGAGGTACTAGTCCTTGAAAAAGCACTTGTGAGTATTAAAGATGAATTTGGTGTACAAGGGATAGTTCATGGTGGGATATCAAGCAATTTTCAAAAAAGGAATTTTGAAAAAGTCTGTAAGAAATTGAGATTGTTAGTTTTTTCTCCATTATGGAAATTAGATCCAAGTAGCTATCTTCATAAAATGATAGACCAAAAATTTGAAATTATTATTGTTGGTGTTTCAGCGTTGGGTTTGGGTCCAGAATGGCTCGGGACAATGTTGGATCATGATAACGTGAAAAAACTGGAGTCATTGTCGTTGAAGTATGGATTTAACTTAAATTTTGAAGGAGGCGAGGCGGAAACAATTGTCGTTGACTGTCCATTATACCGTAAAAAATTTCGGATCAAACAAGGAATGGTCAAATGGAATGGAAATAATGGAATATTTGAAATAACAGATTATGAATTAATAGATAAATAAATGTTAGACAATCTTCGCTCAAGTCTTGGAGCAGCTTTAAAAAAATTAGTGGGAGCATCAGACGTAAACGAAGAATTAATTGATTCTTTGTGTAAAGATGTACAAAGAGCCCTCCTTCAATCTGATGTCAATGTCAGATTAGTATTAAGTATAACTCAGAATTTGAAAAAAAGATCTCTGGATGAGTCTCCTCCTAAGGGATTGTCAAGGAAAGATCACATAGTCTCAATCCTTTATGATGAACTTTCCAGATTGATGGGTTATAAGGGAAATATTGCTCCTGAAAATAAACAACCTGAAAAACAAGTCATTTCATTTTCCCCAGGAAAACTCAATGTTGTATTGATGTTTGGTATCCAAGGAAGTGGAAAAACAACAGTTACTGCAAAGCTGGCTAGATGGATAACGAAACACGGATACCACGTAGGGGTTATTGGAGCAGATACTTGGAGACCAGGCGCCCTTACCCAACTTAAGATGAATTGTGTTAAAATTAATGTTGACGTATTTGGAGACGAATCTACTAAGGATGCTACTTCAATAGTTAAGAATGGAATTAGTTATTTTAGGAATGCAAGAGCTGATGTAGTAATAATTGATACTGCTGGCAGGCACAAAGATGAAGTAGAACTTTTAGAAGAAATGAAAAGCATGTATGATATTTCAAACCCAGATTTGATTTTATTAGTAATTGACGGAACAATAGGTCAGCAGGCATATAGTCAGGCAAAGTCATTCCATGATACGGTTCCGGTGGGAGGTATCATTATAACAAAGCTTGATGGAACTGCAAAAGGGGGTGGGGCATTGGCGGCATCTGCAGTAACGGGTGCAAAAATTTTCTTCATTGGAAACGGTGAAAGGATTGATGATCTTGAAGAGTTTAGCCCGACAAGATTTGTGGGAAGATTGTTAGGGATGGGAGACATAAAAGCAATTTTAGATTTAGCGAAAGATTTGGAATTACAGGCAGATGAAAATCAGTCTAAACGGGTACTAAGCGGTAAAATGACAATAGAAGACTTTTATTCGCAGATGGAAAGTGTCGGAAAAATGGGATTTAGAAATATTATTGATAATCTACCAGGTTTGTCAGGGGTAGTCAAGGAGGATCAATTGGATGTAATTCAGGGTAAATTGGAGAAATGGCGGTATATTATCCAGTCGATGACAAAGGAAGAGAAAAGGAATCCTGAGGTAATAAATGATTCACGGCGAAAGAGGATAGCAAGAGGCTCTGGTGTAGCAGAACATGATGTCAAGGACCTCATAAAGAATTTCAATAATTCAAAAAGCATGATAAAACAAAGCAAGGGTAGACAAATGCAAGGTATGCTTAGACGATTGGGAATAGGATAAATAGATACACTTAATTGAAAAATAATTTTGAATACAACTTATGCAATTGGTGCTTAAAAAGGCAATATATTAAAAACTATCGTCTCAAAAAAATAGTTGAGGATTGTGAAATATGTCATGGAATAGAGAACCAGATACACAAAATATCTTACAAAATAATTGAAGCAACAAGAGAATATCAATATGATACCTTCCTGATTGGATTGACATTAGATCACAGCTTTTATGACAATGAAGATAAGTTTAGATCAAGATTCAAGATAAGAGGAAAAGAGAACATCAAAGCAAGTCTTTTAAGTGAAATTAGAAAAACTTTTGGTAAAATCTCTAATAAGAGAATTGATTTGAATTCTCCCGACATTTCTGTGAACCTACAAATAGGTAAAAAATTTGAAACTACTGTAGCTGTGAATTCAAGTACAGTTATCCTAAGCGGACGATACTGGAAACCAAAAAGATTACGTTCAATATCTAAAAATTCTGACAAGGATGATTGTTTAGAAATTAATCAACGTCATATTGAAAAACTCTTGAAAAAAAAATTGATGACTCTTTTTCATTCTGAATCCATTATTTTTTGGCCTCTCGGCAAGGAGGAACCTGAAAGTTTGGTGCTCGGTAATGGAAGACCATTCTATGTAACAATTAAGAATTCAAAATTAATTAGATTCAAACATGGATTTTCAATTCGATCGAACGGACTAATATTCAACATAAAAGAGAAGCTTCCAATTTTACCTATGGCAACACCTTTTTACATAAAGAAAGTCAGAACACTTGTCACATGCGAAGATAATCTAATATCATCGGATCTGAAATTAATCAATGATTCAGGAATCAGAATTATCGAATCTTACAGTAAGAGAAACAAGAGTTGGAAATTCGTTTATCAAATGCAGTCCGAACTGAAGACTCAGAAAAAATTTGAACTAATAATTATATGCGATAACAGATTTCCAATTAGGAAATTTATTAATGGCGATGAGAGTATATCGCCAAATTTATATCAGATACTGGACAAAAGATGCATATGTGAATTTTTTGATATATTAGATATATTCAGCGAAGGTGATTTTCTAAATTAAGAATATGTTCCCATCAAATAAGTATCCTAACTTTCACTATATGCGAAATTAACTAAGGGATGGTGTTCTATTTTGTCTTTTGTCTGAATTCCGTAAAGCCACATTTACCACAAGTGTTTCTATCCTTGTGTTCTGCCATGAAAACGCCCTTTCCACATCGAGGACAATCTCTCTTTTTCCGAGTTAGCTTCTCCCCAGAAATATCATAGAATGAATATATTTGAGATTTTGGATCTTTCTTTTTTTCTGCCATAATCAAATTCCTTAATTATTTCTTTGATTTTCCCTTTTCTGAAGTTTGCTGTTTTTCTTTGAGTTTTTCAGCTTTTGCTTCGTCAATGATTTTTTTTCTTTCCGCCTTTTCTAAAAGCCTCATTGATAGGTATTGTGGTAAAGTTTCCTTAGCGCTTTTTTCATCATTGTAAATATGAAAAAAGGCATTAACATCAGTACTTCCTTTGTTGCATTTGATTTCTATCGGGACAATTGTCTTTGAATCAACTTTATTTGCCTTGGATATTGTCTCAATTGCATCTTTTTTCTTGATATTTGCAGGTACATTTCTAAAAATGACCTGGAGCTCTCTCCGATTCATTAATTGATTATCATAATCACGTAACACTACCAAATCAGTACTCATATCAGTGTAAATCGAATCAATTTTTTACTCATATAAGGATTTCCAATCATGTTCTACGAAAGCCTAGGGAAATAAGAGTCCGATGGGAATGATATTCCTAGGGGTGCAATAATAGACTCACTTGTATTGTATGTGCCTAAGCTTTAAACTTTACTCAAATTTCTGCCGATACTAGATCATGAAAATTACAATTTGTCGAACATATGGTTAATGCTTCAAGGGTAAGAAAAATAGAAAAATAGTAAGAATTGGTTATATATATAATAATCTTGTTGAAATAAACTCTATATATTTTATTGAACATTTACAGTATACCTAAACACCAACTGGGACTTCTCGGATGCGAAACAACCAATTGTCCCAGTTGTTTTATGTCATGACTTCAGAACAGCATCATTATAAAAGACTTTATTTTCTAGAATATCTTTCATTAGTTCATTCAAACTATCTTTTTCTCCTCTTATCACACATATCGAAAATTTTATGGTATTGCAGCACTAGCTAATACATGATCTATTGTGGTAATTTGGTCATCGACATTGTTATAATAGTTATAGCTATCAAAGACGCCGATTGTAGCAGTTTTAATATCTGCTGCGATCAATAGTAATCTTGGTTCTCCTTTCTCATAATATGTATTTGATTGGATAGCTTAGTTTGGAGCAATGAAAATCTATTTAAAATATAAAATCCATAATTATATAATGGAGAGTATTAAATGCGACCATTGTAAGAAAAATATCCATTCTCTAAATCAATTTTTAGATACTTTCGTATGTAATGATTGCTATCATAAACTAGTTTCTAAAGTATATTATCCAAATGCTATGGAAGCATAAATGACTATTAGATTTTGCAATTTTTGTATATTCTACGACTTTTACTTATGCCTATTTAATTAACATCTAATTGATCTCTTACTCTTTGGTACAGTCTATTCATTGTGACAGGTTTTTCAATAGTTGAATTTATCACTGCTTCTTTCATATATTGCTGGTACAATTCTTCTTCCTCAAAATTATAAGCACTCATCAATATCGTTCTTACTTTAGGATTCGAAGTCTTTACTTTTTTGAGTAATTTTAATCCGTTTAGACCTGGCATTCTTAGATCAGAAATAACTAGAGTATAGTTCTCTTTGTTCTCTGTAAAGTGTTCAAATGCCTTGATGGGATCGATGAAGGAGAAAACTGAAACTCCATCAATATTTTGGCGCAAAGCCTCGTGAAAGAATGTAGCAGTACTCACATCGTCATCTACTACGCTAACGATTCTGTCGTTACTAGACATGCAAGGCTCAATCCTCTAAGGCAACTATAAGCAACGAATAATAAAAACTTAAGCCTGAGGGAGGTTTAAGAGGGTATTAGGACGAGGGATCTTCCTATCAGATCCAATGAATGATGCGATATAATACTGTCAAATGAAAAATAAATAATTATCTAAATTCAATAATTTCGTCTGCAGTTACTTTTAATGGATTGCTAGAACGGTCTCCATATTCTTCTTTGCTAATTTATCATTGAATAAACTTGTTCCAAAAGTTCCTTTCTGCTTACCGGTTTCGCCATGAAATGTCTTTTTCCCTTTAAAGGGTACACTTTGCTATTGTGAGTATTGTAAGACTCCACACTACTCAGTGCTGTGATAAATAGTGTCTTGATGTTCGAATCCCGTGATTTAAGGTGGTCATATAATTCAAAGCCATTAATTTTAGGCATCTTAATGTCCAATATGGCCAAGTCATATAGATTTGGTTTGAATTTTTCCAAAGCGAGAACCGGATCTGTAAAGTAATCTATATCAAATCCATAATTTTTGAGCATCGTTTCAAAGGTTCCACCTACGTCTTTTTCCTCATCGACTATCAAAATTCGCTTATTCACTTGAGCCATTTACCGCAAATCCCGAACTAATTACCTTATTTCTAAGAAGTACCCTTATTTTTACACTTCGGTAAATAAATATAGTCTAAATGAATTTTTGATTAAAAAGTGATTTTTCATTACGGAAAAAAGTCAGAGAACAAATTAAGATATTCTTAGCGTTACCTTCTAGGTATCCAGATATTTTTACAATAACGTTCTAAGAAATAGAAATATTTTTATACCAACCAAATCCCTAAAGTTAATAATTAACAACTGATGGGAGGAATATATAGTTTGAATGAACAAGAACCAACCAATTTCCCACCAGTTGTTTCTGGTTGCGTTATAATTTGGTGTACTACATACTATAAAAGGGCTTACCTAGAATGTTATAAGAACATATGAATTAGTAATGTTATTCTCTATGAAACTCTGATTGTTTTATAAAATAATCATCAAATTTCTGTATGGTAGAAAATTTTATATCCAGTAGTTGGTAAAATAATAAAATGAACTGTCCTAAATGTGATCATGAGAATTCTACTGAAGACTCAGTTAAACAGGTAGCAGAATGTCCTTGTGGTTGTCATAATGAAACCCATTTATTCTAATATTTATGGTCTTGCTGTGATACGATAAAGATTAAAAGATTCACCACGTAGAGAGAAATCCTTATCTTATACTTCCTTAACCTACGAATTATGGCATATCGAACAAGGATGTTAATTATGGCATCACTGATTCTTAGTGGCATATACTCGGCCTTACCGATTGAAGTCTTCGCAAATCTAATAGATGAAAGGAAACCTTTAATTCACAATGTGGGAATGAGCGAAAACACTTCGAATGCAAGTACGGTATCTAGCAACAACACTATAATTCTTAACGCCGCCGAAGTACGCGAAGAAGAGGGTGAAGATGAGACAGCCGAAAAGGGTGAAGATGAGACAGCCGAAAAGGGCAAAGATGAGGCCTATAGGTGGGTGGATAGTACGGGAGCGGAGAACCCTGACCTGAATATAACTTCAAATACCGGGTATACTATAAAAATTGATAATCCCACTGACGCGGAACATCAATTAATAATTGATTCTAAATCTAATGGAAAGACCTCTGAAATTGAAAAAAGTGATGAGATAAAGCCAGGAAAAAATGTTGAATTCAAGTTCAAAACGGATAAAGTGGGCGAACTAGGTTATCACTGTAAGTATCATCCAGATATGATGAATGGAACAATCAATGTGTCCTAATAATACCTACTCTTTTTTCTTTAGATATCATAAATTATAAACTATTTTTAATTATGACCGATGGGACTAGGAGCGAATGAGTTGAGAATCCCACCGGCCGGTGTCTATTTGTGTTAAAAGAGTGCTCAGAGTTCTGCAACTAAGTATAAGAACCTGCCTTACCTAGGTTATGCTAGTAGTCTTAATACTACTATGCCGAATCAATTGCCACCCGAATCTATCAATGGAAGTAAAGCGGGTCAAATTTGACTATCTACATAGGCAAGAATTAGCAGATGGTCCCTTTCTACTTTATATCAACAATTAGTATGGCTTCGTTCTCGAACCTAACTTTTCAAGTACTGTCAGCATACTTTTCTGAACCTTTACTAATTGCCTTAACTATTTGTTTCCTTCTTTCGTTTGACTCTCCTGCTAGGATTTTTTGAAGAGCAGGGCCACCGTGGTCAATTGTAAAGACTGTAAAGTCATCAGTTGAGTCAAAATCACAAACCACGTTTATTCTTTCGATAACAGGATGAATGAATCCTGAATCTTCATAGAGTTTCTTGAGGTTATTTTGGTCCGACATGCTAAACGGTCCAAGGGTTCCCGGAGGAGGACTGTTTGTTTCTTTCAGTACGATGTTCATAGGTACCGAAATGAAAGGAACTTTCTCTGGCGAAGCCCAAACAGCGGCTGCTAAATGACCACCCTTTACTAAAGACCTGTAAATATTAGATAAACCTGCCTTAGGATTTGGTAAAAACATCAATCCCCATCTGGAAAGTGCTGCGTCAAATGTTGAGGATGGTAAATCAATTGTTTCCGCATCGCCCTCTTTAAATTCAACCACGTCTTGTAGACCTAAAGAGATAGCTCGTTCTTTTGCGAAGGATAACATCTGTGGTGAAATATCTATGGCTAGTATTTCGCCAGTCTTTCCTACTTGTTTTGCAGCGGTAAGAGCTGGTTCTCCTATACCTGTCGCAATATCCAAAACATTAAAACCTGGCTTTATCTCTGCAAGTTCCACTAAGCGTTTACTAACTTCCTCCGTGGCTGTTTCGATTGTCTTCCACCACTTTTGCCAACCAGGAGCCGCATTATCATAACCATGGCGTAGTTCTTCCTTGTATTGTTTTGAATCAATAGTCAAATAGTTTCTTTTTTGATTCGATATTTGTGATATAAAAACATTCTATGCCAAAATAATGCAATGAAAGTATACTTAAAAATTGGAGAACTACCAGAAACACGGGTCCGATGGGCTTCGATCCCATGAACTCTGGCTCCGGAGGCTTATGCTCAAAGATCAGCACCCCTTCCTGACTGGGCCACGGACCCAACCAGTAATGCAAGTATGAAATATTTAATCGTAAATAGAATTACGTAAAAACTTCGTACTCATAAGCCCAATTAAGAATGTGTTATAGTTTAAAAATACTTTAGTAAAGTTAATGATACGCAAAACTTTAAAGAATTACTCAGTAAAATGCCTTTATCGAGCAAAGATCTGAGCATTAAAGCGTTTGCAATAGATATCGATGGAACTTTAACTGAAAATGGAAGCGGAATGATCTATCTACCTGCCGTTTCAAAAATGAGGTTTCTTGAAAAAATAGGGTACAGGGTATTTTTTGTTACAGGTCGTTCTTCGATTGAGGCATACATTTTGTCAGTGTTTTTGGGAATGACCAGGGTGGCAGTAGGGGAGAATGGCGGTGTTGTTTCTAACGGGCCTTCTAACCATACCATTCTTGGAAATAAGGAATTGTGTTTAAAAGGATATGAAATTTTAAGACAATGTTTATCTGATGTAGATATTAAACCAGTGTTTCCAAGAATGTCCGAAGTTGTTTTACAGAGGACTTTTGATATAAAGGAGGGGATAAAAATACTAAGAGCGAACAAATTAGACTTAAATATAGTAGATAGTAAATATGCATTTCATATCAACGAGTTAGGTGTCAATAAAGCAAAAGGTTTGGACGTTGCGTTAAAGTTCCTAAATATCGAACCAAGGGAAGTTGTCGCGATTGGTGACAGTGAAACCGACATTTCGGTTTTTGGTATCTGTGGGTTGAGTATTGCATTAGGACACTCAGATGATGCAGTTAAGGTTCATGCAGATCATGTTGTAAATGGCAAGGAGGGAGTGGGACTGTGTGATGCAATTGATTATGTCAGTCTAAATTTTTTGAGATAAAAAATGAGTTTTAAGAAATTTATTGGTGAGGCGTATGAAGTAATAAAGTTTTCACTTGACAAATTAGATATTAGAAATGAATCTTACAGTATCACAGAACCAGCAAAAGAAGATTTTGGCGACCTAAGCTGCAATGTTGCATTTTTGCTGACAAAGGAATTACAAAAATCACCGTATGAAATTGCTTCAATGTTAGTTGAACAATATCCTAATTATTACGAAGGTAAACAACTAGAGTCAGAATCATATATATCGTCTGTTATAGCACATGAAAGTGGATACATCAATTTTAAGGCAAACTTTAACCTAATTGGAAAAGAGGTAATATCTAATATTTTGGAAAATGATCTTTCTTACCTTGACATAGGCAAGGAGAGAAAAGTGATTGTTGAACACACGAGCGTTAATCCTAATAAAGCATTGCATGTAGGGCACCTGAGAAATGTCGTAATTGGAGATACCCTGTATAGAATATTAAAGAAAACTAACCATGATGTCAAGGTCCTGAATTATGTAGATGATTCTGGCCTGCAAGTCGCTGATATTCTGGTTGGTTTTTTATATTTAAATTTTCCAATAACACCACCTGACAAGAAAATGAAGTTTGACCAATATTGTGGTAACGATATTTATGTAAAGGTAAATGAACTGTACGAAAAGGATCAATCGTTGGTTGAAAAAAGAAAATCGTTGTTAAATAAATTAGAGTCAGGTGATCCCGAGGTAAGTTCATTTGCGTCCGAAATCACATCTAAAGTTCTGAAAGATCAGCTGGCAACATGTTGGAGAATCAGGGCTCGATACGATTTACTCAATTTTGAATCACATATAATAAATTCATATTTATGGAAAAAAACATTTGAAATATTACAAGATGAAAAAATAATAAAGAAAGAAACTAAAGGCGAAAATATCGGATGTTGGATTTTTGAATCTATTGACGAGGGAACCAAAATTATCGTGAGGAGTGACAATACTGCAACATATATAGCAAAAGATATTCCTTATGCTTTACTAAAAGTCGGAACAATTGAGGATCCATTCAAATATCGACTTTTTATGAAGCAATGGGACGATACAGACTTATGGGTTACCACAATTGGCGATTCAATAAATGTCACTCACCCGATATTTTTCCCTGCTGAATATTCTATAACTGTAATTGACAGGAGGCAAACAAGATTACAAAAAATAATCAAGGAAATCTTGGGTAAATTTCCAGCAAAATCAAATAAATATTTACATTTTGCATACGGGACTGTATTACTTTCAAGTAGAACCTCAAAGAGCTTGGGTATAAATGTAGAAAATGAAAAGTCTGTCCAAATGTCCGGAAGAAAGGGAATTTATGTAGATGCTGATTTTGTTCTTGATACTTTGTATAGTAAAGCTAAGGAAGAAATTATAAAACGAAACCCAGAAATTACCGGAGATGATCTTGAAAAAACCTCAGAAGAAATAGCAATATCTGCCATGAGATATAGTCTCATTAAGAATGATCTAGAAAAGGAAATAAAATTTGACATGATTGATTCATTAAGTTTAGATGGAAATTCTGGGCCATATTTGCAATATGCATATGCCCGATGTTGCCGGTTGATAGAGAAGTCGAGGGCAAAATCATTTCATGGAAATGTAACTTGCCTTTCGAACAGAATTGAATATCGCATAATAAAGCATCTTTCAAAATTTGCAATTATTCTAGAGAATACGACCAAGAATATGGAACCAAAGCTTATTGCACAGTATGCGTATGAGCTTGCAACAATGTTTAACCTATTTTATGAAAAACTACCAATATTGAAAGAGAGTAACGCCGAAATATCTAACGCAAGAATTTCCTTGGTTGAAGCTATACGTTTAACACTTAAAATGAATCTGTCCATAGTCGGTATTACTCCTCTGGAAAGAATGTAGAATTACATCAAATTATTTTGGTGTACTATTTAGGTAGTTTTAGTCTCTTAATTACTTGTTCAATTTTGTAATTGGTCCGATTGAGCAATTGCTTACAATGGGATTATAAATTCTTAGCTCATCGCATAGTTTTGTTACTTCTTTTTTTGCCTCATTTTCTGTTACTGTATTGATAATTATATAGTAGCACTTGGCGGATCTAACTGACTCAACATTTGAATATCCACTTCTGAAAATAAGATCCTTTTTAATTGTTTCACCTTCCGGATCTCCTACTTGCTCTTTATTTTCTACTGTAACCACAACAAGATATCTTCCCATGGCAATTTTCTAGATTATATTGATTTAACCATTGAAATACATTTCTCAATATCTACCGAGTTTTAAAGAGTGTGAAAATTACTTCGAATGTCTGTCTTGTCTCTCTATTTCTTTTGACAATGAAAAAGTCAGCAAAACTCTAACAACTACGATAATTATAAGTATTGCAAGCTGCGTTATCGAGGGAACCAAAATAGTCTTCAAAATATCTGTAGCAACCAAGATATCAAGAGATATTAACAAACCTCGCAGTAGTCGTGATACTATCTCGTCTATACGTAAACGAGCTTGTCCTTCTCTCTTCCTTAGGCTTGAAATAGTTACCTTGAGAAGGCTAAAAAGAGTAATGACTATTATTGCTAGAATAATTATAGTTATTATAATTTCTAACGCATAGACTACATTACCAATGAGTCCATCGAGGAAAACTTTACCAATATCTACGCTGGCTTCTACCAAAGATCTCTTCCTAAACAGCTAGCAATTTTGTTTATATATGATATGATATATTTCAGAATAAAAAGATACTATTTTATGGTTCTAAGTTTTAACATATTGTAACTTGATTTTCTCTATTCAACCCACTACATGAAGGTTTAAATTCCCCTTGGGTTCCAAACTTCAAGATTAAATTATCTTTATAGAGGACAGAATTATAATTATGTGATAAAAAATTTAACTTTGCCGTCTGGTCATGTAGCTCAGCCTGGTTAGAGCGAAGGTTTTGTAAACCTTAGGTCGTGGGTCCAAATCCCACCATGACCTCTATTGTATTAAAACTTTTCAGTAAGAAATTGGCATAATATGATTTTTTGAACACAATCAGTACTCAAGATTGGTATCAATAATAAAATTATTTTTTATTTTATTAATTTATACGCGGATAAATAATATCTGTATAGGGTTATTAGTGCCCCTAACTCCGCCTTTATACATATAGGATACTGATATGCCCTTAAGAAAAAATAATATATTTAGGGATATGATATTGTATGTATTGGACAAAAAAAGAAATAAAGTAAAAATCAACGACGTATATGAGATAATCTACGTTGCAACTCATCCTATTAGGTTAAATATTCTTATTAAACTCGAATCTGAAAAGGCGTATGCAAGCAACCTAGAAGCAATGATGAACGTCGACAGGAAGGTTATTTCATTTCACCTGTCTAGATTAGAAAAGGCTGGTTTGGTAACTAGTGAATATGGTTTAAAGACATCTTCGAAGACGAGACCTATGGCTGTCAGATACTATTCACTTACAACAGAGGGAAGGAAACTGGTTAAGAAACTTCAGTCAATTTTATCAGATTACATCATTGCATTTGCAAATTCGAAAGTTTGAATTCAAGCGCAGGGATAAAAAAAATGAACTTAATGAATTCCTATTGCAAGATCTAACACCAAAAGCTTTTTCTTAGAGGATCATGGTCATTTCCATTGATAATCGTAATGGCTAAGGAGGAAATTAAGGTGAATAATAATGTGTACAAAGTTACGATAAATGATCAAACAAGAATGTATGCTATGAAGCTCAATAGACTTTATCAACAAGGATTTAGTGATGTTGATAGTTTTGATGAAATAAGCTCGGAGATTTCTAATACCATAAATAATCTTCTAAAGCAAAGCCTATCTCCAGAAGTGCGTGAAGAAGACATGGATGGTGCAGTAAAACAGCTATTACAGATGTTTGATAAATCGAAAAAATGAGTAAAAAATCCTCTATTTGAATTTCTACCTTGTAACTTCTAATCCATTCATCTCGGTTACATTTGATTTTATAAATAAAAAGAGTGATAGGCTTAGGGGAATATAATGTCCTTTAAAGATAAGTGGAATAAAACCCAGCCTGAAAATATGGCAGTAAAAATTTTAGAAAGCATTAAATCACAACCTCCCCTAAAGCCACGAATTGAGGAAGCTCAAAAGAAATTAGAACTACAAATTTCAAAACTTGAAGGAATATCTGCTAAGATAGTGGAAAAGGATCAGCTTATTTTCAAAAGAATAGTACATTCTATACAAAATCATGAATTACAATATGCCAAATTACTTTCAAATGAACTTTCTCAAATTCGAAAAATGAATAAAATGGTGGATTCTGCTAAATTGGCGTTAGAGCAAATTCAATTACGTCTAAACACTATAACTGAGTTAGGAGATGTTGTAGTTACGTTGACACCAGCAATGTCTGTGATAAAGAATATACAAGGGGGATTATCATCGATGGTTCCAGAAGCAGATCAATCCCTATCTCAAATATCCGATCTAATGGGAGGCATATTATCAGATTCTGCACAAATACCTAAACATGAAGTCAATAATGGAAGAGCACTAAGTGAGGAATCAACAAGCATCATTGAAGAAGCTACTACTTTAGTAGAACAAAGTATGAAAGAGAAATTTCCTGATCTATCTTCAATTAGTATTGACGAAAAAAGTACAGAGGCATCTACTTACTAGCTTCCTATTTTTTATTACTTAATTTAGCAATAAATTTAATATCTTTTTTTATTCTACTAATTGTGGGGTAGCTGTATCCCTTGTTTCTGTAAGTCTTTATCATGGACTTCCAATTTGCAAGTCGCCATCTAGCTTGTTCCCTTGTTAACATACTGGTTTCTTTTTTTACTAAACTCTTCCTTCCAAGAATTAGATAACCCCCATCCTGCGCTTTTTGTCGATTGTACGCAAATTTGAGCGCTGAAACTATTGATTCAGGGTGTAAAAGAGAAAAATAATATTTTATCTCCCTAAATTGGCGTTCTGTAACGGTCAATTTGATCTTTAATTCTCTTTCTGCCATACATGTATATTTCAGATTATATTAAATAAATATTTCTAATATCGAATTATGAAATATGAAATTCTGAGTAGGAAAAGGCATGTCATGATCAGGTTTTGTTAAATTGAATATTCCAAAATTCGAATTCTGAAATACAAAGTAGAGACTCCTTTTTAGAAAAATTAGTTGTGCTAAATTTTAGAAGTTTTAGTATACATATCAGGGAACAAAAGGATAATAATTTCAATTTGAAATAGTATATTAAAACAGAGCAGAGCAACCCCTAAAATCTAATTGTACGTTTGTAACGATACTATTTATGAGATCAAATGACTTTATGATTTTTACCAATATTTTTAAGCTCTTTTAAAGTATAAATCAATTGTTCCTTCGTATGTGATGCACTTAATGACAATCTCAATACGGCACATCCCATCTTAACAGTTGGAAATCTCATCGGATGGACAAATATGCCTTTCTGTAATAATTTATCGGCAAATTTTACAGCGAGGTTTTCAGAACCAATGTGTATAGGAATTATCTGACTAGATGAATTTCCTATATCGTACCCTATCGTCCTTAAACCATTCTGCAAGAATCTGATGTTATTAAAGAGTCTGCGTTGTAGAATTCCTTTTTTTGCAATACTTATGGCGTAAAGGGCAGAATTGCACAAGTGAGTCGGAAGAGCAGAGGTAAATATGAATTGCCTGGATCTGTTTATAAGATAATCCCTGACCATTTCGTTACAAGCAACATATCCTCCAAAACAACCTAAGGCCTTGCTGAGACTGCTGATATGAATATCCACCAAGTTATTGACCTTTAATTCAGAAGGAGTCCCCGATCCATTCTTTCCAAAAACAAAGTCGCCATGAGCGTCGTCTACAATAGTGAAGGCGCCAAACTCTTTTGCACAATTGCAGATTGAATTCAAGTTTGACATGTCACCCTCTATGCTAAATACTCCTTCAGTAACAAGAATTTTCTTACCCGAGACACTTCCTAATAGTTCTAGCAGATGTTCAGTGTCATTGTGACGAAATATCTTGATCTTGGCGTTACCTAGACGACAACCGTCAATAATACTTGCATGATTTAACTCATCGCTGAAAATAGTTGTGTCTCTGTCTGATAGAGTACTTATGACTCCTTGAACGGCTGAATATCCAGTAGTGTAAACTAGGGAGGATTCTGTTTTTCTATGCTTTGACAGAACTTGTTCCAGTTTTTCAATGTTTAAATGATTTCCACCAACAAGTCTAGAACTACATTGAGAAATTTCATCAAATTCTTTTATCATATTTTTTATTATCGCTTGATTTGAAGATAAACCAAGATAATCATTCGAATTAAAATTGATTATTTTCTTTTTATCGACTATTAAAGACCCATTTTGATTTTCAACAGTTCTTAATCTTCTATAGAGATTTTCTGTTTTTAGTTTACTAATTTCTTCCTTAATAAATTCGTGTATCGAGGCCAATTTTATGTATCATTTGGATATCTTTATTCGGTTCATTTCCATTTGTAGTAAGGTAACCACCTGTAATGATTCCATTTGCGCCTGCCTGAAGTGCTAGCTTGCCGCCGTCACCAAAGTGAAGTTCTCTTCCTCCCGCAATTTTCAATATAGTTTTTGGCATAATAAATCTCCAAACAGCGATTGTTTTAATTATATCGATTGGATGAATTAAACAATTATCCAGTTCCTTTGGTGTACCTTTTCTTGGGATCAAAATGTTTATTGGAACTTCATCTGGTTCAAGAGTCGAAATAGAAAATGCTAATTCAATCCGTTGTCTTGTAGTTTCTCCCATTCCAATGATCCCTCCACAACATAGTTCAAGGCCCGCACCTTTGACAATTCTTGCAGTTCTGATTCTGTCTGAAAATTCATGGGTTTTACAAATCTTTGGAAAGAAACTTTCAGAAGTTTCTAGATTGTGGTTATACCTCTTAACTCCTAATGATTTTAGTCTTACTGCTCGTTCTGTAGTCATGAAACCAAGTGAAACATTGATGTCCAGTTTCACTTCCATTCTTAATTTTTCAATTATTTTGCAAATTTTTTCAAAGTCATTTTGTGAAGGTTCTCTATATGCGCAAACAAGGCAAAAACTGGCTGCACCATTCAGTTGGGCTTCTCTTGCTTTCTCTAAAATTATATCATCAGCCAAAAGCGGATATTTTGATATACCAGTTTCATAAAATGTAGACTGGGCACAAAAAGAACAATCCTCTGGACAATTTCCAGATTTGGCGTTTATCAGAGATTCAACGTCAATATTATCCTCATTAAACTTTTTAGTAATAATATTAGCAGAGTCCGCTAGCTTTACCAAGTCGTTAGTTGTAATTAATCTTTCTGCTTCCTCAAATGAAATAATATTTCCATTTATCACCTTCTTCATACAAGAATCAATGAAATCGAAATCTTGCATCATTAGTTCTACTTTAGGTCCCATAATTAATCTTTAATTAATTTAGCAAATATCGTAATTTCGTTAATCTGATCTAAAATTCTAAGGTTTCCTAAGGTTTCAAGAATCAGGAATCTGTTATGAAAGTCTAAAGTAACATGACTGATATTGTACAGCTAACCAAATATCTAAAGTAAGATTCTGACAATTGGAGTATTCTAATCGAATTCTATTGGTTCGAATCCTAAGTTCGTTACGCTGCTCTTATCCAAACTTTAGGTAGATACTTTATAACTACAAAAATAACTAGCATAATTCAATGTTTTTTGAGCCTTCAGCTACATAAAACACCAAAAAACAAGAAAATCTTGCTAGATGTTTTCATATTAGTATAAACGAAAAAATGCGAAAATCGTCATTTTTTATCATGACTCTAATAGTATAAAAAAGGACCCGTTTTTTTACTATTTAAAAAAACCAGCATTTTTTTACTCGTGTTCAACCTAAAAAATGCAATACCCTTTTTCAACTATACCTATTTTTTTTGACCCATATGATTATCAACTCTTCATAAAATAAAAAGTGATGAAATACTCGTTTGGATACTTGCGAGTCAGTACCGATGAGCAAACGGTATTAAACCAGAAGTTGGCTATAGCAAAGTGGGCAGTTGAAAATGACTATAAAATTCTTGATTTTTTCGAGGATTCTGCGATAAGTGGGAAGGTTCCTGCAATTAGTAGACCTGCATTTAGAGAGATGTTACATCTAGTTAGAACTGACCGAGTTGATTCTGTTATTGTTTATGAATTATCAAGAGTCGGCAGAACATTTTGGGAGACTCTTGATGCTATAAAATCAATTGAAGAATACTCACCATTAATTTCTTGCTCACCAAGGGAGATATTTCTTCAAACCACTGACCCCAGCGTTAGGAAATTGATGATTGGAATATTGACCTGGGTAGCAGAAAGAGAAAGGGAAATGTTGATTCAACGAACTAAGGATGGAATGGCAAGAGCGAAAATGTCTGGCAAAAATATTGGACGTCCAAAAAAAACCCTTGACAAAGACATACTTATCAAAATGTTATCCCAAAACTTACCAAGGAGTAAGATTGCCAAAAACCTTGGCATATCTAAAGCCACTCTGTATAACCAGATTCGTACTATTTAGATGAATAAGGTATGCTAATACCGTCCTATTTTATGTTGCACTTTTTGTACGATTGCGTACTCAGTATCAACTATTTTTATTAGATCTTCTTGGTCTATTGCTAGCGGTGGAATTATTGTAATTATATTTCCAAGGGTCCTGAGATATACTCCTTTTTTGAATGATTCTTTTGCAATGTACTGTCCAATCGGAACTTTTTCTATCGACTTGATAGGGGCATCCCCTTTTCTTAATTCAATTCCACAAAGCATTCCTTTCTGTCTGATATCATAACAGATATCTAATTCCGAGAATTTTTTCAAAACACGATTAAAAACTAATGAATTATCTCTTATTTTTCTAATAAGATTTAGCTTTTCATAAAGTTCTAGATTTGTCAATGCAGCTGTGCATCCTACCGGATGGCCAGTGAAAGTGTGACCATGAAAAAGTTGCCTTTTACCCCAATAATCTCCAAGAAATTCATTGAAAATATCGGTAGTTGTTAGTGTTACTGCCAATGGAAAGTATCCACCGGTGAGGGCTTTTGCAAAACAAACAATATCTGGTTCAGAGTGTTGTGCCTTATACTCAATCATGTTGCCAAGTCTACCAAAACCTGTAGCAATCTCATCCAATATCAATAGAATGCCATATTTTTTGCACAGGTCACCGATCTCCCTTTGAAAATTCTTGGGATAGATATTAACCCCACCTGCGATCTGAGCTCCGCTTTCCATAACAAACCCTGATATTTTTGATGAGAGATTCTTCAGAATGTTCTCAATTTTATCGATATATTGCTCAATGTTTTGATTCCCAAATTTCTCGTGTCTTATCGTAGGAGAATCTACTTTTATTGTTTTGAGTAGAAGTGATTTATATGGAGAAAAGTAACCATCAAGGTAACCTATCGACATGCAACCTATTGTGTCCCCATGATAACCATTTTTCAAACAAATGAAATTCTTTTTCTGCGTTTTCCCTTTATTATTCCAGTATTGTATCGCGATTTTTAGTGCTGCTTCAATTGCCGTTGAACCATTGTCTGTGTAAAAAACCTTGCTCATTCCTTTAGCGATAGTTGTAAGAATCTTTGCTAATTTTACAGACGGTTCATTGACAAGACCAAATAATGAGGAATGAGGGAGACTATCAAGCTGTTTTTTCATAGCATCAATTATTTCTATCCTATCATGTCCCCAAACATTACACCACATGTTACTAATACCATCCAGGTACCTTTTTTCCTTAGAATCTACAAAACTAAAACCGCTACCAGATTTTATTACGATATTTTCTGAATTATTCCAGAGTTTCATCTGAGTATATGGATGCCAGATGTATTTTCTGTCAAGATTATTACTATTCAACAGAAATAGCTATAATATTGCAGTATTTCTACATTAGCCTGAGGACATGTTGTATGATGAACCGAATTCTTTAATTAGCATGTAAGTAGACAGTCGTTACAAAATTCAATCATTGGCCTAGTATTTCACACAGCATTAGTTCAGAGATTATTGCATCAAAATAAGTTTATTAATAATCTGAATAGATCCATCAGATAATGAATACAAAAATATCTGTAATCCTGTTATTTATCTCTCTTGCCCTACTAATCATTTATGGTGCAGATGTAATATCTTCTCAAGCGACTTCTAATGATGGAAAAAGTGGATTTCTTCAATTGAGCGCAGCCATTAGGGGGGGAATATTTGGTGGGGGCGCTGTGATTTTATCCATCATCGCTTTTGCAATTTCGCTAAGAGAAAAATCTACATTGGTAGTGGTACTTCTCCTAATTAACGGTGGATTAATTATAGCAGGAATGATTGGCTTGGCTATTCAAGACGAAGCAACAGCTAGCTCGACATTATATGGAACCACTGGATTAGGAATATTGCTGATTGCACTTGGCGTTGTAAAAATATTCATCACAAGGAAAAAATAGTTCATTATGAATAATATTCTATATTCCAAAATTCGAATTTAGAAACATTACGTCTATTGCTAAACAATATCATAACATTTAATTAAAGTAATAATTTTTGTAAAACATGCGCCGCTGTAGCTCAGCATGGTAGAGCAAATTCAAAGATTAATCGCTTTGGAGCTTAACTGGCTGTTAACCAGTGGGCCATCAGTTCAAGTCTGATCAGCGGCGCTTTATTGAATTTTAATTTGATTGTAGAGTATACTTATTTACCAAATGATGTTACTAATATTTATGTCATTAATGCAATTCATGTAATATTTCACAATTCGAATTGTGAAATATACTTTCTTATCATTTGTGGTATACTATTTTTTGATTTTTGATAGGTCATTGCAAGTCAAAATATCATTTCTAAAATTGTATAATATCCAAGGCCATTGCGTCTGACAAAAGGTCAACATGCCTAGTAGCCACTATGTAGCCATTTTTTAATTCACTTTTTGAAATCCATCTATTCGATGAAGACCACATTCTCTCTTTCCTAATTCTTTTCTCTAATTCCTCAACATCCAATTCTTTTTCTTCGATTTCCTCTGTGTCAGTTTTTTTTATCGTCAATAAGACCTTTTTAACAAGAATCCTGCTACCAAACCTCTGCGAATAATCCCTAGCAGATTCATCGTAATCAAGAAGTTTCATCTTAATTAGTTTCCTATTTAGAACATCCCTACTTGTTAGAAGTCTATTGTCTACAAATCTATCGTATGACATCTCGATAACTCTATTAAGAATTACTGATTAATTAAATCCTTCATTACGTAATTCATGCGGATGAGAATTCATAATATGGCAAATTGTCCTTATCAACTCCACACTTCTTTAATTTGACAGCACTACCGGGATTCAACCCTTCTTCACTTAATACGCCGATAATCCTGATTCCAGACATTTCAACCAAACCTAAATTTTTATTCTTGCCAATAAATGATTCCGAGTGTTCAATTAATCGGCCTTTTCTATCTAATTTTGACATTCTAATTCTTTTTGAATAGCAGTTATTACATATATTCGAGGGTGGCCATATCTTTGTATGACAATTGTCGCAAATCGGGATCCTGAATTTTCCCCTACCTAGAAAATCAAGAAATTCTTTCATATCCTATTATTTCACCTCAATATAATTAAAATGATTAACAATTTATTAAAAATTGCGAAAAATGTATTAGCCGCACTATCTGTAGATAGAAGGTTTTATTTTCACATAATTCTATGAAAGTATTAGAACCAAAGAAGAAGAACCTGCAGCAGACATATTATGCACCAGCCCACTCTTGCAGTCATTGACTTGTCTTTTTCCGGCCAAACCCTTTAACTGCTCACAAATTTCGACTGTCTGAGCCACACCAGTAGCTCCCAAAGGATGTCCTGTACCTATTAATCCTCCACGAGGATTGATTACTATGTTATTCTGTGAAACAAACTTACCTCCTTGCCCTTTTTGACAAAAACCTAAATCTTCATACGCGAGAATTTCCATTATAGTGAATGCATCGTGAAGTTCCGTTACATCTATTTGCTCCGGTTCAATATTTGTCATAGAAAATGCCATATTAGAAGCCTTTTTAGTTGACCGTATGCAGGAGAGCTCAGAACTAACGTTACTAAAACTAGCAGCCTCTGTAGAACTTCCTATTCCTTCAATCCATACTGGACGGTCCGTATATTTTTTAGCCTCTTCTTCATTACTAAGTAATATTGCTGAAGCTCCATTGCAGATATATGAACAATCGAGCATCTTTATTGGTTCCACCAGTTTCTTGGAATTCATGACATCATCAATTGATACTTTTTTCCTAAATAGAGCATTATGATTTAGGTAAGCATTTTTTCTATTCTTTACTGCAACTGATGCCATCTGTTCCTCAGTTGTACCATATTTACGCATGTGAACCTTGGCAAAGAGTGCAGCCCAGTAAACAGGTAATGTAAAGCTCCCTCTTGAAATATCCCATAGTAATTGTGATCCTTTAGTTTCTCTTATATCGGCACCGATAACTAGTGCAGTTTTGCACAAGCCAGATTTTATCAGGGAATAAGAAGAAACAATTGCATTAGTGCCGGAATTGCACAAGTTGTCTAACCTTTGAGAAATTATCGGCTTTATTCCCAAGTATTCTGATAAGATTGTTGATCCATACTGAATATCAGAAGTTGTCGATAATATGACTGCATCAATATTCATCGAACTATCTTTGCAATTTCTTAAGATTCTTTTGCAAGGATCGCATGCCAATTCTTGAACAGATAGGTTAGTGTCCCTAGTAAATTCTGAAGTGGATTGATCAATTATTGCTATTTTAGACATTTTCTACTAAAAGAAGACAATCTTTAATTGAATGTTCATTATCCTTGACGGGGTTTACCTGCAAAATCGGAAGTGATACTCCGCATGAAGTAAACCGTTTCAGTGATTTGATACATTCCTCAGCGGTGCCATAGATTGCTAATGAATCAAGCATGGCATCGGTTACGAATTTTTCAATATATTCAATCCCATGTTTTCGATATTCAATTGTTATTTGTTTTACTTCGTTCTCAAAACCATGTGATGACAAAAATTCACTATAATATTTACCTACTGCTACATAAAATGCGAGTGTTTTTGCAGCTCTGATACGAGCCAAGTCTGGATGTTTATTTGACACTGCAGTAATAAAGACAGTACAAATCTCAAAACCCTTAGATTTTCTTGATGTTATTGATCTGATGAGCTTTATTGTTTTTGCTAGTTCGTCAAGTGGACGAAGATATAATATTATTCCATCCGCCACTTCTGTCGCAAGTTTAATCATTCCTGTATTCACAGCACCGAGAAAAACAGGGATCTTTTCTCTCGAGGATCGATGCATTATCTTGAGATTTTTTAATTTGAAAAATTTTCCGTTAAAGTTAATTGTTTCCCCGCTAGAGATAACCTTGAAACACGTTACGTATTCTTTCATGCGTCTTAACGGATGTTCAAATTTAATTCCGTGCCAATTTTCAGCAAGAATAGGGGTGCTTGCTCCAATCCCTATAATTGTACGATTCGATGAAATATTGTCTAAAGTGCAAGCCGCCATTGCTAAAGTTGCGGGAGTTCTTGAAAACATACTCACAATTGAAGTTCCTATTTTTATCCTTTTAGTTAATGCAGCTATTGCCCCAATCATAACAAACGCTTCACGGCCCCAAGACTCCGGTATCCATAAAGAATCTACTTCTGGTCTCACATCCAGTAATTTGGCGAATTTTAAAATATCATTTGCATTAAATAGGCTGCTTGGATTATAGCCAATGCGACCAATGTTATCAGTCATTTTTAAATACTTGTTGTATTTCTTTCGATGCTTCTTCAATATCTTTGTGAGAATCTATAGACCGCCAATAATTATATGAAAATTTTTTTGCCTTTAATTTGCATTTATCCACTAACATTGGTAAAGTAACAGTTTCAAGATTTCCTTTATCTGGTAGGTAATCAAAAATTTCATTTGAAAAATAGTATACTCCAGCATTGACCCACATGTCCTTAATGGATGGTTTTTCTACGAATTTTGACACGAGATCACCATTTGTTTCTACAATTCCAAACGTACTTTTTAGTGGAACTAATGCAAGTGTCATTGATCCTTTTTGACATATCGTAGATGGATCCAAATCAGTCAATATATCTCCATTAATTACAAAAAATCCAGTATCTGTATTTCTACTTTCAACAATTTGATTTTTTGCATTCTTTAGCGCACCACCTGTTCCTAGTGGTACGTTCTCTTCGATGTATCTTATGTTAATTCCAAACTGTTTGCCGTCAGCAAGATGGCGCTTTATTTTTTCTTTGAGATGTCCTACAAGTACTATGACATCCTTCATTCCAAATTTTTTTAACCAATTAACTTGCAACTCTATAATTGGAGTGTTATTAATCTGGATCATGGGTTTTGGCCTATCGGAAGTTAATGGTCTTAGCCTTTTTCCCAAACCACCAGCAAGTATAACTGTTATCACTATTAACCCTCACTTGCACAAAGATTCTATATAAAAGTCATCCCAATTTTATTGCTCGAGGTGTAAGTCCTATTCACGCGAATAGACGTATATACCGTCAAGGAAGACTCTGTGATCCTTGTTTTTGACTCTTGTCGAAAGTTCTATATTAGCAGCAGTCTGTGAAACATCTTCAAGATGAGGGCCAGAAATCACAATATCGTCACCCTCAATAGCTACCTTTGTAGACCCTCCCACTATCTTCGAAATTCTTGCCTTTCGTTCGCCGAAAAAATTCTCAACATATACCTTGCCATCTTTCACCTTAACAGTTATCGGAAAATGTGCAAACACCACTTTCATTTTGTACTTGTATCCATTCTGAACACCTTTTATCATGTTGTTTATGATGCTTGTTGCAGTTTTAGAAATAGCAAAATCTTTCCTTCTTGTTCCATAAGGTTGGATCTTTATAGTATTCTCCTTAATTGTTAGAAATGCCGGGAGCTTCGTGAAATCTTTTTTTACAGTGCCAAGTTTCCCCTGTACTAATATTGTTCTATCTTCCAAGGTAACAGAAATGCCTTCTGGTATTTCTAATGTTGAAACATATTCATTAGTAGACGTATCCAACCAACACTCCTCCAATTCCCACTTCCTGCGCTTCATGGTGTGTCATCACTCCTTTACTTGTTGAAACTATTAAGATGCCCATGTTGTACGCGGGCAAAAATTGTCTTTCCCAATTCAGGTATTGATTCTTTCTGACACTAAATTTTGGTGTTATTATTCCGCATTTGTTTATCTTTGCCAATAATTGAATCTTAAATTTGCCAGCTCTGGAATCATCTATCTGTTCAAATTCTCCAATATATCTGTGTTTTTGCATTACTCGTAGTACTTCACTGGAAAATCTTGAAGACGGACTAACTATACATTCTTTTTTTCTTCGAACTTCATTATTATATAAAGTCGTAAAAAGGTTTGACAGGATATTTAATGCAGGCATCTCATTCACCTATTTTTCTACTCATATTTCTTAAAGCCTAATTTTATTGCTACTTCTCTGAAGCATTGTCTACAGAGCATTATATTGTACGCCTGAATAAGACCCGAATAGCATCCGCATCGCTTGCACCATCGGGTACCCTTTCCATGGACACGCTGTTTTCTTCCTGTGACATCATATTCTCTTGGCTTTGGCATTAAATCATTTCAACTCCTAGATTCTTGAAATATTCTATTGCTTCATCTTTCGAAATTCTATGTTTCTTTCCCATCTTTCTTGGATTACTTCTGTTAATTATTCTGTAACCGGGTCTTGATAATGAAATGCAGACATTCATTCCAACTATTCCGATATCAGGATTATATTTTGCTCCAGGAATATCAATGTGCTCGCGGATTCCTATCGAAATATTTCCATAGCTATCAAATGAGGACTTTTTCAATTGGTTATTCTTTGCCAGTATTATTCTCTTGGCAAATTCCAGTGCCTCTGTGTTTCGAAGTGTCACTTTGGCGCCGATTGGTTCACCTTTATGTATCCCAAAATCCCTGACATTATTCTTTGCACCACATTGAGTGGGTTTTCTGGAAGTTAATTCCTCAAGTGCGTTTTTTGCTCTCTCCAGGGGTTCGCCAGATTTTCCTACTCCGATGTTTATTACAACTTTTTCCAAACTAATCTGTTTCATTTTATTTACTATGCTCATTTTACTTGCTCACCTGAATTAGTGAAGAGTCAACCCCAATTGCCATCACAATATCAATTGGCAATTCTACAGTTTTTTCACCCATAGAAACTAATATACGTTTAGGAAGCGAAAACGATCCAGTCTTAATTTCTTCAACCTTGCCAATATTACCAGCGTTTTCTCCCCTAGTAACAATAACGGTGCATCCCTCTTTTAGTTGCACATGATTTTTGATACCAAATTTAGGTAAGTCAATTAAACATGTATCATTCACATTATATGATTCTTTACTCAGAAATGTTCTTCCGTCATGAAGACAATATTGATATAAATTTTCCTTTGAGGTAACTTTAGATTTGATCTTTTCTAACTTTAGGTTTTTTTCATCTGAATTTATTTTTATTGGAAAAAGCGGAATTCCATTTGAGGGAACAAATCTATAAGATTGGTTTGAAGGTTTTATTTCTAGAGTATCCATTAAGCCAATCGGAAAATTTGGGTGACGAATCATTTTGCCGTCTACATTGATTAATCCCTTGTTTAGCGATCTTTTTACTTCTCGTATATTCGAACAAACATGTAAAAGATCACGTAATACAACACCGATTGGGTAGGAAAATTTTCTAGTATGTGGCCCCGGCATTGTGTTCAGAATAAACCTTGCACTTTTTCTATTGACTTGCCAAAAGCGCGGGGCAAGTTGTCGTTTGAGTCTCTTATCTCCTCCTTTTTTGGCCATGACTATGTTTTCGCCTCTTTAACCAATTCCTTCTTCTTAACCGCTGATTTTTTCATTTCCTTCCCTGTTTTTACCTTAGCGTTTTTATCTTTTGCTTTTTGAGTACCTTTCATTCTATATTCATCATCGGTATTCATTGAAATAATCTGAACATTTGAAGCATGAATCTGCACCTTGACTTTGCCACCACGTATTTTTTCTCTCTGAACACCTTCAATTGATAGTGTCGATCTTTCTGTATTCACTTTCTCAACTTTCCCTTCTATGCCAACATATTCTCCCCTTAAAATTCTAACAGTATCACCCTTGATGACCCTCATACTTCTCTTATTATGTTGGTTTCTCAGGTTTTCGGATAGATTAGCTCCCAATAATTTTTCTCTTTTATGTTTTGAAATCAGTTTATAGAACATTATTATTTCCTCATATTATCAATGACGCAAGATTTGCTATTCTGGGCCACTTTTCTGCAGCTTCGGCAGCGACTGGTCCTTTTATGTCGGTTCCCTTTATTTCTCCTTCTGGTGTAACCAATACTGCAGCGTTATCCTCGAATGATAGCCTGACACCATTCAGTCTCCTTATGGGATATTTTTGTCTGATAATTACAGCTCCGAACAATTGTTTTCGTAGCTCTGCATTGCCTTTCTTAACGGTAACATTCACAAAATCTCCAACTGCCGCAGATGGCATTCTTGAATGTCTTCCCTTGATACGTGTGACTTGAGCAATCCTTAATATTTTAGCTCCAGTGTTGTCAGCACAAACTAAATTTGCTGTTATTGGTAATGCCCTTGTAATATATGGCTTAAATTCTTCCACTCCTTTTGCAGAGACTGCACGGCTTTTAGACGCCACTCTTCATAACCTCCACAGTTACAAACGATATCGTTTTTGAAATTGGTTTACATTCCGCAATCTTTACTTCATCGCCTTCTTTTACATCAATGCATGAAGGAAGAAATGCGTGAACTTTGGATCTGCTTCTCTCGTATCTTTTGTATTTTCTAACCAGCCTGGGATATTCACGGGAGACAACTATCATCTTGTGTGCTTTAGAGCTTATGGTGATTCCAATCAAAATTTTTCCTCTTATGGAAAGCTTACCATGAAAAGGACACAAGTCATCATCACAAGTTCTTTTTGGCTGTGAGATTGTTACTCCAATATTTTTACTCATACTCTATCAAACATCACTTAAGTAAACGATCCTCAGGTCTTCCGACTAAGAGATAACCATCAATGTAACAAATCTTGTCTTGAAAAATCAGTCCTATTCTGTGTATTGATTTTTTGGGAATAACATATGATTTGGATTGATCACTGACCGAAATTGTATTTTTAGTTTCAAAAATGATTTTGCCGTTAATCTTTTTTAGATTGTTTAGCGGTCCATATTCTATTTGTGCATTTCGCCCTATGAATTCATATTGTAACATGTAATCTTTAAAAGTCATTTTGTTAATTCCCTTTCCTTTAAAATTGAAAGTATACGGGCAATGTCTCTTCTTTTCCATTTCATATTGCCAGTTTCCTTTTTGAGAGTTCCTTTAGAATTTTCAATTCTCAATTTCAACAGATCTGCCCTAATTTCTGATAGTTTTGATTCCAAATCATCGTCGTTAAACTCTCTTAATGTTTTTAATTTAAGTCTAGCCATTAAGTTTCACTTTTATTCACGGCTATTTCCTTAACTTGACTGTTAATAATATCTTTACTCTCAGTCTTGACTTCTGAATCGGAAGGAACTCTCTGGTTTTCAGTTTGACTTTTACTCTCGCTCTCAATGCCGGTTTGTGTCTCGACCTTTGGTTGCACTTCCGGGGAGAAATCAAAATCAAGATGAGTTTCTTCTTTTAACGAAATTTTTAGTTTTATTCCTACTAGTCCCATTTTTGTTAATATGCTATTTGTGCTACTTCTTACCACTTCTTCTGCAATTTTTCCACTCTTAGGAATGGTTCCTGCTGAATGTTTTTCAAAATGAGCTCGTTCGCCTCGTAGCTTGCCCGATATTGTAATCTCCACACCCATAGCTCCAGCACCCATAATGGTATTTATTGTCCACAATGAAGCTCTTCTAAATGCCGTTCCTCTTTCAATAAGTTGTGCAATTCTATTTGCCATAATATGTGGATTCAATTCAGGTTTTGTAACTTCGGTTACAGAGACCTGCGCATTCTCCAAGTTAAATTGTTGTTCCAATTTAGTGGTCAAGTCTCTTATTCCACTGCCTTTTCTTCCAATGACCAGGCCCGGTCTAATGACAAAAAGTGTTATTTTGGTACCTATGGGAGTCTTTTGGACTTCGGCTCCTCCGTAACCAGCTTCGCTTAATGAAGAACTCAGGTATTCGTTCAGCTCCATATTTCTAAAATTATTTTTCATTACGTTTTTTATCGCACTCAATAGACTTTACCCTCTCTAGCTACGATCTCTACATGTGTCAATGTGTCAACTTTAGGACTTGATCTTCCCATAGCTCTTGGAATAAAGCGCTTAAGTTTCGTTCCTTTATGAATAACGCAAGATACAATTTCTAATCTATCGAGGTCCATACCCTTGTATTCTGCGTTTGATTCTAAATTATCCAAAAGTCGTAAAAATTCTTCAGAGGCTTTCTTTGGGTACCTTCCAGAAAAAAAACCATCCCTGATATTTGATCTATGGGCTACTTCATTGTGATATCTTCTATAAGGAACAGCAACTTTTTGTTCAATGGCTTGATCTAAAATGTTCCTTGCTCTTTCGATTGATAGCCCCTTTATCGCTAGAGCAATTTCTCTCGCATGTTTATGGGAAATGTCAGTTTCTCTTAATGACGCTCTAACGTGTTTATTCTTGTCAAATTGAGAAAATGAGTAAGAATATGTCGGCAAATGCATCACTTTAATGGCACATATAGACTTGATCGGGAAGCTCCTACTCCAGGTGCACCGTGCTGAACTCTTTTGTTTGTAATAGCATACTCGCCCAAATAGTGACCAATCATCTCAGGTTTTATAGTAATTGGAGAAAAGTCCTTACCATTATGAACATTGATAGTAATGTCCACCATGTCCGGAAGAATTATCATATCTCTAACGTGAGTTCGTAAAGTTTCATTGGATGAACCGTCTCTGATACTTTTTATTCGCTCACGTAGTTTTCTTTTTTGATCATCCATATACTTTCCTACTCTTTTATCCAGCGAGCGCCTTTGTCTGGCATTTAACAATGGGAGAAGGGCCTCTATTGATAAATTCTTTAATTCATCTACATTATAACCTCTAAATCTAAATTCACGAACCAACTAACACTATCAACTCCAAAATACTCCTTTTAAATTTAACTAGATAAATCAACTTAAACCAATCCTAATTTTGTTGCGAGTTGTCGCGCTTCATCATCTTTTGTAAATTTAACAATTGCTTTTTTCCCTTGAATCGTCCTATAGATATTGACTTCTTTAACGTTACCTTCATACATTGTTTCTATTGCCTCATTCACATCTTTCTTGCTTGCACCATCAGAAACAATAAAGGTTAACTTATTTTCCTTCTCTATCAAATTGAATGTCTTTTCTGTGATATAAGGTCTAAGAATGATCGAATTAAGATTACTTTCTGGATCTTTACTCATTATTATTTCACCATTGTATGTATTTTTGACCAAACTGTATTTATTTTATTCATGGAATCAATTGCATTTTTTGTATAGATAGTCAATCTAACTGGTTTTGTTCCTGGCACTAGATCCATAATACTCAGTTTTTCTATAGAGACAATATTAACCCCAGGTAAAGATTTTTTCAGTTTACTTACTGGAGAATCTTTTGATACAACTATAAGACAGCTCAAAGCTGTGTGTTTTTTTCTTCCACGTAATCGTGATTTACCAGATGGTACCCTTACTGTGTTGGTAGACCTTTTAAGATCATCCTCTAACCCTAATGACAGTAATGTTTTTCTCAATTCTGCAGTCTTTGTTATTTTCTCCAAATCATTTGCAACCACAATTGGAAATGCTGATATATTTCCAACATTGTGACCACGTTTTTCTATTATGTCTTTATTAGATGTTGCCGCAATTGCGGAACAAAATCCAAGTTGCTTTTCTTTCTTATTTATTTTCTTGTAATTTTTCTTCCATGATACTGGAGGGTGAGCTAATCTTCCGCTTCGAACACCCGCAACGCCAGCAGCTTGACCAGCGCGTTGAAACCCTTCGCCTCTGGCCCTTGCTAGTCTCGCCATTCCTAAGCCGGTATTGCGAGATTCTGCACTGACAATTTCTCCAGCTGCAGGGTATCTTCCCTGAGGCTGGAATTTGGTTGAAAGGACGTTTATATAGACTTTTTTTATAATCTCTGGCCTAAACGGAGTATTAAAAACAGATGGAAGTTCTACTGATTCAATTTCTTTTCCACGAAGATCTTTAAGACTAACTTTCATTTTACGAGTACCTCCACAACTTTTGGTTCTACTATCTTCTTGCTAACAGTTCTAATAGGAAATCTCAGCTTGACTAATCTTCTCGCAACTCCAGGAACTGAACCTTTAACAATTATATAGTCATTTTTGATCATGCCAAAGTGTTCAAATCCACCTTCAGGATTAATCTTAAAATCATTATCCTTTTCAGAATTTGAAATTATCAATATTCTTTTATTGTATTCAGTCCTTTGATGAAATCCTCTTTGTCCCTGTCTTGGTACAGTATAGGTGACTACGGCAGGAGAAATCGGTCCTAAAGTCCCAAGTGCCCTTACACTCTTTCTGGATTTATGTTGTTTCCTTTTAACTCCAAATCTGGTAATAGGCCCTTCAATTCCTTTACCTCGAGTGATAGCAGAAATATCGATAAACTGTCCGGTTTCAAAAACGTCCTTTATGTTTACCTGCTTTCCAAAATTGCTAACTACATAATCAATTTTTGTTTTTGTATCTTTTCCACCAATTGGTATTTCCCATACGAATGGCTTTTTTTGAGACAGAGAGGCAGTAGTGGGATAAGATGATACGATAGCAACTACATGTTTAATTTTATCAATATGTGCATTAATCTCATCTAATTTACCTTCCTTGTACTTGAACGACGCCTTTTTTGAGAGATATTTGTCATTATCTTTTGCAAAAGCGTCAAAAATTGCATTTTTTCCATATGCCGTTTCTGAATATGCTCTCATTCCAATTATTTTCAATGGTGGAGTCGATATTAAAGTGGATGAATTCATTAAATTTTTGCCATAATTTGGAGTCTTTTCTCTGTCATCAACAGATAATACGTTTAAATTAGTAACTTTATACCCGGCAAAACCTAACAATGATGATTTCTCCAACTTAGGGTCAGACCACGTCCTAATCCTCGATTCGAGGCTTCGTGCACGCACTCTTGGGTAGAATGCCATACTTCCACGTCTAGGTGCACTATATTTTCGATGACCCATGATTAATCCGTTTTTTGTGATCCCTTTAATAAATTAATAACTTTTATACAATCTGCACAAATTGAGATAATCTTATTTCATAAGAGTATAGTATATCTTGCCGAAAATCGGTCAAACATTCAAGTAATTATTAACTATTGACAATGTACCAAGAATTGCCTCTTCTAACCTTACGGTTTGAGTACCTTGATTAGGAAACATGTTCAAAAAAAGGGGTTTCTGATTAATTCTTACATTTTCACTTTCTAGTATTTTTCTCAGACCAAACTTCGGGCCGCCAAACACAACGAGTAGGTTCTTTGACTTTTTTAGACTGCTCATCAAATCCGCTACATGTTTTGTAAATGGTGATCCTTCCACCGAAGTCATTAATATTTCACCCTTTGTATTTTCTAGCAGTGCTGATAAGGAGTCTGCGAATTGGACATCATATCCCCAGTAACCATCAATCTCTTCTTTTGAAATATCTTCCGCTAACAGCTTTCCTTTATTTGAAATTTTTACAAGAACTTTTTTGCCTAATTGGATTCCATTATATCTAATAACCTTTTCAAGTCCTACATCCACATATAATGAGTCATTTTGCTTTACAACAAATCCAAATCGTATTTCAATGTCTTTGATATCCTTAATGTCTATGAGTGCTTTATGATGAGGGGACTTTATGGGGGGTAAAATTCCGGCGTGCTTCAGAATCCACATTTTGGGGTAGATTTTTTTTCTAAGATATGGGGGTGTGTCAAGATATTCAAGTATTGTTTTCAACATTTTTTTGTCGATTTTTTCAGCTTTTACGCTCCTATCATGATAAATAATGATCTTATTGACACAGAATATTGAACAAGAACGAGAAATTTGTGAGATTTTGTAACTTTTGTCAAGAATTGTTTGAGATTCTATCAAACAGGAGTCGGGGATTGCAATCCGGAGATTAGTCACATTAGTGTGTTGACAGTTTATTCCGATAATAATTTTTCTACGGTTGTTGCCATTAGACCTGTTGATCCAAAGGCCGATTCGCGAAGAATTCCTTTTTTGTCAATGAAAATTGTTGAAGGAGTACCTTTCAATGAATACTCTTCGAAAGTCACAGGACTGTAAGGTTTTGTTTCCAAATAAGATTTGACGCGTGAAATAATTTGATCCTTGTCTTTTTGATGATACAACTCAAAATCAAGGACATTTGCATTTACAAATTCCATAATTCTCTTGCCTTCTATAGGAAGTCTTTCTTTTAGAAGCATATCCATGCCAACAGGAAAAGGTATATTGTAAGATAACTTTCCCTTATTTAGTAGCTTATTCTGGTATGAAAGAGTAGTAAGAGTTTCACCTATGACTTTGCTTTCCTGTAGTAGCAATTTTAGATTTTCAAGTGTATTCTTGTCAAAATCTTCAAATGCTGTGGCAAGTCCTAATACCACTACTCCTTTGTTCTTGTACTTTTGATACGTATCTATTGCTTCAGGTATTCCATAAATAAAACACCCGGGGCAGTTTACTTGGAAAACTTCTACAACGATTACTTTACCTTGATAATCCTTCAGGCTAATGGGACCGCCTTGCACCCATTCGCTAACTTTCAATTCGGGAGCAGGTGAACCAGCTTTAACTGTCACAAAATTTAGAATATTTCTTGAATATTTAAACCAATATTGACTTGATTTAGAAGATTAAAAAATAGAAATTATTGCGAGCCTCTTTTACTGGCATTTTCTTTCGACTTTGATGCATATTTTTCAATGTCATTATTTTCGATTCGCTTCATTCTATTTGTTTTGGTATCTATTTGAGCCATTTTTATGTGTCTAGTCCCGGTTTTCTCCTCGCTAACCAAATAAATAGACTCCAATGCAAGGCTACTTGCCTCATCCATGCTTATATCACCATGGTAGCTTTTTTCCAGGAATTCATTTACTTGATCGCTTCCATTGCCAATCGCAACTGCATCGTATCCAATGTAAGTTCCACTTGGATCAGTTTGATAAAGTGAAGATCCATTCTTATCAACTCCCGCGAGGATTAATGCAACACCATAAGGTCTCACTCCAGCGTACTGAGTAAATTGTTGCGCCATATCTGCAAGGTTCTTTGCGACACCCTCAACGTCTACAGGTTCATCGTATATCAGTCTATTACTCTGGGCAAAGAATCTTGCATGATCAACCTGGGTTCTCGCGTCAGGAATATATCCAGCTGCTGCCACTCCAATATGATCATCTATTTGAAATATCTTTTGAGTAATATCAGAAACTTGTAATTTCCTAGCTTTTTCTTCCACAGCTAATACCACACCGTCTTTACTTTTAATTCCGACTGCAAGAGTTCCTCTTCTTACCGTTTCGATTGCATACTCTACTTGGTATAGTCTACCGTCCGGTGAAAATACCGTTATTGCTCTATCATAACCAGCTGCTGCAGGTAACAAATCAGCTCTAACTTGTTTGGTTTCTTTAATTTAAGTTTACCTTAGTATCATACTTTAAATTGTCAATTGATTTTTCGAAAGATAGACGTACCATTGGAAGAAGAAATAATATTTCAGGGTCACAAGAATATTCTTTCCCTTCACTCCAAGACAATTGAAATTACTAAGGATTCGAGTTTGACCAAAAAGGGTGATTGTATTATTGGTGTTTCAGCAAACAAGGCATGTGATGATTTGGATAATTCATTTAAGCAGAAATTAAGAACAAGTGACACAGTCGTAAAAATTGGAATTATTGTAGAACCTTACGTATTTAGCCTGGCTGGGTTTGGCAACAACAATTTAGAAATTATCCATAAACATGATATAGTAATGAGGAAATCAAATTACGTTGATTCTAGAACATTGATTGTTTCATGTGATAAGTCGGCAATTGATATTCCAAGAAATCTCATAAAAGCGTTAACCAATTCTGAGGCAAAAGGAATATTGAGAATTAAAATAGAATAACAAGACATATAGAAAAACTGGAACCTAGGAATCGGGATTTCATATCTTAGATATCTTTTCATAGACAAACGAATACCTTTTCAATAATTCATTAATTACATCAGGTGGAAGTTCAGGAGGAATCGGTTTCTTTCCGTTTTCAGACGCCTGTTTGATTCTATCTCTAAACCCAACTTTAGTTAGCCAATCTCTAAGGTATTGTTTATCATAGCTCACTTGCTCCTCTCCGACTTTGTATGAATCAATAGTCCACATCCTGAATTCATCAGGGCCCAGTGAATCTGCTAAAATAATTTCAGATGTGGTAGGATCCTTTCCAAACTCAAATTTTACGTCTGCCATTATGAATCCTGCATTATTTGATATGTCTGACATTTGTTTGTAAAGTCTTGTCGACATATCTTTTACATATCTTAATTCATCATTTGTCAGGATTTTTTTTGCCAAAATTTGATCCTCAGAAATAGGTATATCATGGATTTTTGACTTTGTTGTTGGATCAAATATTGGTTCTCTTAACATAGACCCAATCTTCAAATTGGGGCCTAGATGTGCAATATTACGACTAGTAGTGTACCGTTCGTAAAGACTTCCATATAAGTATCCTCTAACCACACACTCAAGAGGAATCATTTTGAGTTTCCTTACGACCATTTTGTCCTTAGCATCTAACCTTACCATGTGATTTCTAGAATCCAAGCAGTTAAACCAAAATTCCGCAAATTTGCATAAAATTTCTCCCTTTCCTTTTATGTCAGTAATCATCGGTACATCGTATGCTGAAACTCTATCTGTAAAATGAAATAAAAGGTTCTTGTCGTCTAATTCATAGACGTCCTTTACTTTACCGCTGTGAACAAACTTCATTAGTCATCATCTGAATAACACATATTTATCTATCAAGTTTTATTCTTACTACTGGCCTTTTCTCATTCTTGCAAACCATATTCATTCCATTTTTTCGTTACTAAATTAATGGTACTTTTATCAGGAAGTGCCTCCTCTTGAACTGGTCTTTCGAACCCTTCTTCTTTTGTTTTTTTAGTTGCGTCAATACCCATTTTTGATCCTAAATTTAATAATGGGGACGCGGGGTCTAGACTATCTGTGGGTGCATTCTCAATTAACATTGTGTCCCTCTTGGGATCAGATCGAGTCGTTACAGCCCAAATTACATCATTTATATCATGCACACTGACATCCTCATCAACTACGATCAATACCTTTGTAAGAGACAGTTGACCCATGCCCCACAGACCCATCATCACTTTTTTGGCCTGCCCGGGATATCTTTTTTTAATTGAAACTATTGCGATACCTTGGAACCAACCTGCAGCAGGCATTGAAAAATCAACGACTTCAGGTTGGAACATCTTTACCAATGGTAGAAATGATCTTTCAATTACTTTACCTATGTAAGCATCTTCAAGTATGGGTTTTCCGACAACTGTTGTAAGATAAATTGGATTATTTCTCATCATTATACCAGTCAGTGTAAACGTTGGATAAGGTTCTGGTGGAGTATAATATCCGGTATGGTCTCCAAAGGGACCCTCTATGTTCATTTCCGATGGATCAACATAACCTTCTAAAACAACTTCAGCAGACGCAGGAACTTCCACATCGACTGTTCTGCATTTCACAAGATCTATCCCCTTTCTTCGTGTGATTCCTGCAAATAGAAACTTATCCAAACCTTCTGGAACAGGAGCGACTGCGCTAAAAACTGTTGCAGGATCAGCTCCAATAACTACTGCAACCTCTGTTTTTTGCATCTTTTCTTTATTCATTTGATAATGAAGTGCGCCTCTCTTGTGAACTTGCCAGTGCATTATAGCTTTTTTAGAACCAATAACCTGTAATCTGTATACACCTAGGTTTCGAACCTGTGTTTCAGGATTTTTTGAAACTGTAATTCCAAAAGTGATGAATCTTCCAGAATCTTTGGGAAACGATTTAATTATTGGTAAACTGTCTAGCATGGGTTTAGAAGTTTCAACTATCTCCGTTACTGGACCCGAATTTGTACTTTTAGGACCATAGTCCGAAATTTCTGATAACTTTGGAAGCATCTTAACTTTGTTCAATAGTCCATGAGGTATCTTCAGTTTTGTTAATGTTGCCATGCGTTCACCAATCTCTTCAAAATTTTCCATGTCAAGAGCCATCTTCAATCTTCTCAACGATCCAAATGCGTTACCTAGTACTGGAATTTTGAATCCTTCTACATTCTCAAATAATATGGCAGGACCCTCATTCTTATACATAACTCTGCGCAGAATTTCTGCAATTTCTAAATCAACTGAAACTTTTGTTCTTATTCTTCTCAATTGACCTACTTTTTCAAGAGATTCGACGTACTCCCTTAGGCTATCGAAATACACATTGATACTTTTTCCATATGAGATATTAGTTTTGTTGATCTGCAGTTAGTAAAATAAGGTTGATAGGTTCCTATATGTTCAATTAACTTTACTTTTTTTAAATAAAGAATTCAATAGCATTGCAATTTGAAAATAAACGTATCGAGGATTAAGTACAGAATAAATTACAATCCAGTGAATTACAACAGCAGCACAGGTAAATATGAAAGCGGAGATCAATCTTATACCTTTTATAGTCAGGCAAAGGTAAATCTGTGGAAATGCGATAAGTGTACCATGAAGTTCGGTACTTTCAGGAGCTTAAGAAAACATAAATCTGAAGTCCATGCTTATTGAGGCCTAATGATATCAAATAAAGTACCGTAAAAATGCCTGTTTTTCAATTATTGGTTTTCACTTTTCAATAATTAATTTTACGAGAAAAAGGTTTTGCAAGTTGGTCTAGAATTCTTGCAGTCGCACCCCAAATAATTTCATTTTTATAGGTAAATTTAGGCAGGTTGGGAATGGAATACTGCTTTTGGTGCATTAGGTCATTTTCTCTAGTTTCAAGTAATGGTATGAGAGGCGCGTCAATGATTTTTTCAACTTCGTAATTTGTACTGGTTATTTCTGGCATCCTGTCTATTACCGCGACATATGGATAGATTATGTAACGCGAAGTTAATGTCCTCTCGGTATCCAAGTAGCCAACAACTTGCTTTCTTGTGATCTTGATCCCAATTTCTTCATTTAATTCTCTTACCGCAGTTTCTAACATCTCAACGTCATCTTCTATAAAATTCCCGCCAGGAAATGAAATTTCGCTGGCATGATTTTTCACAAGGTTTGTCCTTTTTATCAAGATCACATGAGGGTTTGAGTTTGTGAAATGGATTGTTATCATTACGGCTGCAAATTTGAATTGTTTTGAAGATGATGGAAAAATTATTTTTTTATGCAAAAAAGGGTAAATCAAATCTTTGACTAGTTTTTCATTGTACAAAAGAGAATCGTCGTATGTATTCATTATTAATTAAACTATAAAATCTATCTCATGATAATCTTTTGATTATACTACATTTTGAAATTTTCAAGGTATAAAATTAAGGCTTTAATTATGATAATTATTGTGTGATATTAATGGATATCAAAGTTATTTATGAGATGAACCCGCCAAAGGTTCTTTACAATAATCGTTTTGATAGTGATGCAGTAAACAACAAAATTGGTATTTTCTTGTCAAGAGCAAGGAGTGTATCAGAATATGTTGATGGAATACACTTGACTGATAATGTACTTGGTGTGCCTCGAGTTTCGAGTTTGATGCTCGTTTCAATGTTAAAAGGCGAAGGCATATCAATACCGATTAGCTGTACTTGTAGACTTTACGACAAAAATCTCATATCTATGCTTCAATTTGTTACAGAGGCCATTTTGTGTGGAGTTTATAGCATCCTAATTCTCCGTGGGGATGATCCTACTATTGGCAATAAATTCTTCGATGTTATTCCCACCAATGCTATCAAAATTCTAACAGAACATAATTTCAACAATTGCATAAAATTGGATCTATCATTTCCAAGTAAAATCGATGATAGAGTAAAAATAAAGAACAAATTGGCCGCAAGACCACGCGCATTTGTTACACAGTCAATAAGTTCTATTGACAATTTGAAGGAGATTGTTAAAGTGTCCAAACGATATAGAATTGATATTATTCCATGCATAATGTGTCCATCAAAGAGAAATGAAGTTTCAGCACAGAATATAGGTTTGGATTGGACTTCGTATAAGGAAAAGCCAGAAAATTTCGTTCGCGAAGCCGCTAGTTTGACAGAAAAGGTTCTTTTGTGTTCTCCAAATAGTTTCGAAGATGGTTTGGATCTTGTAAAGAAACTAAAGAAAAATTAGTCAGTTTTTTGTTTGCGTGCAGCACTAATTTCGCTTCTCAATTCTCCCAGTACTTCCCTGTAAAATGGTTTGAGTTCATCATCTTCGGTAAGTCTTGGTCTTCTATGATTAATTGTTATCTCCCTTTTGATTTTTCCTGGTCTACTTGTAAATACAAATACTTTGTCTCCAAGACATACAGATTCCATTATATTATGAGTTACAAAAATAATATTTTTTCTGGTTCTTGACCAAATAAGCTGTAATTCAACAGAAAGCAAGTCCCGTGTTTGGGAATCCAATGAAGCAAACGGTTCATCCATAAGCAATATTTCAGGGTCCAAAACAAGTGCTCTAGCAAGGGCCACTCTCTGCTTCATGCCACCAGATAATTGGTACACATATGAGTCGGCAAATTTTGTTAATTGCATTGTTTCTAAATGCGCGAGTGCTATTTGACGCCTCTTATCTTTCTGCAAACCAGCGATTTTTAATCCAAATTCAACATTTTCGATTACTTTGAGCCATGGAAACAAAGCGTTCTCTTGGAATACCATAATTCTATCTGGACCCGTACCATCGATTTCATGACCATTAAGAATGATTTCACCTTCAGTAGGTTTGTCAAGTCCTGCTAGAATGTTTAAAAGAGTAGTCTTACCGCATCCAGAAGGACCTACAATACTCACGAATTCGCCATCGCCAATCGTAAGGTCGATATTTTCAATTGCGTTAACGTATTCAGCTTTATCAGAACTGGTTGATTTAAATTTTTTAGATAAATTTCTAACTTGTAATTTCACGCTTACCACTCTTTAATTAAACTAATTAACTTGAATACGCATATCATACACTCTCATAATTACCCTAATTCTATAAATTACTATTTAATAATTGATAAATAGTCGTAAACGAAATAAGTATAACTTCTGTAAACTTATGTTTATTACAAATGGAACTGGTTGATAACATTGGTTAGTGAAAGTTAGAGACTGGAATAATTTAATTGTGACGAAGAAATAGCCAATATTGATTGAGTGAATCCGATATCTGCCTTAATTGTAAACATGTGAGAGGGAGTCACAGATACTTTCTAGGGCAACAAGATAA